>DILD01000020.1:0-49799 GCA_002424845.1 Thiobacillus denitrificans | reverse complement strand
CCGACACGCAGTGGACGCTGACCACCTCGCGCCGCACCCCGGCTGATTTTCTGGCGCTGCTGCCGCAATATCCCAATTTGAGCATCGTTCCCCACACCGCCACCTCGTCCGACTGGCTGCCCGCCCAGTTCGCGCGCTGCGGCACCGTGTGGGTGACGCCCGACAGCGCCTCGATGGTGTTCGAGGCGCTGACCGCGGGCGCGACTGTCGGCACCTTCGACCTGCCGGTCAACCCGGCAAGCCGCGTCGCCCGCGCAATCGCGCAACTGGCCGACGCGCAGCGCATCACCCGCTTTGCAAACTGGTGCGCCCACGGCGCGCTCCACCCCAACCTGCACCCGCTGGCCGAGGCCGACCGCTGTGCAGCATGGATCATCGAATGGCTGAAGAAAAAAAACTGACCGTCCTGCAATTGCTGCCCGCGCTGGAGTCCGGCGGGGTCGAACGCGGCACGCTCGAAGTGGCGCAAGCCTTGGTCGAACGCGGCCACCGCGCGCTGGTGATATCGGCGGGCGGCAGGCTGGTTGCGCCGCTCGTCGCATCGGGCGCCGAACATTTTGCCTGGCCCATCGGCAGGAAATCGTTCAAAACGCTGCTGCTCGCCAGCAGGCTGCGCAAGTTCCTGCTGGAGCAGAAGGTGGATATCGTCCACGCACGCTCGCGCGTGCCGGCGTGGATCGCGTACCTGGCCTGGCGCGGCATGGACCCGGCCACGCGGCCGCGTTTTGTCACGACGGTGCACGGCATGTATGGCGTCAACCGCTACAGCCGCATCATGACGCGGGGCGAGCGGGTGATTGCAGTGTCGAACACCGTGCGCGACTACATCCTGCGCGAATACCCCGACACGCAGGCGGAGCGCATCCAGGTCATCCATCGCGGCGTCGATGGCCAAGCCTACCCGCACGGCTGGAAGCCGCACCCGGACTGGCAGCAGGCGTTCTTTGCGCAGTTTCCGCAGGCCACGGAAAAGCGCTTGCTCACCCTGCCCGGCCGCATCACCCGGCTCAAGGGCCATGAAGACTTCATCGAATTGATCGCCCAGCTGAAACGGCAGGGGCTGGCGGTGCATGGGCTTATCGTCGGCGGCGCGACGCCTGCCAAGCGGCGCTACCTTGAGATGCTGAGCGAGCGCGTGCACAGCCGGGGTCTGGAAGCGGATATCAGCTTCACCGGCCAGCGCGACGACCTGAAAAACATCCTGGCGATTTCAAACCTGGTGCTGTCGCTTTCCACCCAGCCGGAATCGTTCGGCCGCACCACGCTGGAAGCGCTGCGGCTGGGCGTGCCGACGGCGGGATACGACCACGGCGGCGTGGGCGAAATCCTGCGCACGATTTATCCGAATGGCTTGCTGAAGCCGGGCGACCTCGACGCTGCGGCGCAGCGCATCGCCGGCCTGCTGCAGAAGCCGAATCCGGTGCCTGGAGACGATTTCTTTCCCCTGCGCGACATGCAGTCGCAAACCGTGGCCCTGTACGAGCAGCTTGCCCATGCGCCGCGCGCATCGGACACGTGATGGCCGCGGCCATGGCTGGACAAGCTCGATGCGCTTCGCCAACAATTGAGCACGAACCCGCAAACGAATCTTTATAACTGAGCAACTGGAAAAACCCCATGACCACCATGAACAAAAGCTCCGTGATGATCGAGGTCGGTGCAGGCGAACTGATCGACAAGATCACCATCCTCAAAATCAAGGCGCAGCGCATGACCGACCCGGTCAAGCTCAAAAACGTGAATCACGAACTGGAGGTGCTGGACCGGGCGCGAACGGAAAACCTCGCCCAGTCGGACGAACTCGACCGTCAGGAAAATGCGCTGCGCGAAGTCAACGAAGCCCTGTGGGTCATCGAGGATGACATCCGCGCTTGCGAGGCGGCACGCGATTTCGGACCCCGGTTCATCGAGCTTGCCCGCTCGGTTTACATCCAGAACGACCAGCGCGCGGCGATCAAGAAGGCGATCAACGCACTGTGCGGTTCCAGCATCGTCGAGGAAAAGTCCTACACCGAGTTTTCCTGAACGGGCGGCAGCCCGGACATGACCGCTTCGAGCACGGTTTCGACCGGCAGCGCGGCCAGGTCCGGCACCTCGATTGCACGGAACGCGCCCCGGGCGATACCGGTTCGCGCAGCCGATGTGTGCGGCCCGAAAAGCGCCAGACCCGGCTTGCCCAGGCAGGCGGCGACATGACTCGGGCCGGTGTCGTTGCCGACGACGTAACAGGCATCCTTGAGCACGCCGGCAAGCTCGAACCAGTTCAGGAAACCATTCGGCCCGAGCAGCACATGCCCGGGCAGGCTTTTGGACAATTCGATTTCGTCCGGTCCCGGCGCCGTGACGACGGCATAACCCCGTTCGATCAATGCCGAAGCCAGTTGCGCATAGTAGGGCCAGCGCTTCTGCGGATGTTTGGCGGAGCATCCGGGAATGAGCACGACATAGGGCTTGCGCACCCCTTCCCGTTCGAGAAACAGGCTCATGTCGTCCGCCATCCAGGACACGTCCGGCGCCAGGCAATGCCTGACGGGAACGCCCGCGTTTTCCAGCTGGGCCACGAATCCGGCCAGGGCGGACGACGCTTGCGGGCCGGTTTGCCGTCCGCTCCATGACGTCGTGCGAAAGAACAGCTTGCGGTAAAGTTCGGTTCGACCCGACTTCTGCAGGTCGTACACGGTGGAAAACGACTCGCCCCGGAACGTCCGGGCCAGCGCGATCCAGGCCCCGATCTTCCAGAACGGGACCCGGGGGTCCACCAGCACGCGGTCGATATGCGGGCAGCGGCCCATCAATTTAAGAAAGGCTTTTGTCGTCAGCAGGGTGATTTCAGCCTGCCCGTGAAAAGCCCGGATATCGCGCAGCGCACCATCGGTTTGCACCATGTCGCCAAAGGCGCCGAGCTTGATGACGAGAATTTTTTCCGCTGTGCCGGACATGTCGTGTGGACCCAGGGTCAGGAACTGAATTTTTGGGCCAGCGAACGGCCGCGCACGTAGAGCTTTTCCAGCGCGTGCGCGATCGCGCCGATCCTGTGCTGTTTGCGCCAGGCATGCCGGCCGAGGATGGCGCCTTCACGCCTGGCCGGCGCGGCCGCCTGCGGGGCGCTGCCCGCAACGATCCGGCAGCTCACCGCGAAGACATTCTGCTCTTCCAGGACACGCCGGCGCGCCTCCTCGATCGCTGGCAGACGCTGGGTCCAGGCATCTTCGTGCATGGCCTGGCGAATGACCTCGGCGGCCGCGACCGGATCCCGGATATCGATCGCAATGAAACTTTCGGGCGGGAAGTAATCGGCTGCGTTGGGCGCGCCGGCATAGAACGGCAGGCATCTGCCGAGAAACGCATCGCTCAGCTTCTCGGTGATGTGGTGCATGCCGATATGATTCTCGACAGCCAGGTGGTAGCGAAAAGGCGCCAGCGCTTCGGCCTTGTCTTCCATCGGCGTGGCGCCGCGACCGAAAACCGCCATCTCAGGCAACAAGCCGCGTAGCGCTTCGATGAAATCGAAACGCTGCGCATGCAGCGTGTGCCGCTGGCGCTTGGGTGAATAGACGACGGAAATTTCCTGCGTTTTGCTTTCGGGCGCGGGGCCGCGAAGCAGATCGCTCCGGCTCATCCAGCGTCCGTCCCCGCTCCCGAAAAACCAGTGGTTGGCGGCTTGCTGATAATGCCGGCCGGGGTGCGGCAAGGCCCAGGCCGGCTGGCTGGTGAGCACATGGCCGAACTGCGCGGCGAAACTGCGTCCGTATGCCTTGATCGATTCGGGCTCGGTCGTGACCAGCAGGGTGTTTTCGCGAGGACAGGTCACCTGCTCGCTGGCGGCATTGCGCGATTGTCCTGCCGCCGCCGGGATGTCGTCATAAACAACCAGCCAGTCATGATTCTGGCAATCCCGGTCGAAAACAAACTCGCAATCCGCCCATCGGCCATCTTCATTCGGAAAATAACGCAGCCATTCGCGCGGATCGAGCCGGCTGAGAAATTTGACGCGAATGGGCCGTGATGCCGAACGGGCGATCTCTCCGTGCCGTCCGCTCTCGCCAGGCAACTCATTCTCCATCGTGGCTGGATTTTTCATCAGGGTCTCTGGATGTCGGGGTAGATCGGCTCACCGCATGGCATGCCGGGTGAGCACTTTCTCATAAACCGAAACGGTTTTCTCCACCATTGCCTTGTATGTCATGTCTTCCCTGAAATTGGCCAGCGGACCCTGCATCAGGGCTGTCCAGCCGTCCAGATTTTCAAGAAGCGACTGCAGGCGATTTCGCAATGCCTGTGCGTCCTCGACCGGGACAATCAGCTCGGCGGGCAGCACTTCGTTGGCCACCGGCACGTCCGTGGCGAGAATGCGCGCACCCAGCAACAGGGCTTCGCTGAAAACATACGAGAAGCCCTCCCGTCGCGAGGATATGACCACGGCATCGGCCGATGCCATCAGCGTCGGAACATCGCTTCGGTGTCCCAGCAGCCGGCATTGCGTTTCCGGCAGCAGGCGCTCGATGCGCTGTGCCAGGCGGGAACGCTCGGGTCCCTCCCCCGCAATGAGCAGGCTCAGCGGCAATCCATCGACCGCCTCCAGCAGGATATCGAAGCCCTTTGCCTGAACCAGATGGCCCGCCGCGCACAGCACCGGCTGACTGGCCGGCAAGCCAAACTCGGCCCTCAGGTCGATTTTGCCCCCTTCCGGCGTGGCAATTCCGTTATACACCACCGAGCAACGGGCTTTCTGGAATGACTTGGCCAACTGCCGGCTGACGGTGATGACATGATCGAGCCGAGCGAACGAACGGTTGTTGCGCTTGATGCCGTGCAGCGTGCCGACGATCGGAGCAGCCAGCCACCGCCTCAAACTGCCGACCAGCGCGGCGGCCTTGTTGGCCTGCGCATGGATGATGTCGCATTGGCAGCGGCGAAGCTTGAACAGCAACTCCAGCAGCAGCAGGGGATTGCGCCGGCTTCTGTCACAGCGTATCGGCATACGGCCGACTTGCGGCGGCAGGGTCGCCAGGTAATCGGGGTCGCCCAGCACAAGCACGTCATGGCCCGCTTCGGCAAGCTGCCACGAAAGTTCACGGACGTGCTTCTCCAGCCCTCCCTCGCCTCGACTGGCCAATACCTGACAGACTTTCATCTCAGAATCCCGCGTTGCCGTGTCCGGACAGGCCGCTTACTCGCCGCACGTCAATCCCCGTGCCGCGTATGGCCGGATCCATGGCTATACAGCGCAAAAAGAAACGGAACAAACATGGCGACATGATGGGAACGGTGCGATTGCTCCAGCATCGCTGCCACAAAGATTCCTGCCACGCTTGCATACATGACGCCACGATGGGGGGCGCTCATCTCTTTTACGCCCAGGCGCATCGCACGGATTTGCACCGCGTAAAACGACAGGAATGCCAGCAATCCGACCACTCCGAGCTCGTACCAGCAATCCAGCAGAAGATTATGCAGATGTCTCACGATATGGGTTTCGGTGATGATCACGGGCGGATATAGCCCGACATTTCCGGGGCCGACCCCCAGCCACGGATTGGGGGGCGGAACGGTCAGCGCCTGATACCAGATCTGCGTGCGGTGACTGCTCAGTTTATCAAGCAGCGAAAACCAGCTGCCGTCATGCCCCGGTATCTGGCTCAACACGGCCCCGGCGGGATCGAACAAGCCGATCAAGGCAATGAAAAACACGCCCACGGCGCCCAGCGACAGCACCAGCCAGCGCGTGTTGGGAATGACGAAAAAGGCCAGGACGGTCAGGGCGGTCGCCAGGGTGAGTACTTCGGTCAGGCTATTGGAAAAAACCAGCAACAGGCTCAGGCTGGCCAAATACGCCAGGCTCAGGTACACCCCGCGTTTTCCCGGGAGCGCCTGTGACAGCAGATAGAGTGTGAAGGGCGAAAGATAAGCCGGAACAAAGCCCTGAATCCGGGACTCGGGCCGAAAATCCGGCGATCCCAGCAAAATGAAAAAGCGCACTGCGTAGAGCGCGAAACTGAGCAAACCCACGATGCCGATCCACTCGAGCGCGCGCGACAGGCTGAATTGCGGAATCTGCCGTACCAGTTGCCAGGTCAGGAAATAAGCGGAGCCCAGCAGGGCATACTGAGCCCATGCGCCATATGCCGAACGCGGATCGACCGACAGCGCCGCGCTCAATGTTCCCCATGCCAGCAAAACCGCAAACCAGGCCGATGCCGCAACGGGAAAATCGACATTGCGCTGCCTGACCAGCAAGACGCAGACCGTCGTCCAGTAAAGCACATACGCGGTATTGCCCAGGCCACGGCCCGCCTGGTACAGGAATACGATCAGGGCAGGCGCAAGCAGCAAACCGTAAAGACGGCCGTGCCTGTCAGCAAAGGATTCCGCGATGCCGGTCCACACGCACTTCAGGACGGAGGGCGATTTTGCTTTCATCTCAACCCGGACCCCCGGCACGCTGGCCAGGCCTCGACTCCGGCTGATATTCCGGCACCCATGCTTTCAACTGGCGCTTGACGGTCGCTTCATCGTGCGTGCCGGCATGCGCCAGCCAGGTCAGGCACTCCGCGTACCAGTCGCCGTCGGCGGCGCGCGCTTTCGCCACCCTCAGCTTGGGATGCGGCGTGGGCAAGGTGGATTCGTCGTCGGCCAATAATTCCTCGTACAGCTTTTCACCGGGACGCAGGCCGGTATATTCGATCCGGATATGCTCCTCATCGGCACCCGACAGTCGAATCATCAGTCTGGCCAGATCCGCGATCCTGACCGGCTCGCCCATGTCGAGCACAAAAATTTCACCGCCCTTGCCCATCAGGCCGGCCTGCAGCACCAGTTGAGCAGCTTCGGGAATCGACATGAAGTAGCGCGTGATTTCCGGATGCGTCACGGTGACCGGCCCCCCCGCCTCGATCTGCTTCTGGAATCTCGGGATCACGCTGCCGGACGACCCCAGAACATTGCCAAAGCGCACGGAAACAAAGCGCGGCCCGGTCGGCAGTTGCATGGCCTGGCAGGCCATCTCGGCCAGGCGTTTGCTCGCCCCCATGACGTTGGTCGGATTGACCGCCTTGTCGGTCGAGATCATCACGAACTTGTCGACGCCATGGGTCTGCGCCGCCGCAGCCACCACCTGCGTGCCCAACACGTTATTGCGAACCGCCTCCCATGCGTTGCAGTTTTCCATCAACGGTACGTGCTTGTAGGCGGCCGAGTGGAACACCACGGCGGGCCGATGCTCGGCCATGACCTGATTCACCCAGACAGCATCTTTCACATCACCGATCACCGGGACAATGTTCAAGTCCGGGAAATGGTCTTTCATGTCCTCTTCGATTGCATACAATGCCAGCTCCGACTGCTCGAACAGCACGAGCCTGGCAGGCTCAAAACGTGCGATCTGGCGACACAGTTCGGAACCGATCGATCCGCCCGCCCCCGTCACGATCACCCCCCGACCAGTCAGCAACTGGTGCAGGCCGCTGTCATCCAGTTCCACCGGGTCACGCCCGAGCAAATCGTCAAGCTCGACAGGGCGCACACTCGACACAGACACCCGCCCTGCCACCAGGTCTTCCAGTGAAGGAACGGTCAGGACATTCAGTCCGGCGTCCGCACATCTCTGGGTAATGCGCTTGCGCACCTCGTGCGCGGTCGAGGGCAATGCCAGCACGACATCGTCAACCCCCATGCTTTGCGCATACGCCGCGACATCATCCAGCGTTCCCAGCACCGGGATACCCTGCACCAGCCGCCCCTGCTTGTCGCGGCTGTCGTCCAGCAAGCCCACCACATGGAATCCGGATGGATTGCGCGCCAGTTCGCGCAACAGGAAATCCGCTGCCGACCCGGCACCGGCCACCAGTACCGGCTTGCTGTCCGGGTGCAGCACGCTGGCCAGTCGATGCTCCTTCCAGGCCCGATAGGCCATGCGGCTTCCTCCCATCAGGATCACCAGCAGCAGCGGGTCGAGAATCATCACCGAACGCGGCACAGCGGCGCCGGAATGAAACAGGATCAAGCCCAGTGAAACAAGCAGCGCCGCGACGGCAACCGCCCGGGTAATACGTTTGAGATCAGGCAGGCTGGCAAAGCGCCAGATACCCCGATACAGGCCGAATCGCCAGAAAACCAGCGCCTGCAGCGGCACGACCCACAACAGGACAGCCCATGCCGACTCCAGTTGGCCCGGCGTCACCGACAGATCGAAGTGCAGCCAATAGGCCCCCAGCCAGGCAAGCATTGCGGCCAGGATGTCATGCAGGATGATGATGACGGTGAGCGGATTAATGCGCATGGTGCGAACGGTTCCAGCGCCTGTCGATGACAAGGAAGAGTGAAATGTAAACGCTGACCCACAATGCGATCAGCCACCCTGCGTATTGCGGCGGCAACATCAACAGGCCCAGGGCCACCCCTGCGCTTCCCAGCATCACGGCATAGGCCGCCAGCGCGAGCTGACGATGCGAGGCGCCCAGCAGCACGGCGCGCTGATAATAATGCGAGCGATGCGCCTGCCAGACGCGCTCTCCGCGCAACGCACGCCGAGCCAGCGTCACGCTCGCGTCGACAATGAACGGCGAGAACACCAGTAACGGGAATAGCCACGGCCAGATGGTTTGCTGTATCCCCAGGATGCCGAGCGCGGCGGCAAGAAAGCCCAGCGGGATCGATCCGGCATCCCCCATGAATACCCGTGCCGGGGGAAAGTTGAAGTGGAGGAAGGCCAGGGCCGCCGCCGCGATGGCAGCGCACAATGCCGCCAGCCCGGTCGCTTCATTCATCCATGCAGCCAGTGCCATCGCACCAAAACCCAGTGTGGCCATCCCCCCTGCCAGTCCATCCGATCCATCCATGAAGTTATACAGATTGGTCATCCACACCACAGCCAACGTTCCGGGCAGCAGCATCCAGCCGCTGATGCCCAGCGCCAGCAGGCATGCCAGCGCCGTAACGAGATGGGCCAGAAAGCGCAGCGCAGCCGGCAAGCCGCGCACATCGTCCAGCAGCGACAGGGCGGCCAGTGCGAATGCCGCCAGAATCACCGGCAGCGCATTCTGCAACGGGCCCACGGTAACCAGCCACACGGTTGCCGCGAGCACGCCGGCCATGATGCCGACACCGCCAATACGCGGCGTCGGTGAAGCATGCAGCGAACGCTCGTTGGGATGATCCATCGGCAGCCGCTTGCCTTGTCGCAGCAGCCAGACCAACACCAGCCAGCACAAAGCGGGAGCCGATAATACTGCGAGCCAGTTCATCCTGAAGCCGGCGCCATGCTCGCCCATGCCGCCTTCCCGGAAAGCTGGAATTTCCATTCCGGACAGGGTCGGATCAGCCAGCCAGCCATGCAAACCGTCCCTGCCGATGCCTGTATGGCGTGCGTCCGGATCAGCGCCCCGCAGGCGATGGCGATACGGGAGACAGGATTGAACACGATGTCGATTCAGTTACGCGATGTCGTGTGTGCCGACCGCCGTCGAGAATGCGTCAATCACAGGCTGGATCAGGCTGCGCTTGAGCTTGAGGGCAGCCTGGTTCACCACCAGACGCGAGCTGATGTCGCTGATGCGTTCGACCGCGACCAGGCCGTTGGCCTTGAGGGTACCGCCGGTGGAAACGAGATCGACAATGACATCCGACAGCCCGACCAGCGGAGCCAGTTCCATCGAACCGTACAGCTTGATCAGGTCGATATGCACGCCCTTGGAGGCGAAGTGGTCGCGCGCGGCGTTGACGTATTTGGTGGCGACACGGATGCGCGCGCCCTGCTTCACCGTGCCGGCGTAGTCATAGCCTTCACGCACCGCGACCATCATGCGGCAACTTGCAATCCTGAGGTCGAGCGGCTGGTAGAGGCCGTTGCCGCCGTGTTCGTTGAGCACGTCCTTGCCGGCGATGCCCAGGTCGGCCGCGCCGTATTGCACGTAGGTCGGCACGTCGCTGGCGCGCACGATGATGAGGCGCACGTCGGCGCGGTTGGTGCCGATGATGAGCTTGCGCGAGGACTCGGGGTTCTCGGACGGCGTGATGCCCGCAGCCGCCAGCAGCGGCAGGGTTTCTTCGAAGATGCGGCCCTTGGACAGGGCGAGCGTGATACCGGTGTAGGTCATGTTGGTTTGTGTCCGGGGCTCAGCGATTCAACCCCGATTGTCCTTGATGCCGAAAATCGCGGCGAGGACGCCGCTCCGCAAAACGTGCATATTTTTCAGTGCACGCGCTTGATGCGCGCACCAAGCTGGGTCAGTTTTTCCTCGATGCGCTCGTAACCGCGGTCGAGATGGTAGATACGCTCGATGGTGGTCTCCCCTGCCGCCACCAGCCCGGCCAGCACCAGGCAGGCGGAGGCGCGCAGGTCGGTGGCCATGACGATGGCGCCGTCCAGCCGCGGCACGCCGCGCACCAGCGCGGTGTGCCCGGACACTTCGATGTTGGCGCCCAGACGGCGCAGTTCCTGCACGTGCATGAAGCGGTTTTCGAAAATGGTTTCGGTGACGCTGGCCGCGCCTTCGGCGATGCAGTTCATCGCCATGAACTGCGCCTGCATGTCGGTGGGAAACGCCGGGTGCGGCGCGGTGCGCACGTCCACCGATTTCAGTTTGCCGTCGGATTCGACCTCGATCCATGTGTCGCCCGAACTGACCTTGGCCCCTGCCTCGCGCAGCTTGCTCATCACCGCATCCAGCGTGTCGGGCTGGGCGTGCGTGGTACGCACCCGTCCGCCGGTCATGGCGGCAGCGACGAGAAACGTGCCGGTTTCGATGCGGTCGGCCATCACCGAATACGCTGCACCATGCAGCGCATCGACGCCATGGACCGTAATGATATCGCTGCCGGCCCCTTCGATTTTCGCGCCCATGGCGATCAGGCAGCGCGCCAGGTCGATGACTTCGGGTTCGCGCGCGGCGTTTTCCAGCACGGTGGTGCCGTCGGCCAACGCGGCGGCCATCATCAGATTTTCAGTGCCGGTGACGGTGACCATGTCCATCACGATGCGCGCGCCCTTGAGGCGCTTGCAGCGTGCGTGGATATAGCCATGTTCGATCTGGATATCGGCGCCCATCGCCTGCAGGCCCTTGATGTGCAGGTCGACCGGACGCGAGCCGATGGCGCAACCGCCCGGCAGGCTGACCCGCGCCTCGCCGAAGCGCGCCAGGGTCGGCCCCAGCACCAGGATGGCGGCGCGCATGGTTTTCACCATTTCGTAGGGGGCTTCCTTGTGCGGAATGGATTCGCCGCACAGGGTGACGTGATTCTGGTCGTCCAGCGTGACGCGCACGCCCATGTGGCCGAGCAGGGCCAGCATGGTGCTGATGTCCTTGAGATGCGGCACATTCCCGAGCTTCAGGGGCTCAGCGGCAAGCAGGCTGGCGGTCAGGATCGGCAGCGCGGCATTCTTGGCACCGGAAATGCACACCTCGCCATTCAGCGGATTGCCGCCATGGATTAATAGCGCATCCATTCAGCGTGCTGCCCAGTCTTCCGGGGTATAGGTCTTCATCGACAGCGCATGGATCTGCGCGTGCATGCGGGTTCCCAGCGCGTCGTACACCAGGCGGTGCTGCTGGATCATGTTCTTGCCGGTGAAGCTGGGGCTGACGATGACTGCCTGGAAATGCTGGCCGTCGCCGTCCAGTTCGATATGGTCGCACGGCAGTTTTTCGGTGATCCAGCCCTTGATGTCGTCAGGAGTAACCATGCGTATCTTGCCTTTTTAATGTCTGAGTTTATAGCCGCGCCGGAGCAGCGCCAGGGTAAGCGCGGATATTGCCACAAAGCAGACACTCACGACCAGCAAACCGAGCCACGGGTTGGTGTCGGACTGGCCGACGAAGGCATAGCGAAAGCCGTCGATCAGATAAAACACCGGGTTGAAATGCGACACCGTCTGCCAGAATGCCGGCAGCGAATGGATCGAATAAAACACCCCGGACAGGAAGGTGAGCGGCAGGATGAGGAAGTTCTGGAAGGCCGCCAGCTGGTCGTACTTTTCCGCCCAGATGCCGGCAACGATGCCGATTGCGCCCATGATGGCGCAGGCCAGCAACGCATAGGCCAGCAGCCAGCCCGGATGCGGCATCTGCCACGGCGCAAACCACAGGGTCACCCCCCATACGCCAAGACCGACCACCAGGCCGCGGATGACTGCGGCACCGAGATACGCCAGGAAAAACTCGAGGTAGGACAGCGGGGGCAACAGCACGAACACGATATTGCCCTGCATCTTCGACTGGATGAGGCTGGACGAGCTGTTGGAAAACGCGTTCTGCAGCATGCTCATCATCACCAGCCCGGGCACCAGGAAACTGGTATAGGAGACGCCGGGATAGACTTCGACGTGTTCTTCCAGCACGTGCGAGAAGATCAGCAGGTACAGCAGCGCGGTCACCACCGGCGCAACCACGGTCTGCACCATCACCTTCCAGAAGCGCAGCATTTCCTTGTAGAAGAGTGCCGGCAAGCCGCTCATGTACCCACCTTCAAATTCATTGCGCACGCGCCTGCCCCCGAAAGAGGCCATCCCGCAATGACGCGCCCCATTCGGCCCGAGGGCGGGTCTCCTGCAACAGCACGGACCTGTGGGAGGGGCGCCCTCGCCCCGATTTCTGTGCTCATGTGCGCTTCATGATGTCGGTGAAGACATCCTCCAGATCGGGCTCATGCAACTGCATTTCCAGCACGCGGATGCCGGCGCCGCGCAGGTCGGCAAGCAGGCTTTCCAGCTCGGCATAGTCGCTGAAGTTGACGCGCCAGCCGCCACCCGCGTCATGCTGCAGGCGGGCCTGCCAGGCGGCCGGCACCGCTTCGGCGTCCAGCCGCAGTTGCGCGCAATGCTCGTTGGTCAGCTGCAACAGATTCCGGGTCGTATCGCAGGCGACCACACGCCCGCTTTTCAGCATGGCAATACGGCTGCACAAGGCCTCGGCCTCTTCCAGATAATGCGTGGTCAAGAGGATGGTGTGGCCTTCGCGGTTCAACCCGCTGACGAATTCCCACAGCGAGCGGCGCAGGTCGACATCGACCCCGGCGGTCGGCTCGTCGAGCACGATGACAGGCGGTTTGTGTACCAGCGCCTGCGCCACCAGCAGGCGGCGCTTCATGCCGCCCGACAGGCTCTGCGTATTCTTGTCGGCATGAGGCGTGAGATCGAGGTGATGCATGATCTCGTCGATCCAGCCATCGTTGTGCTTGAGGCCGAAATAGCCGGACTGGATGCGTAGCGTCTCGCGCACGTTGAAAAAAGGATCGTAGACCAGTTCCTGCGGCACCACGCCGAGGGCACGGCGCGACTGACGATAATCGCGTATCACGTCGTGACCCATGATGGCGGCATGGCCGGCATCGGCCCGGGTGAGGCCGGCGAGAATGGAAATCAGCGTGGTCTTGCCTGCTCCGTTGGGACCGAGCAGGCCGAAAAACTCGCCCGGCTGGATATCGAGCGAGACGCCATCGAGCGCCTGGGTATCGCGGAAACGCTTGCGCAGACCGTTGACGCGGATTGCGGGAACAAGCTCGCTCATGCCGGCAACAGCCCGGACACGCCATACAACTCGGCCAGGGTGGCGAAGCTGGCCGGCAGCCCGGTGCAGGCCAGGGTGTGCCCGGCTTGCCGGGCCTGCCGCATGGCGCTGAAGACGAGCGCGAGCGCGGCCGAGTCGACGGTTTCAACCCCGCTGAAGTCCAGCGTGTCGACGTCCCCGGCAAGATGCGTTTGCAATTCGCGCAATAGTCCGCCGATGCTGTCCACCGTCACCGCGCCGAGAATGCGGCAAGCATTTCCCTCACATGCAATCACGTGCCGCCGTCCGTGGAAGGTGCGGGCGTAACGCGTGCCGACTGGGTTGCCAGGGTTTTGATCAGTCCGTCGATCCCGCTCTGCCGAATGGTGCTGGCGAACGAAGCCCGGTAATTGGTGACCAGGCTGACGCCGTCGATCGCCACATCGTAGACTTTCCAGCCGAAGCTGGTTCTGTACATGCTGTAATTAATGGCTATCGGTTGCCCGCCCGGCTGTCGAATTTCAGAGCGCACGGTCACGTCGTTATCGTCCGGCTTCATGACCAGCGGCTTGAATTCGATGGCCTGGTCGGTATAGGCAATGAGCGAACTGGAATAGGTGCGCACCAGCAGATTGCTAAACTCGGTCACCAGTTCCTGTTTCTGCTTGGGCGTGGCGCGCGACCAGTGCCTGCCGAGCACCAATTGAGTCATGCGGTTGAAGTCGAAGTTAGGCAGGATTTTGGCTTCGACCAGCTCATGCACCTTGGCCTGGTTGGCGCGCTGAAGCGCCTTGTCCTGCTTCAGGATCGTCAGGACTTCCTGAGTGGTCGTGCGCGCAAGGGCATCGGGCGGCGTATCGTTAGCCGGCGTCGCGTGGGCGCTGAATCCCAGCATCCATGCCAGTAGCAGAAAAAATGTGCGCAACATGATATTCGGTATTCCTGTTTGAGAATCGGACGAGCCTGCCGGGTAAGAAGTAGACGCCAATGCGTTAGTTGAGTTCACCCGTCAGACGTGCCAGTTGTGCCACGTTCATGTTGTAGTCATTCACCGTGCGCAGATATTCGGTCTGGACGAGAACGTAGTTCTTCATCGCATCGGCCACCTTGTCGGCGCTTTCGAGCCCGGCCGAGAAATCGGCCAGCGTCGCCACCATCCAGCGCCGCGCCGCTGCCGCGCCCTGAGCCAGATCCCGCTGCGAATCGAAATTGGCCCGGGCATTGGTGTACGCCTCGCTCACTTCATAAGGAATGCCGGCCACCGCAAAGGCCTTCTTGTGGTTAAGGGCTTCCAGTTCGGCCTGTGCCTGATTGACGCGCGCACTGGCCACCCCAAGCACGCTATCCCATTTCACCCCGATCACCGGGGTCAGCCCGCCGCCATTGAAGGGATCGTTGAGATAGGGATTGTCCAGCTGCTCGCGCCGCGAGGCATAGTTGTACTGGCCGATCACCCCGGCGTACACGTCCGGCATGCGGTCGGCCTTTTTCGCAGCCACCAGGGCACGGCGGGCACGCAGCCCGGCCTCCAGTTGCTGCATTTCCGGACGATCCTGCAAGGCACGCGCCTGCAAATCCGCCAGTTCGACAGGCGGAAAGGCGACCGGTTCGATCCGTTCGTCAGCCACCTGCAACTCCCCCTTCAAGCCGGTGCCCGTCAATACCTTCAGGCCATCGAGGCTGATTTTCTCGATGGCGCCTGCCTGATGTACATATTTGGCGAGTGTCCCCTTTGCCGTTTGCAGCGCATACAGCTCGGACTGCTTGGACTCGCCGGTCTCCTCTTCGAGATTGCGCTTGACCGAAGCAATGGACTGATCCAGCCGCCCCTGAACATCTTCCAGAAACACCCGGATGTCGCGCGCCGTCAAATAACCGAAATAGGCGCGCTTGGTGTCGTACACCGTATCGCCGCGCGTTTGATCGAGTTCGCCACGCCTCAAGTCCACGTTGCCGCGTGCCGCGTCACCATAATGCTCGATTTTCCCGAAAGTGAAGAGCGGTCTGATCAGGGCAAAATCGAGGTGGCTCCAATCGGACAAACCGTTGTATTTATCGCCATCGGTTCGCAGGGCGCAATTCGGTGTAGCGCAGTTGTATGCCCCATTCTGATAAAACCCGCCTTCAACCTTGAGCGTCAACCCGACAAAGGCATGGGCACTGGCCCGCCAGCCGGCATTGCCCTGGGCTTCCTGCAGCAGGCCACGCGCGGCCTCAACCACCTGTTCGCGCTCCTTGATGCGTGGGTCGGCAGTCAGGCTCATCTGAACGGCCTGCTTCAGGTTGATGGTGTCAGCCTGCGCGGGTAACGCGGCCAGGAGCCCGGCAACGAGCATCACGTGAGCCGCAGCATTGAATTTGATCGTGGCGAGCTTCATTCTGACGCCCCTTCTTGAGCTTTACCGTAGATAAACTGACCAATCAGACTCTCCAGCACCACAGCCGACTGGGTAAGGAAAATCCGGTCCTGGTTCTTCAACAGCAGGCTGTCTCCACCCGCTTCCAGCCCGATGTATTGCTCGCCCAGCAGTCCGGAAGTCATGATGGCGGCAGACGTATCTTTCGGAAAGGCATAGCGATTGTCCAGACGAAGCGTCACGGCGGCTTCGTAGGTTTCATTGTCGAAACGGATGTCCGACACCCGGCCCACCACCACGCCGGCACTCTTGACCGGCGCACGCGGCTTGAGACCACCAATGTTGTCAAAGCGGGCAACCACTTCGTAACTGTTCGCCGAACTGACCGTGCTCATGCTGCCCACCTTCAATGCCAGAAACAACAGCGCAACGACGCCCGCGATGACAAATAATCCCACCCAGAGATCAAGTACGGTCTTGTTCATGATGTTAGCTGATTCCCCGGAACATGAATGCAGTTAAAACAAAATCCAGCGCCAGCACAACCAGGCTGGAGGTCACCACGGTACGCGTGGTGGCGCGTGACACGCCTTCGGCTGTCGGTGGCGCGTCGTAGCCCTCGAACAGGGCAATGGTGGTGATGGCGATACCGAACACCACGCTCTTGATCACGCCATTCAGGATATCCTCTTCGAAATCAACGGCGTTCTTCATCTGCGACCAGAATGCGCCTTCGTCCACCCCGATCAACTGCACGCCAACCAGGTAGCCGCCAAAAATTCCCATCGCCGAGAATAGTGCGGCCAGCAAGGGCATGGAAAACACCCCGGCCCAGAAGCGCGGCGCCACCACGCGAGCGATCGGATCGACCGCCATCATTTCCATGGCAGACAACTGCTCGGTTGCCTTCATCAGGCCGATTTCAGCCGTAATGGCCGATCCGGCCCGGCTGGCGAACAGCAACGCCGCCACCACCGGCCCCAGTTCGCGCACGAGGGACAGCGCCACCAGAATGCCCAGCGCCTCCTCGGAGCCGTAGGTCTGCAAGGTCTCATAGCCCTGCAAACCAAGCACCATGCCGACAAACAGCCCCGACACCAGAATGATGATGAGGGACAACACGCCGGTGAAGTACATCTCGCGGATGGTCAGCCCGAAACGGCGAAATGCAGTCCCCGAGTGCAGCAGCACCGCCACGAAGAAGCGGGCGGCAAAACCGATGCGCCAGACAGCCTGTATGGTGCGGTTTCCCAGTTTCTCGATCGATCGTTTAAGCACGCTGTTTTCCCAGTCGCAAATCATCGGCATAGGGCAGCGCCGGATAATGAAAGGGCACCGGGCCGTCGGCCTCGCCATGCACGAACTGGTGCACATACGGCAGGCCGGATGCCCGGATCTCCGATGCCGTCCCCTCGGCGACGATCACGCCTTCCGATACAAAATAAATATAGTCGACGATCTTGAGCGACTCCTGCACATCGTGCGTCACCACCAGCGAAGTCAGCCCCAGCGTATCGGTCAGGCGGCGGATCAGGTTGCCGGTCACGCCCAGTGAAATGGGGTCAAGCCCGGCAAACGGCTCGTCATACATCACCAGCATGGGATCAAGCGCAATCGCGCGCGCCAGGGCCACACGCCGTGCCATGCCGCCGGATAGCTCGGACGGCATCAGATGGGCGGCACCGCGCAGCCCCACCGCATGCAGCTTCATCAGCACCAGATCGCGGATGGCGTCTTGCGGCAGATCGGTGTGCTCACGCAAGGGGAAAGCCACATTGTCGAACACCGAGATATCGGTAAACAGCGCGCCGAACTGGAACAGCATGCCCATTTTACGGCGCAGGCGGTACAGGTCGGCCGGGGCGAGCTCGGCCACCGATTCGCCGGCCACGCGCACGCTTCCCCGGCCAGGCCTGATCTGCCCGCCAATCAAACGCAAAAGAGTGGTTTTGCCGCAACCGCTACTGCCCATGATGGCAATGACCTGTCCGCGCCGGGCGCTCAGGTTGATGCCCTTCAAAACCGGCCGGTCACCATAGCCAAATTCGACATTCTCGATTTCGACCAGATTGTCGTTTTGCAAAGAATCTTGCCCGTGTCTGTTAAGGCAGACATTCTACCGGAGCCGGTCGACCACGACAGCCGGGAGCCTGGTGTTTTTTGCCCGGACCAAAACACCCAATTCACCCCCTAGCAGCCTGTCGGACTTGAAGAATCGAAGCGAAAATTCGGCTGGGCGAGGGCGGATTTTGACGATTTCGCCGGGCAATAGTCGTTCTATTGCCCAAGAAAGCGGCGAAATATGAACCGGCCAGGCGGATTTGCAGCCGATTTACTTCAAGTCCGACAGGCTGCTAGTAGCCCATCACCTGCTTAAGGGTCGCGGCCTGCTCCAGCAAGCCAAGGTCTCCGCTTCGGCTGAACACGTACAGAGGGTCGCCAGTCGCCGCCTGCCGGGTGATGCGTTGCGCCAACCGGCGCAGGTCAGGCATCTCGTCCAGCCACCAGACATGGGCCGCCTGCCAGGCCGGCGTGGCCAACACCACGCGCGCCGAGGCCGGCATGGCCAACGCGGCGTCCCCCGGCTCAAGCACGAAGCGGAAGCTGTCCTGGGTATCGTTCAGCCACTGCTCCCATAGCGGCGCCGAAGCTGCCTGCCAGATGGCGGCCGGCAGATAAACCGCTTGAAACTGGGTGTTGTAATAAGACAGCCGCCAGTCATCAGGCAGGTCGGCGGGATAGAAACCGCCCTGCCAATGCGGGTGCAGCCAGCCGCCAGCACCGACCAGGACCAGGTTATCCGCAGTCATGCCGGGGCCGGATCAGGCGCGGCGCCAGGTGGTTCCGCCCGCCCCGTCTTCAAGCACGATGCCCGCTGCCGCGAGTTCATCGCGGATACGGTCGGATTCGGCGAAATTCTTTGCCTGGCGTGCAGCCCGGCGCGCGGCAATCAGCGCCTCGATCTCGGCTTCGGCCAAACTGCCGGGCGCGCGCCCGGCCTGCAGAAAGTCTGCCGTATCGCGCTGAAGCAGGCCGAGCACGCCGCCCAGGCTGCGCAAGGTCTGCGCCGCGACGGCATCGCCCCGGTTGGCCTCGCCAGCCAGGTCGAACAACACCGCCAGGGCTTCCGGCGTATTGAAGTCGTCATCCATCGCCGCGCGGAAGCGCTGCGCGGCCGGTTGGGTCCAGTCTGGCGCGGCCGTCGTTGCAGGCACGAGCTTCAGCGCAGTGTAGAGGCGCGTCAATGCGCTGCGGGCATCGTCCAGATGGGCGTCCGAATAGTTCAGCGGGCTGCGGTAGTGCGCGCGCAGGATGAAAAAGCGCACCACTTCCGCATCGTATTGTTTCAGCACCTCGCGAATGGTGAAGAAATTGCCCAGCGACTTGGACATCTTTTCGTTGTCCACCCGGACAAAACCGTTGTGCAGCCAGTAATTGACGAACGTGCAGCCGTGCGCACCTTCGGATTGGGCAATCTCGTTTTCATGGTGCGGGAATTGCAGATCCTGCCCGCCGCCGTGGATATCGAAGTGCTTGCCGAGCAGGTCGGCACTCATCGCCGAGCACTCGATGTGCCAGCCAGGACGCCCCGGCCCCCAGGGAGACGCCCATGCCGGCTCACCCGGTTTGGCGGCTTTCCACAAGACGAAATCCATCGGATCGCGCTTGTTGGGATCGACGTCCACCCGTTCACCTGCGCGCAACTCGTCGAGACTTTTGCCGGACAGGCGGCCATAGGTCGGGAAGCCCCGCACGCTGTAGTAGACGTCGCCATTCGGGGCCGGGTAGGCCAGGCCATTACGGATCAACTGCTCGATCAGCGCCAGCATCTGCGCCACGTATTCGGTGGCGCGCGGCTCGTGGTCGGGCGGCAGCACGCCAAGCGCACGCTCATCCTCATGCATGGCCTCGATGAAACGCCCGGTCAGCGCGGCTGGCGTTTCAGCATTTTCCTGCGCGCGCTTGATGATCTTGTCGTCGATGTCAGTAATATTCCTGACATATTCGACCTGGTAGCCGCTGGCACGCAGCCAGCGCGTCACCATGTCGAACACCACGAATACGCGCGCATGCCCCAAGTGACACAGGTCATATACGGTCATGCCGCAAACGTACATGCGGACCCGCCCCGGGGTGATCGGAACGAAAGCTTCCTTGGCGCGGGTAAGAGAGTTGGTGATGTGCAACATGAATGAAATCGGACTATGGACGAGATAAGAGCTTACGGAAATCCAGCGATTCGCCGACTGTCTCAGCCAGATCGAACTTGCTAGAATGGCTGTCTTTAAAGAGATGAACCGAGCATATCATATGGCCCTGCCACGTTTCTTCGCTGCCTTGATTGCCGGCGCGATGCTCGCTTCCTCCCCCGCACTCGCCGCCGGAATCGAAGAAATCCGGCTGCAATTCCAGCAGGGCGACCTCGTCGGCGCACTTGAGTCCGCCGACCGTTACCTCGCCCGGAATCCGCGGGACGCGCAGGTACGCTTTATCAAGGGTCTGATTCTCGCCGACCAGGACAGGCCAGACGAAGCCATCGAGATATTCGGCGCGCTGACCGAGGATTACCCGGAACTGCCCGAACCTTACAACAATCTGGCCGTGATCCACGCCGCGCATGGCCGCTACCAGACGGCCCTGTATTCGCTGGAAATGGCCATCCGCGCCCACCCGGGATATGCCACCGCATACGAAAACCTGGGGGATATTCGCGCCCGAATGGCATCGGAAGCGTATGAAACGGCGTTGGCGCTGGACAGCGGGAATGCGACCGCGCAAGCCAAGCTCAAACTGATGCGAACCCTGCTTGCGGACCAGACGCTCAAGCCCGCCGCAACCCAGTCGATCCGGATTGAGCCCCAGACCGCGCCAGACCCTTCCTGGGCACAGGAAAGATAAACCCCGGCCACCCGTCCCGGTGTCATGAAAGCAGATGCCGGGATATCATTCACCCACTTCAATTTCAGGACGCAAACTACTCATGGTCAAGCTGCACACCAATCACGGCATCATCACCCTCGAACTCGACGCTGAAAAAGCCCCGAAAACGGTGGAAAACTTTCTGCAATACGTTCGTGATGGTTTTTTCAACGGCACGATTTTCCATCGCGTGATTGACGGCTTCATGATCCAGGGCGGCGGCTTCGAGCCGGGCATGACCCAGAAGCCCACCCGCGACATGATCGAAAACGAAGCGTCCAACGGCCTCAAGAATGAAGCCTATACCATCGCCATGGCGCGCACGCCCAACCCCAATTCGGCCACGGCGCAATTTTTCATCAACGTCGCCAACAACAGCTTCCTCAACTTCACCGCCCCCACTCCCCAGGGTTATGGCTACGCCGTGTTCGGGAAAGTGGTCGAAGGCATGGACGTGGTCGACAAGATCAAGAAAGTGAAGACGGGCAACCGTGCCGGTCATCAGGACGTTCCGCTCGAGGACGTCGTCATCACCCAGGCGGAAATCGTCTGAGTGCGCCCGTGAAGGCCGGCCGCACTTTTTTTGTCGCCGACCTGCACCTGACTGACGAACGCCCGGTCGCCACCGGGCGTTTTTTTCGTTTTCTGGATGAAGCAGCCGCCGGCGCGGATGCGCTCTACCTCCTCGGCGACCTGTTCGAAGCCTGGATCGGCGACGACCACGACGAGCAGGTGGCACGCGATACCGCCGTTCGGCTGAAGGCGCTGACGGCAGCCGGCACGCCAGTCTTTTTCATGCACGGCAACCGCGATTTCATGCTGGCCGAACGCTACGCCGCGCAATCCGGCATGACACTGCTGGCCGACCCCACCCGGATCGACCTCTACGGCACGCCGACGCTGCTGATGCACGGCGACACACTGTGCACGGATGACACCGCCTACCAGGCCTTCAGGCGGCGCGTTCGACATCCGCTGGCACGGGCGCTGCTACGGCGCCTGCCCTTTGCCTGGCGCCGCCGCCTGGCACGCCAGGCGCGCGCCGGCAGCGAATCGGCCAAGGCCGGAAAACCTGCCGAAATCATGGATGTGAATGCTGCCGAGGTGGTGCGCGTGCTGCGCCAACACAAGGTCTGCCGCCTGATCCACGGCCATACCCATCGGCCGGCACAACATGCCCATGCGGTCGACGGTCAGGACTGCGAACGCTGGGTGCTGCCGGACTGGTATGCCCGCTGGGGCTATGTGGTATGCGACGCGGACGGCTGCGCGCTCAGAGTGGAAAGCTTATGAAGCCGCCGCGACGGTCGGCATGCCCTCCGGCACACGAAAAAGCTCTGGCCGGTCGGGCTGACTCGAGTGATACTCAAACTGTCGGGTGCGCCCGCTGAACTCCCGTTCTTCAAGCGGCAAGCCAAGCTTGAGCGTGATTCCCGATTCCCAGACCTGATTCGCCAGATCGCAGTCGTGCTGCAACTCGGGCGGCGTCGCCTGCCACACGCGATACTGCGTCGCCGCCAGCACGGCTTTCAGTTCAGCCATGGCACGTGCCACATCCGGCGCGGCAACCCGGGCGGCCACGCCCTCGCTGCATGCCATCCCGTTGACCACCAGACTGAAGCGCTGTGTGCCCGGGGCGCCTGACTGCACGTCGAGCCGGGGCTTCCAGCCAGCGGGCCTGGCAGGCAGTTCGCCGGGAGTGAAGACCAGCGCCAGCTGATTGCCACGCATGACATTGATCACCGTCTGCTTGCGCCGATCCAGCAAAATGAAATCGCCATCGTCCTCGCCGCTGTCCATGCGCATGAAATCCGCCGTAACGAGAATGCGCGTCGCATAAGGCGGATCGCCAGGGTCCTGATCGATATAGCGAACCACGCTCATGTCGGCCGCCTGGGCCAAACCGGCGGCCAGCGCCAGCAGGCCGAGCAGCGCCTTCATTCCGCCAGCCCGCGCGCCAGATCCGCCTGGATATCCGCCAGCGATTCCAGACCCACAGCAATACGCACCAGCCCGTCACGGATGCCCGCCGCCTCGCGCTGCTCGGGCGTCATGCGGCTGTGGGTGGTGGTGGACGGATGGGTGATGGTGGTCTTGGTATCGCCCAGGTTGGCGGTGATCGACAGCATTTTGGTCGAATCGATCAACTTCCACGCGGCCGTCTGGCCACCCTTCAGCTCGAACGCGACGATGCCGCCGCCGGTTTTCTGCTGCGCCATCGCCAATTGATGCTGCGGATGCGACGGCAGACCGGGATACCACACGCGCGTCACTGCCGGCTGCGCTTCCAGCCATTGCGCCAGCGCCAGCGCATTCCTCGAATGCGCCTCCATGCGCAGCGAGAGTGTTTCCATGCCCTTCAGAATGACCCAGGCGTTGAATGCCGACAGCGTCGGGCCGGCGGTGCGCAGGAAGGTGTAGACGCCTTCCATCAGGGCCTGGCTGCCCAATACCGCGCCGCCGAGCACCCTGCCCTGCCCGTCGAGGTACTTGGTGGCGGAATGGATCACGATGTCGGCGCCCAGCTCGAGCGGCTTCTGCAGGGCCGGCGAGCAAAAGCAGTTGTCGACCGCGAGCCACGCGTCTGCCTCGTGCGCAATGTCCGCCAGCGCGCGGATGTCGCTCACTTCGGTCAACGGGTTCGACGGCGACTCGACGAAAAACAGCTTCGTGTTCGGTTTCACCGCCGCGCGCCATTCCGCCGGATCGGTGGGCGACACATAGGTCGTCTCGATACCGAAGCGGCCGAGGATGTTGGAAAACAGCTGGACGGTGGAGCCGAAAATCGAACGCGAGGCGACGACATGCTCGCCCGCCTTCATCAGCCCCATCACCGTCGCCAGGATCGAGGCCATGCCGGACGCGAACGCGACACAGCGCTCGGCGCCCTCCAGCGCGGCCAGCCGCGCCTCCATCATCTGCACGGTGGGGTTGGTGAAGCGTGCGTAGATCGGGCCGGGCTGCTCGCCCTTGAAGCGCGCGGCCGCTTCGGCCGCGCTGCCGAACACGAAACTCGAGGTGAGGAATATCGCCTCCGAGTGCTCGTTGAACTGACTGCGCACGGTGCCGGCACGCACCGCCAGGGTTTCAAGGTCGTAGTCGTTTTCCATCAATCACTCGTCGCCAGGTTGAGGTCGAGTTGCTGGGTCGACAGGGCCGACGGCGGCGGGGTTTCGCCATTGCGTACCGCCTCGACGTAATTCAGGTATTCGGGGCTCACATCGCCGGTGATGTAGCGGCCGTCGAAGCACGAAGTGTCGAAATCGAGGATGGCCGGATTGCCCGCCTTGACCACGTTCACCATGGCCTCGAGGTCCTGATAGATCAGGGCGTCGCAGCCGATCTCGCGCGCGATCTCCTCATCGGTGCGGCCATTGGCGATCAACTCGTTACGCGTCGGCATGTCGATACCGTACACGTTGGAGTACCGCACCGGCGGCGAGGCCGAAGCGAAATACACGTTCTCGGCGCCGGCATCGCGTGCCATCTGCACGATCTCGCGGCTGGTGGTGCCGCGCACGATGGAGTCGTCGACCAGCAGCACGTTGCGGCCCTTGAATTCCTCGGCGATGGCATTGAGCTTCTGGCGCACGGATTTCTTGCGCAGCGCCTGCCCGGGCATGATGAAGGTGCGCCCGATGTAGCGGTTCTTGATGAAACCTTCGCGGTACGGCACGTTGAGATGATTCGCCAGTTGCAGCGCGGAGGGGCGGCTGGTGTCGGGAATCGGGATCACCACATCGATCTTCAGGTGGGCGAATTCACGCTTGATTTTTTCGGCCAGCGACACGCCCATGGCAAGGCGCGTGCTGTAGACCGAGACGCCGTCCATCACCGAATCGGGCCGGGCCAGGTACACGTATTCGAAAATGCAGGGATTGAGCGCGGGCTTGTCGCTGCACTGGCGGCTGTGCAGCTTGCGCTGGTAGTCGATGAACACCGCTTCCCCCGGCGCCACGTCGCGCAGCAGGCGAAAGCCCAGCGTATCGATCGCCACGCTTTCCGAGGCGACGATGTATTCGTGCGGCGTGACCTGGTCGTTGATACCGATCACCAGCGGACGGATACCGTGCGGATCGCGGAATGCCAGCAGGCCGTAGCCGGCGATGAAAGCCGTCACCGCATAGGCGCCCTTGCAGCGTGCATGCACGCCGGCCACCGCACCGAAAATCGTATCCAGGTTCAGCTGGCGCCCGGAAGCGCGCACCTGCAGCTCATGCGCCAGCACGTTCAGCAGCACTTCGGAATCCGAATTGGTGTTGACGTGGCGCAGGTCGGCGCGGAACAGCGATTCCTTCAGCTCGTACGTATTGGTCAGGTTGCCGTTATGGCCCAGCACGATGCCGTAGGGCGAATTGACATAAAACGGCTGCGATTCGGCCGATGACGACGCGCTGCCCGCAGTGGGATAGCGCACATGCGCCACGCCCATGTCGCCCAGCAGATTGCGCATGTCGCGCGTGCGGAACACGTCGCGCGCCAGCCCCGGCCCCTTGTGCAGGTGGAAGCGGCTGTCCTCCGCCGTCACGATCCCGGCGGCATCCTGGCCGCGATGCTGCAGCACCATCAGCCCGTCATACAAAAGCTGATTGGCTACCGAATTGCAAACGACTCCGATTACCCCGCACATGCTGTGCACCTATCCATAAAAATTATTCGAAACGAACATGTTGCGCCACGTCTGCCGGCACCAGCGGCAAGACGTGCTGTGTCATCGACTGCAGCTTGCCCGACAACAGGGCATGCTTCCAGAAATCGGTACGCGGCAGCGTGGTCAACCCGGCCGCCAGCGTCAGCCCAACCAGAATCGCCATTCCCTTGGCCAGCCCCAGCACCCCGCCCAGCGCCTTGTCCGCCCCCCCCAGACCGATGGCCTTGACCAGCGAGCCCAGCAGATGGCCCAGCAACAATACGCCGATCAGCACCAGCAGAAAAATCACCGCAAAACCGGCGAAATAGCGAATCGCCGGATTTTCCGAACCGACCGGCAGCATCGGCGCGACCATCAATGCGCCCCACTTGCCCGACACGAACGCCAGTGCCCAGGCCGCCAGCGAAAACAGCGTATCGACCAGACCGCGCATCAGGCCGCGCACCACCGTGAAGAGCAGCACCAGCAGCACAATGATGTCGAGCGCACTCACTTCACCACCACCGGCCCGACCGGCAGGCTCCGTTCCTTGAGCGTTTTCACGGCCGCGTCAGCCTCGGCGCGCGAGGTGAAAGGCCCCGCCCGCACCCGCGTCAGCCCGCCCACCTTGTCGGTATACGCCGGCAGCCCGGTCAGGAGGATCACCCTCCCCTTGAACGCCTCTGCCTTGTCTGAATCCGATAGCGCAATCAGTTGGACCACGTATGCCTCGCTGGTCGTGGCCGGTTTGGCCAACGCGACAGGTGTCGCAGCAGGCTTGTCTTGAGGCTGCGCCAGCACGGGCTTGGCCGGTTCGGCTTTAGGAATGGTGGGTGCGACCGGAGGCACCGGTATCGCTGGCTCGACTTGGGACGCAGGCTGTGCGAGCGGGGCCGACACCGGCGGCGCATCCGCCGCATCGGGCAAATTCTCCGGTTCCGGCTGCGGGGCCATGCGCACTGCCAGCGGACTGGCAGGTGGCGGCTCGTCTTCCAGTAGCTGGGGCAGCATGACCACCGCCAGCAAAGTCAGCGCAACCGCGCCAATCAGGCGGCGCCTGGCACGGCGTTTCAGATCATTTTCACTGCTGGGTGGTGGCATGGTCGAGTACGGCGGCAACGGTATAGAACGAACCGAAGACGAGAATTCTATCATCTTCGCGCGCCACCCTTTGCGCCTCTGCGAACGCAGTTTTCACATCGGGCTGCACACTGATCGGCGCATTCGCCACCTGCGCCCGCAAAATGGCGGCCAGTGCCACGGCGCCCTGCGCGCGTGGCGATGCCGGGGTGCAGACCCACCACGCATCGACCGCCTCACGCAATGCTGCGAACACGCCCGCTGCATCCTTGTCGGCCAGCATGCCCACCACCGCCAGGGTGCGCCCGGCTACCGGCTGCTCGCGCAACGCGTCAGCCAGCGCCCGTGCCGCCTCCGGGTTGTGCGCCACATCGAGAATAATGTCCGGTGCCTGGGCGATACGCTGGAATCGCCCGGGCACCTGCGCGGCGGCCAGGCCCGCCCGAATAGCGTCCTCGCTCACCGTCAGGCGCGCCTGCAACGCCTCCAGCGCCGCCAGCGCACCTGCTGCGTTGCGCAACTGGAAACTCCCCCTCATGACAGGCAGCGGCAAGCCTGTCCAGCATGCGTGCGGACCACGATACGTCCACCCGCCCTCGCTCCGCTGTGCGGAAAAATCCCGATTCGCGCAACGCAGGTCGGCTCCGATCTGCCGCGCGTAGTCGAGCAGCTTGTCCGGCGGCCGGGGATCAGCACAGATGGCAGGACGACCGGCACGATAAATGCCCGCCTTTTCAAAACCGATCTGCTCGCGGGTATCGCCCAGATAATCCATATGGTCGAGATCGACACTGGTGACGATTGCAGCATCGGCATCGAACACGTTCACCGCATCGAGCCGTCCGCCCAGCCCTACTTCCAGAATGGCCACATCGACGGCTGCGTCGACGAACTGCACCATTGCGCCCAGTGTGCCGAACTCGAAATAGGTCAGAGAGGTGTCGCCCCGTGCCGCATCGACTTTTTCAAATGCCGCGATCAGGTCAGCATCGCTCGCCTCGGCGCCCGCGATCCGGACACGCTCGTTATAACGCAGCAGATGCGGCGAAGTATAGAGGCCGGTTCTGTAGCCGGCGGCACGGAGTATGGCTTCGAGATAGGCGCAGGTAGACCCCTTGCCGTTGGTGCCGCCGACAACCAGGATCGGGAAAGCCGGCACAAGCCCGAGTGCATCCTTGACGCGGCGTACCCGGTCGAGACCCAGTTCGATCGAACTGGGGTGCAACTGTTCCAGCCGCGCCAGCCAGTCGGCAAGCGAGAGGGCCGGCAAGGCTGGCACGCGTCAGGCAGCCAGCGCAGGCCGCCCCATCATCATCGACAGCGTGGTGGCGAGCTCGTCTCGCATCTGGCGGCGATCGATGATGCGGTCGATGGCGCCCTTGTCCACCAGGAACTCGGCACGCTGGAATCCTTCCGGCAGCGTTTCACGCACGGTCTGCTCGATCACGCGCGGACCGGCAAAACCGATCAGCGCATTCGGCTCGGCGATGATGAGGTCGCCCAGCATGGCGAAGCTGGCCGACACGCCGCCCATGGTGGGGTCGGTCAGCACCGAGATGAAGGGCAGCCGATTGTGCGACAGCTGCGTCAGCGCAGCCGAGGTCTTGGCCATCTGCATCAGCGAAAACAGGCCTTCCTGCATGCGCGCGCCGCCGCTGGCAGAGAAGCAGACGAAGGCCGAATTCGACTCGATAGCCGCTTCCACCCCCTGCACAAAACGTTCGCCCACCACCGATCCCATCGAACCGCCCATGAACTTGAATTCGAACGCCGCCGCCACCACCGGCAGCGCCTTGACGCTGCCCCCCATGACCACCAGTGCATCGGACTCGGACGTGTTCGTCTGAGCTTCCTTCAAGCGGTCGGGATACTTCTTGCCATCCTTGAATTTAAGCGGATCAAGCGGCGTCACCTGCGCGCCGATCTCGTGCTGGTTTTCCGCATCCAGCAGCATGGCCAGCCGGGCACGGGCGCCGATGCGGTGATGGTGACCACACTTGGGGCACACCTCCAGATTGCTCTCCAGATCGGCGCGATAGAGCACTTCGTTACAGGCCGGGCATTTCGACCACAGCCCTTCCGGCATCGACTTGCGTGCCTCCACCCGACGCTTGATTTTCGGGGGCAGGATTTTCTGAAACCAGCTCATTGTGTTCTCCTCTTATTTCGATGCGGCGTTGACGCCACGGCGCAACTCAGCCACCAGATGCCTGACGCGGTTGACGCATTCGCCTTCCGGTGCGGTCTCGATTTCGCTGATGATGCGACTGCCCACCACCACGGCATCGGCTATCCGCGCCACGGCTTCGGCGGTCGCCGCATCGCGAATGCCGAAACCCACGCCCACGGGCAGACTGCAATGCCTGCGCACCATGGCAAGCTTCTCCGCGACTTCCGCAGTGTCGAGGCTGGCCGATCCGGTGACCCCCTTGAGCGACACGTAATAAATAAACCCGCCGGCGGCAGCGGCCACCTGTTCCACCCGCGATTCAGGCGTGGTCGGCGACAGCAGGAAAATCGGGTCGAGTCCGTGCGCCTTGAATACATCCGATACGCCGGCCGACTCCTCCGGCGGAATATCCACCGTCAACACGCCATCGACACCGGCCTCTTTGGCCGCCAGGGCAAAGGTCTCGTACCCCATGTGCTCGACCGGGTTGGCATAGCCCATCAACACCACCGGCGTGGTCGTGTTGGTCTTGCGGAATTCCGCCGTCATCGCCAGCACGTCGCGCAGCCCGACCTTGTTCGCCAAGGCGACCTCGGAGGCACGCTGGATCACAGGGCCGTCTGCCATCGGATCGGAAAACGGCACCCCCAGTTCGATGATGTCGGCCCCCGCCTCGACCAGCACATGCATCAGCGGCACGGTCAGGCCCTTGCCGGGATAGCCCGCCGTAATGAAAGGGATGAGGGCTTTCTTGTTTTGCGCCTTGAGCGCGGTAAAAGTCTGGCCGATTCGGCTCATGGTCGGGTCTTCTGAAAAATGCGATTCATTGGGCGGCGGCAGGCTTACAGCGTAATCCCCGACACCTTCGCCACGGTGTTGATGTCCTTGTCGCCGCGCCCGGACAGGTTGACCAGGATGATCTGATCCTTATTCATGGTCGGCGCGAGCTTCTTGGCATGGGCCACGGCGTGGCTGGATTCGAGCGCAGGGATGATGCCTTCCAGGCGGCACAGGTCGTGGAAAGCCGCCATGGCTTCGTCATCGTTGATCGCGACGTATTCGGCACGCCCGACGTCCTTGAGATAGCTGTGCTCGGGACCGACGCCCGGATAGTCAAGGCCGGCGGAAATCGAGTGGGTTTCGATGATCTGACCGTTCTCATCCTGCATCAGATAGCTGCGAAAACCGTGCAGCACGCCGGGGGTGCCGGCATTCAGCGGCGCGGCATGCTTGCCGCTTTCCACGCCGGAACCGCCCGCCTCGACGCCGATCAGGCGCACCCCGTCATACGGGATATAGGGATGGAAAATACCGATGGCGTTCGACCCACCGCCGACGCAGGCGACCACCGCATCGGGCTGGCGGCCAGTCAGTTCGGGCATCTGGGTGAGGCATTCGCGGCCGATCACGCACTGGAAGTCGCGCACCAGCATCGGGTACGGGTGTGGGCCGGCGGCGGTGCCGAGGATGTAGAAAGTCGACTCGACGTTGGTAACCCAGTCGCGCATCGCCTCGTTCAGCGCGTCCTTCAGCGTCTTCGAACCGCTGGACACCGGCACCACGGTGGCACCGAGCAGCTTCATGCGAAAGACGTTGGGCGACTGGCGGGCGACGTCTTCCGCGCCCATGTAGACCACGCATTCCATGCCGTAGCGCGCGGCCACCGTGGCCGAGGCGACGCCGTGCTGGCCGGCGCCGGTTTCGGCGATCACGCGCTTCTTGCCCATGCGACGGGCGAGCAGGGCCTGGCCGATGGTGTTGTTGATCTTGTGCGCACCGGTATGGTTGAGGTCTTCGCGCTTGAGATAGATCTGTGCGCCGCCGTATTGCTCGGAGAGACGCTTGGCGTGATACACCGGGCTGGGGCGGCCGACGTAGTGCTTCAGCTCGTATTCGAATTCCGCCATGAAGGCAGGGTCGTTGCGCGCCTTGTCATACTCGACGCGCAGTTCCTCCAGCGCCGCCATCAGGGTTTCGGCGACGAAAATGCCGCCGTAGGGACCAAAGTGGCCGCGGGAATCGGGGAGATCAGTCAACTTCATGATGCTTTTGCCTTCGCAATGAATTGCGCTACGTGGAAGGGATCCTTGATGCCTTTTTCAGATTCGACGCCGCTCGACACATCCACGGCCCACGGATGCACCTGACGAACCGCCTCAGCCACATTGGCCGGGGTGAGGCCACCGGACAGCACCACCGGTTTGGGCATCCTGGCCGGAATCAGGCTCCAGTCGAAGCTTTCCCCCGTGCCGCCCGGCACACCGGGCACATAGGCATCGAGCAGCAGACCGCGCGCGGTGTCGAAATCAGCCGCGCATTTTAGCAAATCCGTGTCGGCCGTGACGCGCACCGCCTTGATATAGGGACGACCGTAGCGCACGCAATCGGCCGGGGTCTCGTCGCCATGGAACTGCAACAGATCGAGCGGCACAGCCTCCAGCACCCGTTCGACGAAGGCCGGTTCGGCATTGACGAACAGCCCCACGCTTTGCACGAAGGGCGGCAGCGCCCGTATCAGTTCAGCGGCCGCCTCGACCGATACGTGGCGCGGACTTTTTTCATAGAACACGAAGCCCAGCGCATCCGCCCCGGCTTCACAGGCAGCATGCATATCCTGCAAGCGGGTGATGCCGCAAATTTTTACGCGAACAGCCATCGATCGGAGCTTTCCGGCAAGGAAAAGTGCGCAGGATACCGGATATGGGTGAGATACAGCCCGGCAGCCTCGAAGGTAGGCGCGGCCAGCGTGCGGTCGCGGCCGGCCAGAATCTCGCCCACCCAGTCCGGCGGCTGCGCGCCGGCGCCCACCTGGATCAGGCTGCCCATGAGGTTACGTACCATGTGATGCAGGAAACCGTCGGCACGAAAGTCGCACAGCAGATAATCGCCACGGCGCTCGACGTGCGCCAGCCGCAGTTCCTTGACCGGCGATCTGGCCTGGCATTCGGCCGCGCGGAAGGCGGAAAAATCATGCTGGCCGATCAACTGGGCCGCCGCGCGATTCATCGCCTCGATATCGAGCGGGCGGTGGTGCCAGCCGATCAGCCCGTGATTGATGCCGGGACGCACCGGGTGATTCAGCAGCACATAGCGGTAACCCCGTTGCGTGGCGGCAAATCGGGCGTGGAAGGTTTCATCGATCTCGCGTGCCCACAATACCGCCACCCCGGCCGGCAAATGGCTGTTGACGCCACGCACCCATGCGGTCAATGGGCGCTGCGCATCCGTATCGAAATGGGCCACCTGGAAAGCCGCATGGACACCGGTATCGGTGCGCCCGGCGGCGGTCACGCTGGTTTTTCCGCCGGCAATCGCGGAAACCGCCGCTTCCAGCGCATCCTGTATCCCGCATCCCTGCGGCTGCGATTGCCAGCCGCAAAAACCGACACCGCAATATTCCAGGCCCAGTACGATTCTCATATCAATGCGATGACGAGCAAAACCAGAGCCGCGAGTATGACGGCGCTGTCACGGCTTTGCCAGCGTTCGGCCGGCAGACTGTAGCAGGTGGGCTGCGCATCGTCGGGCAGCGGTGCACGCAACGCATCCAGCCAGCGCGCGGACTTCGGCGCCTGCTCGACATAATCGAGCGTCAACCCGAGGCGAACCGTCAGCGCGCGGCGGTCAAAGCCCAGCCAGGTCAACGGTTTCGCCAGTACATATAGCCCGTAAATGAGGCGGGGGCGGTCCGTGCTGGCAAAAAGCACGGCCAGCCCGGCCAGCATCAGCATCAAACGTGACATGCGCAGGGCACCTTGCTGTGCGCCCTCGATGCTCGGGCTGGCCCAGCCCATCGCCGGCCACAGCGGCTCCCCCGGAAGGATATAAGCATAAGTCAGCAACAGCACTGCCAGCAGCCAGCGGGTGCGGCGCAGCAGTCGCAACAGTTGCAAACGAACAGGGATAAACAGAAAGGCCGCCCCTGCGGCGACGGCCAGAACACTCAGCGTAGTCAGTGCGGCACGCTCGGCTGCCACCGCCCACCCACACCACAACAGGATGCAGGCAGCGGGATGAAGGGCATTAGCCAAGCGAATTCAACAAGCCTTGTGCGTCGGCCTTTTGTTTGTCGTTGCCTTCGCCCAGCACCTCGTTGAGAATTTCGTGCGCCCCTTCCGCGTCGCCCATTTCGATATAGGCACGCGCCAAATCAAGCTTGGTGCCGATTTCATCCAGTTCGTCGCTGCCCTCGGTACCGGCGTCATCCAGATCCAGGTCGAGTGCGCCGAAATCGAACGCGTTGGCCGGGCTGACGGCTTCCGCCTGGCCCAGGTCTAGCGAAAGCGCTTCATCCTTGACCACGACAGGCTCGGCGGCCTTGGGTTCGGCTTCCGGAAAATCCAGGCTGGACAGGTCGAAATCGAAATCCAGCCCCTTGTTCTCCTCCTGGCTGGCTTCCGGAGCTTTCACCTCTTCCTGCCGAGCTTCCGGTGCGGCTTCCGGCTGCGAATCAAAGGCGAGGAAAGCGCCGGCATCGAACTCCATCGGCTCATCGGCCGGCTTGGGTTCGGGCGCCGCTGCGATTTCAGGCTCGGCTTCAGGCAGCATCGGCTCAAAATCCAGGGAAGTTGCCAACGGTTCCGCCGTCTTGGTTTCCTCGTCAAATTTCACAGCGCCGCCAACGACCGACTCTGTCGCATCAACCGTCGCCACGGGGGCGCCGGCCGATTGCACACCGCCATAGAGCGGATTGGTCGGGTCGATGCCCCGACCCATTTCGCGGGCCTTGTCCCACAGCGGACTCGTTGCGTTGCCCAGCGCAGCATAAAGCTCACCGGCCGTCGACTCGAATGCCTGGGCGTTGCGTCGGGCGGCATAGATTTCCAGAAGCTTCAGGCGAATTTCCTGGCGATCCGGATTTTTGTTGATTGCTTCCTTGAGAATCTCCTCGGCCTGCGCATCGCGCCCATAGGCCATGTACACATCGGCTTCGGCGATCGGATCGACGTCATGCGTATCGATGGCCCCCAGCCCCGCCTGACTGAAGTCAGTCAGGAAAGAGGTGTCGCCGGTATTGGTATTGACGCTGCCACCGGAGGACTCCCCGATCACGGTATTGGGACGCCCGGCACTGCCGCTCATGATGCTGTCTTCCAGCGCCGTGCTGCCCACCTTGCGGCGGCGTCCGCCCCCCGCCATCATCCACCACAGCACGCCGCCGAGGCCCAGCATAACCAACGCCCCCCCCCAGTAAAGCGGGGGGGTGGCCAGCACGGCGTCGTACCAGCTCCTGTCGGGTTCAGGACTGGCGACAGGTGCCTTGACCACAGGCGCGACAGGTTTGGGCTTGGGTTTGGCCGGTGCAGGTTTCACCTCCGCCGGAGCAGGCGATGGAGCGGAGACCGCAGGCGCGACAGCAACGGTTGCCGCTTCTTTGGTCGCCTTTTCCTGCATCGCAATCAGCTTCTGCATGTCCCCAATCTGTTTCTCGAGCAGGGCTACGCGCTGACTGGACTCCTGCATCGCTTTTTCACGTGCGATCGAATCCTCTTCCTGTGCGCGCAACTTCTCTTCCTGGACACGCAGCTTTTCCAGCAGGACACGGGCTTCGTCAGCCTTGCCATTGGCAACGGCCGGCGGCGTGACCTTGGACAGTTTCAGCACATCTTTCTTGGCTTCAGGCGCTGGCTTTGCCCGATCTTCCACCTTGGGCGTGATCTTGCCGCTGGCCTGTTCGCCCGAGCCCGCAGCAACCTCAGGCGCAGCGCTCACGGCACCTGCCAGTTTTTGGCGGTAGGCGCGCCAATCGTTGGCCTGCAGCCTGAGTTCGCGCACCGCCTCGGCCTGCGGAATCGCAGCAACTTTCTCGGCCGACGGAACATCGAGGGCTGCACCGGCCTTGAGGCGATTCACATTACCCTCGAAAGCCCGGGGATTTTCCCGGTAAAGCCCCACCAGGGTCTGCTCCAGGCTGACCCCTTCAGGTTTCACGCGGCCAGCGATACTGCTGAGCGTATCGCCCTTCCGGGCTGTCACCCGATTGGGCATGGGGGCCTTGGGCGCGGGGGCCGGCTTGCTCGCGACCGGGGCCGGGACGGGAACGGGAACCGGCTTGCTGACAGCGGGTGCCGGCACCGGCACTTGAGCGGGAACCGGCGTGGTCTGGGTACCTGCCGAGGCGGGGGCAACCGGCACGGTCTGGGCAGGCACGACCTGAGGCGTCATCACCGCGACCGGGGCGACGGTTTGAGGCATGGCCATACCGGGCGGATCGAGCAGCATGGTGTATTCGCGCACCAGGCGTCCCGATGCCCAGTTCAGCTCAACCAGCATGTCGATGAAGGGATCAGTCACCGGGCGACTCGAAATGACTTTCAGAATCGTCTGGCCATCGGCCTTCCTTTCCACGGTGAAACGCAAGGAAGACAGAATCGGGGCGAACTCGACCCGGGCATCACGGAATGCCTGATCAGACGCGAGGTTTGCCGACAGACTGTCGAGCTCAGCCTTGTCAGCCGCGAACAATTCGATTTCAGCGGCAAGCGGCTGACCCAAGGCCGAATGGACGGACAGCCGGCCCAACCCGGCGGCATTCGCCACCAGTGGCAAGGCAATCAGACCTGCGGCCACCAGTTGGGTCGTGAAGCACTTCAATTTCATCCGTATCTCCTCGTTCGCCCCGCTCAGCGGGACATTTGAATCCTTGACGCCACTATTGACGGCTCATCAGGCGCAATCTTTACATGCAATCATCGAACCTGTCCCGGTTTTGCCCTGTCCGGACCTTTTCCAGTCAGGCTTCCAGCAGGATCCGCAGCATGCGGCGCAGCGGCTCGGCCGCCCCCCACAGGAGCTGGTCGCCCACGGTAAACGCGGTCAGATACTCGGGGCCCATGTTGAGCTTGCGCATGCGGCCGATCGGCACGGTCAGGGTGCCGGTCACCGCCGCCGGGGTGAGTTCGCGCATGGTAATCTCGCGGTCGTTCGGCACCACCTTCACCCACTGGTTGTGCGCGGCGATCAGATCGTGGAGGTCGGCCAGCGGCACGTCCCTGGTCAGCTTGATGGTGAGCGCCTGCGAATGGCAGCGCATCGCGCCGACGCGCACGCACAGGCCGTCGATCGGGATCGGCTTGTCGCTGCGGCGCATGATCTTGTTGGCTTCGACCTGCGCCTTCCACTCTTCCTTCGACTGGCCGGATTCGAGCGCGACGTCGATCCACGGAATCAGGTTGCCGGCCAGCGGCACCGGCCAGGCGTCGACCGGATAGCGGTCGGAGCGGATGAAATCAGCTACCTTGCGGTCGATTTCAAGAATCGCGGAGGCCGGGTCGTCGAGCAGCGACTTCACTTCAGTGTGGACGGCGCCCATCTGGGCGATCAGTTCGCGCATGTTGCGCGCGCCGGCGCCGGAGGCCGCCTGATAGGTCATCGGCGACACCCACTCGACCAGCCCGGCGTCGAATAGCCCGCCCATGGCCATCAACATCAGTGACACCGTGCAGTTGCCGCCGACGTAGGTTTTCACCCCGCTGGCGATACCGTCGCGGATCACGTTGCCATTGACCGGGTCGAGAATGATGATCGCCTCGTCTTTCATCCTGAGCGTCGAGGCGGCGTCGATCCAGTAACCGGTCCAACCCGCCGCGCGCAGTTGCGGGTAGATTTCCTTCGTGTAGTCGCCGCCCTGACAGGTGATGATGGTGTCGCACAGCTTCAGCTCGTCGATGCTGTTGGCATCCTTCAGCGGTGAAACTTCACGGCCGATGTCGGGGCCCTTGCCGCCGACGTTGGACGTGGTGAAGAACACCGGATCGATGTGATCGAAATCGCGCTCTTCCTTCATGCGGCCCATCAGCACCGAACCCACCATGCCGCGCCAGCCGATCAGTCCTACCTTCATCATTACAACTTCTCCTAGTCGAGAGCCGAGAGCCAAGAGTCGAGAGCGGAGGGGGTGCCTCTCGACTCTTGGCTCTCGACTCTCCGCTTATTTCTAAATCGCCTTCACCACCGCGTCACCCATTTCGCTGCACGACACTTTCTGCGTGCCTTCGGTCCAGATGTCGCCGGTGCGCAGGCCCTGCGCGATCACTTTCTTCACCGCGTTCTCGATACGGTCGGCGGTCGCCAGGTCAGCGAAGGTGTAGCGGTACATCATCGCCACCGACAGGATGGTCGCCAGCGGATTCGCCAGGTTCCTGCCGGCGATGTCGGGCGCGGAACCGTGGATCGGCTCGTACATGCCCTTGTTGTGCTCGTCGAGCGAGGCCGACGGCAGCATGCCGATCGAGCCCGACAGCATCGAGGCCGCGTCCGACAGGATGTCGCCGAAGATGTTGCCGGTGACGATGGTGTCGAACTGCTTCGGCGCGCGGATCAGCTGCATCGCCGCGTTGTCGACGTACATGTGGGAAAGCGCGACCTCGGGGTAGTCCTTCGACACCTCGATCATCACTTCCTTCCACAGCTCGGAACATTCCAGCACATTGGCCTTTTCCACCGAGCACAGCTTTTTGCCGCGCTTCATCGCGATGCCGAACGCGACGTGCGCCACGCGGCGCACTTCGGATTCGGAATACAGCATGGTGTTGAAGCCGACGCGTTCACCGTTCCGTACCTCGATGCCGCGCGGCTGGCCGAAATACACGTCGCCGGTGAGTTCGCGCACGATCATCAGGTCGAGGCCGGACACCACCTCCGGCTTCAGCGATGAAGCCGATGCCAGTTCGGGATACAGCAGCGCCGGGCGCAGGTTGGCAAACAGGTTGAGTTCCTTGCGGATGCGCAGCAAGCCACGCTCGGGGCGCAGCGGGCGATCGAGCGTGTCGTACCGCGGGCCGCCGACGGCGCCGAGCAGCACCGCGTCGGCTTCGCGCGCAAGCTTCAGCGTCGCTTCCGGCAGCGGGTCGCCCGCCGCGTCATAACCCGCGCCGCCGATCGGCGCGGTTTCCATTTCGATTTTCGCGCCTTCGGCCTTCAGCGCATCCAAAACCTTGACCGCTTGCGCGACAATTTCCGGGCCGATGCCGTCACCGGGCAATACTGCAATTTTCATGTTCTTAAAACCTTTTGTCCGCGAAGGAACGCCAAGAAAAGCTTTTAAATTCGCATTTCTTCGCGTCCTTCGCGAATGAAAAATTAATCAAGCAAACAACCACGGCGCTTCAACCTTGCGCCGCTCTTCATACGTCTTGATCTTGTCGGCCTGCAACAAGGTCAAGCCAATATCGTCCAATCCGTTCAGCAGGCGATGCTTGCGCCCGCCATCCACATCGAATGCCAGCACTTCGCCGCCGGGCGTGGTCACAATCTGCCTGTCGAGGTCGATGGCCAGCTTGTAGCCCTCCTTCGCTTCGCACTCGCTGATCAGACGATCGACTACGGCGGCATCGAGCACGATGGGCAGGATGCCGTTCTTGAAGCAGTTGTTGTAGAAGATGTCGGCGTAAGACGGTGCGATGATGGCGCGGATGCCGTAGTCTTCCAGCGCCCACGGCGCGTGCTCGCGACTCGACCCGCAACCGAAGTTGTCGCGCGCCAGCAGCACCGAAGCGCCCGCATAACGCGGGAAATTCAGCACGAATTCCGGATTGGGCTGGCGCGTGGCGGGGTCCATGCCCGGCTCGCCGTGGTCGAGATAACGCCATTCGTCGAACAGGTTGGGGCCGAAGCCGGCACGCTTGATCGACTTCAGGAATTGCTTGGGAATGATGGCGTCGGTATCGACGTTGGCGCGATCAAGCGGCACCGCCAACCCGTCGAGCATGGTAAATGCCCGCATGCTTACTTGCTGCCGGCGCGTTCGATCGCGCTGCCGGCCTTCCCGATGTCCTGACCGAGGCCCTGGACGGTGTTGCAACCTGCCAGGGTCATCACGGCAGCGATCAAAACGGCAATCATCGGTTTCATGGGAGGCTCTCCTTAAAAATTGCGTACATCGACGAAATGTCCGGCACAGGCGGCAGCCGCCGCCATCGCCGGGCTGACCAGATGGGTTCTGCCGCCCTGCCCCTGCCGCCCCTCGAAATTGCGGTTGGAGGTGGACGCGCAACGCTCGCCCGATTCGAGCCGATCGGCATTCATCGCCAGGCACATCGAACAGCCCGGCTCGCGCCATTCGAAGCCGGCCTCGACAAAAATCCTGTCCAGGCCTTCGGCCTCGGCCTGCTGTTTCACCAGACCGGAGCCCGGCACCACCATCGCCAGCTTGACGTTGGATGCGACTTTGCGGCCCTTCGCCACATTGGCGGCTTCGCGCAGATCCTCGATGCGGGAATTGGTGCAGGACCCGATGAACACCTTGTCCACCGTTATCTCGGCCATCGGCGTGCCAGCCTTCAGGCCCATGTATTCCAGCGCGCGCGTCCAGTCCTGCTGCTTGACCTCGCTCGAAGCATCGGCCGGATTCGGCACACGTGCGCTGATCGTCGTCACCATCTCGGGCGACGTCCCCCAGGTCACCTGCGGCTCGATCCTGGCTGCATCGAGTTCGACCACGCGATCGAAGGTCGCGCCGGCATCCGAATGCAGCGTGTTCCACCAGGCCACCGCCTGGTCCCAGGCTGCCCCCTTGGGTGAATAGGGACGGCCCTTCACATAATCGATCGTGGTCTGGTCGACGGCCACCATGCCGGCACGGGCGCCGGCTTCGATCGCCATATTGCACAGCGTCATGCGGCCTTCCATGGTCAACGCACGAATCGCCGAACCGCCGAATTCCAGCGCATAGCCCGTGCCGCCCGCGGTGCCGATCTCGCCGATGATCGCCAGCGCAATGTCCTTGGCGGTGACGCCTTGTCCAAGCGTGCCTTCGACCTTGACCAGCATCGTCTTCGACGGTTTCTGCCACAGGCATTGCGTGGCCAGCACATGCTCGACCTCGGAGGTGCCGATGCCGAACGCCAGCGCGCCGAACGCGCCATGCGTCGAGGTATGCGAATCGCCGCATACCACGGTCATGCCGGGCAGGGTCAGGCCCTCTTCGGGACCGATGACATGGACAATACCCTGGCGGATATCGTCCATTTTGAATTCGGTGATGCCGAACTCGGCGCAGTTAGCGTCGAGCGTTTCCACCTGCAGGCGCGAGATCGGGTCGGCGATGCCCTGCGAGCGGTCGGTGGTCGGCACGTTGTGGTCAGGCACGGCAATGGCCGCGTCGGTCCGGCGCGGCTTGCGGTGCGCCAGTTTCAGCCCCTCGAACGCCTGCGGGCTGGTCACTTCGTGCACCAGATGGCGGTCGATATAGAGCAGCGTGGTGCCGTCGGCTTCGACGTGCACCACATGAGCGTCCCACAACTTCTGGAATAAGGTCTGTCCTGACATGCGGAAATAAGACGTCACAGCGAGTAAAACGCTGATTATTCCATAGCTTGGACTGTTTTCATCATAATGAACTGGATGCTGGCACGGATTTTGTCCGCCCCCACACGGCATAGACCAGCCAGGCCAGCGCCGCGCTCGCAGCGGCCAGGGTGAAAGTCCAGGCCGAACCCAGCGACTCCCAGGTCAGTCCGCTGGCCAGCCCGCCGATGGTGCCGCCCACGCCGTAGGACAGGCTGGTGTAGAGCGCCTGCCCGCGCGCCTGGTGGCGGCCGCGGAAATGCTGGTGGATCAGCGCCACCGCCGCCGCGTGATAGGTCCCGAAGGTAAAAGCGTGCAGCGTCTGCGCGCCCCACACCAGCCAGGCCGACTCCACCCCCCAGGCGATCAGCAGAAAGCGCAGCACCGCCAGCGCAAAGCTCGCCAGAATCAGCCGGCGCGGCGTCACCCGCGCAAAAATGCGCGGCACGATCAGGAAAATGCCGATTTCGCACAGCACGCCCAGCGCCCACAGCCAGCCTACCGTGGACTTATCGTAGCCGTGATCGACCAGATAGATCGAATAAAAAGTGTAGTAAGGCCCGTGCGTCACCGCCATCAGCAGGCAGGCGGCCAGCAGCGACGCCACCTCGGGCCGCTTCACGACGTCCCAAATCGAATGATGATCGGTCGCGTGGACCAGGATTTCCGCCTCGGGGATCGCCCGCGCAAAGGCAACGATGCCCAGCATCACCGCCATCACCGCCCACGGCAGCCAGGCGATCGGCACATGGTCGAAGGCATAGCCCAGTCCCACCACCACCAGGATGAAACCGACCGAACCCCACAGGCGGATGCGGCCATAGGCATCGGTGCGCTCGCCCAGGTGCGACAGGGTCATCGCCTCGACCAGCGGCAGCGACGCACTCCAGAAGAAGCTCAGCGCCGCCATCACCGCGAACAACCACCAGAAACCGCTGCCGAAGAACACCCCGGCGAATACGATCACGCTGCCCAGCGCCGCCATCTGGACGATAGCGGTGCGGCGGCCGGTGCGGTCGGCGATATGCCCCCAGATATTGGGTGAGAAAATCCGCATCACCTGCAGCAGCGACATCAGCACGGCGATCTGGAGGGCGTTGAACGCGAGCGACTGCAGATACAGCCCCCAGAACGGCGACATCGCGCCGACGAAGGCAAAGTAGAAGAAATAGAAACCGGACAGGCGCCAGTAAGGAACAGCTTTCATGCGACCGGATTATCCCTGAGGCGGGCGCCGATTCGGCATGCGCGCGCCAATCATTCTGCGACGGGTTTCAATCCGCGTCCGATGGTGCATCGCGCGAAGGGATGCGCGCAATCCAGATCATCAGGGCGAGGCCGACCGCGCCCATGGCCAGTTTTGCCGGCCAGCCCGGCACGAAGAAGCCGATGGAAATGCCGAAACTCAGTGCGATCAGCCACAAAGCCTTGCGCTTGGCGCAATAGGGCATGCTGCGGTGTTCGCGCCATTCGCGGATCAGCGGCCCCAGGTGCGGCTGGTTGAGCAGCCAGTTGAAAATCCGGCGTGACGAGCGCGCGTAGCAGGCAGCGGCCAGCAACAGGAAGGGCGTGGTCGGCAACACCGGCAGAAACAGGCCCAGCACACCCAACAGCACGAACAGCGTGCCTAAACCGGCGAACACCAGACGCACCGGAATGGAATGGCGATGATGATCGCCACCGGCTGCGTCCCTGTTCAAATCCCTCCCCTTCCTGCCCCTTCCGCCACACCCGCACCGGAATCCTGGCGGGCGATGCGTCAAAGCAAACCTATTTCAGCACGAATGTCAGTTTCATCCTGACAGTGTATTCGACGATCTTGCCCTTGTTCACCTTCACATTCTGATCCATCACCCAGGCGCCGGTGATGTTTTCCAGCGACTCGGCGGCCTTCGCGATCCCCTGCTTCAGCGCGTCGTCGAATCCCTTTTTGGAACTTGCCGTGACTTCGATGGTTTTTGCGATGCTCATGATGTCTCCTTTTCGATTGAAAAAACCGGACTGCCTTCAGGCTAGTCACGCGCAAACAAAATCCAAGCTCAACCGACTCCGGTTTGCCGCATTTGCGGGCTATTTCATCGCCGAGCGCAGCTTGATCGTCTCGCCTGCCACGGCAAACACGCCATTGCCGCGATGATGCAGGGTCTGCGGTTGCTTCACGCGGGTATCGACCCACGCCTGCACCACCTCGAGCACGAAAAAATTGTAGCGGTTCACCAGCCGCGTATCGGCCACCCGGCATTCCAGGCTGGCATAGCATTCCGCGATCAGGGGCGCCTGCACGGCTGTAGCGGCCACCGCCGTCAGGCCGAACTTCGCGAACTTGTCGACGCCGAGTCCGGAACAATTGCCAATCCCCACCACCTGCTTCGCCAGTTCCTGCGTCGGAATGTTGATCACGCACGCCTTCGTCGCACGCACCGCATCGAACGACGCATTGCGGCCGCTGATCACGCAGCCGATCAACGGCGGCTCGAATTCCATCATGGTGTGCCACGACATCGTCATGATATTGGCGCGCCCCTTGCGCGCGGTCGTCACCAGCACCACGGGGCCGGGCTCCAGCAATCCGTAAACCTTTCCCAGCAGATAGGCGCGTTTTTTCATGGCATGCCTCCTGAGCCCGTGAAGTACGTTCTCATGAATCCTGCCATAAAAAAACGTGGGCGGTTACCCGCCCACGTTCTGTCCTACCCGTGCCGATTATTCAGGAATGCTGACGATGCTGGCCATGCCCACGGTGGCGCGGTTTCATCCCGGCATCGAACACGACCCGCTGCTCGGGGCTCAGCTCGGCGTAAAAAACTTTGACCGCCTTGCTGCGCTCGGCCATCCTGGCGTGACGCATTTCCGACATCGCCTGCATCTTGTCCAGACGCTCGGGCGTGCTCATTTTCTCGAACTCGCCACGCATCGCTTGCTTGCTTCCCCGTTGCGGGGCAGGCTTGCTCGCGCTGGCGAAGGCATTCCATGCGCTTTCCTGCTTGGCGCTGAGCTTGAGCTTTTCCTTCAGCTCAGACAGATGCCGGGCACGCTGTTCATCCGATTTGCCCTGCATTTTCTGTCCGTGCCCGGCTTCACAGCCCGCCTTGCCTGTAGCGTCCCCAGCGGGCATCGCAAAAGACGATGCGGCCAGAATGCCGCTACCCGCGATCAACCCCACCACCAGCGCACGCCTGGCAAAAGAACCTTGAATCAGTTTCATTGCAATCTCCTTCAGAGATGTTGTCAAAAGTAGCCATCCCCTGGCGGGTTTGGCATGAAACGCATTCTGGAGGGCGCATGTATCCCCTGGATGTCCGTCCGGCCCGAAAATGTAACGGCTTGTATCCGAATGTAACCCTGAGCATCGGGCATGCCCGGCGCGGGCGAAACGCGGGAAACCAGGCGGTTTGTTATAGTTCAACCATGAAGGCTGCAGGCGTCGAGAGCATGCGATGCATGCGGCACGCACCGGATGGCCGGGCCGGCCCATTTATTTCCTGAAAGGAACCTGAGTTTGAAACCCAACTATCAGTACGAAAAAAGGCAAAGAGAGCTGGAAAAGAAAAAGAAGAAAGCCGAGAAGGAACTGAAAAAGGCCGCGCCTGCCGAAGCGCCTGCCTCCCCTGAACCCGGGACAGCCACGCTGCCGGACACCCCTTCAAACTGAAACGCCCCCGATCAATCGGAGCTGAAGCGCCCCGCGGCGTTCACCCGCATCCGGCCAGGGTCCGACCATGCTGAGCTACCGTCACGCCTTTCATGCCGGCAATCATGCCGACGTGCTGAAGCATCTTGTGCTTGTCCATCTGAGCCGTTATCTGGGCCAGAAAGACAAAGCCTTCTGGATCATCGACACCCATGCCGGCGCGGGCCTCTACGAACTGGATACGGGCTATGCGACCCAGCTGAAGGAATACGAAAGCGGCATCGGCAAACTGTGGGGGCGCCAGGACCTGCCCGCCGCGCTGGCCGACTATGTCGATCTGGTGCGCGCCTGCAACCCTGACGCGACGCACGCCAGCGATACCCTGCGCTTTTATCCCGGCTCCCCCTGGCTGGCCCTGCAAACCCTGCGCCCGCAGGATCGTCTGCGCCTGTTCGAACTCCACAGCAGCGACAGCCAGATCCTGCAGGACAACTTCGCCGACCAGGGCCGCCGCGTGAGCGTCACCACGGGCAACGGCTTCGCTGCCCTCAAGGCGCTGCTGCCGCCGCCGTCGCGCCGCGCGCTGGTGCTGATCGATCCGCCCTACGAAACCCGCGACGACTACAGCCATGTCATCGCGGCGCTGAACGAAGGGCTGGCGCGCTTCGCCACCGGCACCTATGCCATCTGGTATCCGCAACTCGCCCGGCCGGAAGCGCAACAACTGCCCGACAAGCTCAAACGCCTGCCCATCAGGAACTGGCTGCACGTCACCCTCACCGTGCACACGCCGTCAGCGGATGGCTTCGGCATGCATGGCAGCGGCATGTTCATCATCAACCCGCCCTGGACCCTGCACCAGACCCTCACGGGTCTCATGCCCTACCTGGTTCGCGTGCTCGGGCAGGACGCCGGGGCCGGCTTCACGCTGGAGCAATGGGGCGACTGATCGTCACCACCAGCCCCCCGCGGTTCGTTGACGACACAAAAGGATTGGTCGATGATTTGAAGCCGGGCCGGCCGGTCCGAAGCAGCATCAGCACCCAACATAAATACAAGGGAGATAACCATGCCGCAAACCAAATTTCTGCTCGACGAATCCGAGATTCCCACCCACTGGTACAACATCATCGCCGACATGCCCAACCCGCCGGCGCCGCCGCTGGGTCCGGACGGCAAGCCGATCGGCCCCGAGGCGCTGACGGCGATCTTCCCGATGAGCCTGATCGAACAGGAAATGTCGGCCGAGCGCTGGATTCCGATCCCCGACAAGGTGCGCGAAATCTATCAATTGTGGCGCCCCTCGCCGCTGTTCCGCGCCCACCGCCTGGAAGCGGCGCTCGGCACCCCGGCGAAGATCTATTACAAATATGAAGGCGTCTCCCCGGCCGGTTCGCACAAGGTCAACACCTCGGTGGCGCAGGCCTATTACAACGCCGAGGCCGGCATCAAGCGCATCGCCACCGAGACCGGCGCCGGGCAGTGGGGCTGTTCGATGGCGCTGGCCGGCCAGATGTTCGGGCTGGAGGTGCGGGTCTACATGGTCAAGGTCAGCTACGGCCAGAAACCCTACCGCCGCTCCATGATGCAGACCTGGGGCGCGGAAGTGTTCGCCAGCCCGAGCATGGAAACGAATTCCGGCCGCGCCGCGCTGGCCGAAGACCCGGACAACCCCGGCTCGCTCGGCCTCGCCATTTCCGAAGCGGTGGAAGACGCCGCCTCGCGCGCCGACACCAACTACGCCCTGGGTTCGGTGCTCAATCATGTGCTGCTGCACCAGACCGTGATCGGGCTGGAAGCGAAGAAGCAGTTCGAGAAGGCGGGCGACTATCCCGACATGATCTTCGCCCCCTGCGGCGGCGGCTCCAACTTCGGCGGTGCGGCCTTCCCCTTCTTCGCCGACAAGGCCGCCGGCAAGAACGTGCGCCTGGTCGCGGTGGAGCCCGACTCCTGCCCGACCCTGACGCGCGGCCACTACGCCTACGACTTCGGCGACACCGCCAAGCTCACCCCGATGATGCTGATGTACACCCTCGGCCACGATTTCATGCCGCCCGGCATCCACGCCGGCGGCCTGCGCTATCACGGCGATTCGGCACTGGTGTCGCAGCTCTATCACGAAAAACTGCTCGAAGCGGTGGCCGTGCCCCAGCTCGCCACCTTCAAGGCCGGCGTCATGTTCGCGCGCGCCGAAGGCATCGTTCCCGCGCCCGAATCCAACCACGCCATTGCCGCCTGCATCGACGAGGCACTGCGCTGCAAGGCAAGCGGCGAGCCGAAGACGCTGTTCTTCAACCTGTCCGGCCACGGGCACTTCGATATGGCCGCCTACGACAGCTACTTCAGCGGCAAGCTGGAAGACTTCGCCTACCCGGAAGAGGCGATCAAGGCTGCACTGGATCGCCTGCCCAAGGTGGGCTGATCCCGGCCGCAGTCCGTCCCGCCGCAAGAAATGGCCCGCGCGAGCGGGCCATTTTCATTCCGCGCGGGGCGCTGTTCCCTGGGATTTCATGCAGCCGGGCCGGACCGCGTAGGGAAGCGCCAGCGAACCAGCGCTACGACCAGCAGCGCAAGGGCCGCCCCGATGACGGCCAGCCCCATGTCTTTCTGGGCATCCCACACATCACCCTGTGCCCCCAGGAAAGCCAGCCCCGCCACAGGATCGACGCGAATCGCCACCAGCCATTCGATGATTTCGTAGCTCGCCGAAAAAGCCTGCACCAGCACCAGCGGAAAGACATAAGCAGCCGCCCCGTGCATCTTCGTCATCCGCACGAACACTTCACGCAATGGATAGACCAGCAGCAGGCCGAAGCAAAAATGCACCAGCCGGTCGTACATGTTGCGCTCGGAGCCGAACCATTGCTGCAGCGTGAAACCGAATGGCGCCTCGGCATAGGTGTAATGCGAGCCAGCCACATGCAGCAGCATGAAAACCGTGATCAGCGTGTAGGAAAGATCGGACAAGCGGAAATGTCGGCCAGTCAGCAGAATGATCGGCACGAACGCGAACACCAGATAGTTTTCCAGCAGCCAGTCGTGCGGATAGACCGGTTCGATCGCCGCCCAGCCCCACACAGCCGCAAAGACCGTCAGGAGAAAGGCATGGTAGCGACTCATACGCCATCTCATGCCTCGAAGCGCCCGAACGCGTTCATTGCGCCGTGCTGTCCTTCGAGCCGCTCTCTTCCATGAAGAACGGGCATGTCGTCGTGCCATCCGGCAGGCGGATGCGTTCCTCGCTGAAATCCGCATAGGTTCGATTCAGCAGATGCCGGCCCGCGTCGTCTTCATGACGCGCACACGTCTCCGCCAGCGCACAGTAAGAGGTCATGCAGTAGGTGTAGGTCATGGTGTTTCTCTTTCATCCGGATCAGCAGGAGGATGGCTCGGTCTGTGCCCTGTTGTTGTGCTTGCAGCCTACACCGAAAACCGGAATTCTCTCCCTCGGTGGTCAGCGAAATTCTCGAAGGCCTGGTGGACTACACCTACAATCACTTCATCATGGAAGAAGAACTCTTCGAGCGGCTCAGATACCCGGAAACCGCTGCCCACAAAGCCCGGCACAATGTCTTTACGGGCAAGATCAGCGGCCTGCTGCTCAAGCATGAAATGGCGAGGTCGCCTCGGGCGAGGCGCTGGAACTGCTCAAGAACTGGCTGATCCAGCACATCATGAAAACCGACAAGGCCTACGTTTCCTTCTTCCAGGCGAACGGGATTACGTAGGTGTTCGGGACGGGACCGAATGGCCCGTTCGCCGGGGATTAGGCTTATTGCAGATTGCTGGCCGAGAACAGCAGCGCCTTGTCCGCCACAAAACTCACATTGACGGAACGCTTGCCATCCTCCCAGCGGCAGGCGCGCATTCCCATCACATCGTCGCAGGCGTCGGGCTCGCCGAGCAGTCCGATCACCTCCTCATAGCGCATCCCCGTGGTGATCTGGCTGTAGTTCTCGATCGTCAGCTTGCTGCAACCAAGCATCGCCAGCAGCAGGCCCATCGCCATCAACGTCCGTATTTTCATCGCGACCTCCATTCATTCACACGGCAAACGCGCAGTCTGCCCCATCGTGCGCTACTCCCGTGCGGCTGTCACCCACAGAAACGTCTCGCCGCCGATATCCCGCCAGGCTTCGTCCTCAATGACCAGGCCCGCCTCGGCCAGGAGGGCGCGCAGGCGTTGCGGCGTGTCGTGGCTGTAGTACAGCGGCCGGCCCATGAATTCGATGTGGCCGTCGAAGCTTTCGGCGCCGGTGTAGTGGCGCGTGGCGTAGGTGAACAGCAGCTTGCCGCCGGGGCGCAGCCAGGTGCGGATGTCGCGGAACAGCGCCGCGTGCCGGACGCGCGGCAGATGGAACAGCGAATAAACGGCGGTGACCGCATCGAAGCTTGCCGGCGCAAAACTCACTGTGCCCATGTCCGCGTGAATGCGCCGCATGGCCGGCACATAGCGTTCGGCCAGTTGCAGCATGCGGGCGGAGAAATCGACGCCGGTGACGTTCCAGCCGCGCTCGATGAAATTCTTCGCGAACGGCTCGCCCGCGCCGCAGCCGAGGTCGAGCGCGTCGCCCTGGTTTCGCGCCAGGCGCTGCCAGAAATCCTCGAACACCGGGCCCATGTCGAACAGGCCGCGGTTGGCGTCGTAGGTATCGGCAAAGCCGTCGTAGCATTCCTGCAGAGTCGGGTTCATTTCAACGGGCCAGATCCCGTTCGTTGTTCTTCGCATCGATCAGATCGATTTTTTTGTACATCCAGCCTCCCGCGTAAAGCGTCACGCCGAGAATGACCAGAAGGCCGATCCGCACCAGCGGAGTCGAACTGGACAGGTCGTACAGCATCACCTTGGCGGCCGAGGCGGCGAAGATCAGCAGGGAGGATTGCCCCAACATCTTGTCGCGGTACCGGAAGGCCAGCGCCAGACAGGCCAACGCCACGGCGCCCCAGGCAAAAGAAATGGCCAGCTGGGCATCGAAAATCTGCACCGCTGCGCTCAGCAGGGCCACGTGGCCGACATACAGGGCCGGCAGAGCCAGACCCGCCAGCACAGGCAGGCGTTGCGCCAGCACATAGGCAACATACAACTGGATGGCGAACAGCAGCGCCAGCAGCTCATGCGCAGGCACCGCATCGAGTTGCGCGCTGCCGACCACCCGCAGGTAATTGACGGCGAAAATAATCCCGATCAACAGTCGAATCGGCCAGGTCACCCCGCCCCCGCCACTGGCACGGAAGTAGAAACCCAGCCCAGGCAGCAACAGCAACGCCACCCAGGGCGCGAAGGCATCCGGCAGCAACTCCATGTAACCGGCATGAAACAGCGCCAGGGCCGCGTAGGCGCCCACCAGCATCGCGCTCGACTCCAGTGGCCGATCCAGCACCGATTTCGCAGCCAGATAGGCCAGCAGCAGCACCCCCGCGCTGCCCAGCGCAATCCATGGCGCCAACGCCGGCACATGCTGGTTCAGCAGCCCATATTGCAGCGCATAAAAAATCAGCAGCAGCGGCAGGTGGACCAGCGCCTCGTCGCGCGCCATCGGACGCTGGTGGCGCACTGAAAAGACAATCGCGCCGCCGAGGAAAATCGCAAACTGGATGACCTGGAAGGCAAACGCCGCCTCCCATTCGCCCGGCGACAAGCGTTGCCACAGGTAATGGAAGCCCAGCAGAGCCATGTATGCCGCCAGCAGGTAGGCGCGACGGTTGCCGATCCAGATCGAATAAAGGCAGAACAGCACGCTCCAGGCCGAGAAATAAATCACCAGATCGGTCACCGATCCGGCCAGCGCATGCAACAGGAACGGCGCCGAATAGGAGCCCACCACCGCAAACAGGGCGTACAGCTCGCTCTCGAACAGGCGGCCCAGCCACAGCGCGACAAGACACGTGAGGATCACCGCGCCTGCCGCCATCGGCGCGCCGATGAAGTGATAGTAGAGATGCGCTCCGTAGATCGACAGGAACAGCACCACCAGGCCGCCGGCCGGCAACAGGCTCGCGTACTGCCTGTCGGCCGAACGCAGCTTCAGCCCCGCACCCATCAGCGCAAATCCGGAGAACACCGCCAGTCCCAGTTGCCGCTCCGGCGTCAGCCAGCCTGCATCCAGCGCCAACCGGATCAGATACGCCACCGCCAGCACCAATGCCGTCGCCCCGGTCCAGCCGAGAATCTGGGTCACCGTCAGCGTGTGGCTCGCGCGGGCCCGGCCGTCATCCGGGTCGGCCATCTTGCGAGCCGGCGGCG
>DILD01000043.1 GCA_002424845.1 Thiobacillus denitrificans | reverse complement strand
GCATGAGGCGGCCCTGCTCCAGCGCCACCCGGCTGCGCTTTTCGTCGAGCTCGGCCAGTTCCTGCAGCAGGTGTTCGCGGCTGCCCAGCCCGATGTTGCCGCTGAGGTCGGCGGGGATCGGATATTCCGACTTGCCCAGCACGTGCAGGAAGTTCAGCGGGGCGTCCATCCGCCGGCTGGCCCAGGCGGCGTAGTCGCATACCGCGAGGGTGATGCTGGATCCGTCGATGCATGCAATCACGTGTGACATGGTTGTTGTCTCCCCTAGTGGCCCATCAGATTATCCACGGCGCCCGGCTTGTCGTGCACGGCAAAGCGGTCGACGATCGTGCTGCTCGCTTCGTTGAGGCCGATGACCTCGACCGCGGTGCCTTCGCGGCGGAACTTCAACACCACCTTGTCCAGTCCGGCGACGGCGGTGATATCCCAGAAATGTGCCTGACACAGATCAATCGTCACCTTGTCCACCGCTTCCTTGAAATCGAAGAAGTCGACGAACTTGTCGGCCGAGGCGAAGAAGACCTGGCCGACCACCTTGTAGGTGCGGCTGAGGCCGTCTTCGCTTAACGTGGAACTCACGTACTTGTACTGCGCCACCTTGTTGGCGAAGAACATCGCCGCCAGCAGCACGCCGACGAACACGCCGATGGCGAGGTTGTGGGTGGCGACGACGACGACGACCGTCGTCACCATGACCGTGCTGGTGCTGACCGGATGCTTCTTCAGGTTGGCGATCGAGCCCCAGCTGAAGGTGCCGATCGAGACCATGATCATCACCGCGACCAGCGCTGCCATCGGGATCTGCGCGACCCACTCGCCGAGGAATACCACCATCAGCAGCAGGAACAGGCCCGCGGCGAAGGTCGACAGCCGGGTGCGGCCGCCGGATTTCACGTTGATCACCGACTGGCCGATCATGGCGCAGCCGGCCATGCCGCCGATCATGCCGGAGGCGATGTTGGCGACGCCCTGACCCTTGCACTCGCGGTTCTTGTCGCTGGTGGTGTCGGTCAGGTCGTCAACGATGGTCGCGGTCATCAGCGATTCGAGCAGGCCCACCACGGCGAGCGAAACCGAGTAGGGGAAGATGATCGCCAGCGTCTCGAAATTGAGCGGCACCTCGGGCCAGAGAAAAATCGGCAGCGTGTCGGGCAGCTCGCCCATGTCGCCCACGGTGCGGATGTCCAGGTTGAGGGCCATCGCCAGCCCGGTCAGCACGACGATGGTCACCAGCGGCGAGGGAATCGTCCGAGTGATGTAGGGAAAACCGTAAATGATGGCCAGGCCGCCGGCGGTCATGGCGTAGACGTGCCAGGTGACGTTGGTGAGCTCGGGCAGCTGCGCCATGAAAATCAGGATCGCCAGCGCGTTGACGAAGCCGGTGACCACCGAGCGCGAAACGAAGCGCATCAGCGAACCCAGCTTGAGATAGCCCATGGCAATCTGCAGCACGCCGGTCAAGAGGGTGGCGGCCAGCAGGTATTGCAGGCCGTGGTCCTTGACCAGTGTCACCATCAGCACCGCCATCGCGGCGGTGGCCGCCGAGATCATGCCGGGGCGGCCGCCGACGAAGGCGGTTACCACCGCGATGCAGAACGAGGCATACAGGCCGACCTTGGGATCGACCCCGGCAATGACCGAAAAGGCGATCGCCTCGGGAATCAAGGCCAGCGCCACCACGGTGCCGGCCAGCAAATCCCCACGGATGTTGGAGAACCAGTTTTGTCGTATCGAGTGGATCATGCTGCTACCAGTAAAAAATGCGTCGCTGTCCGTCTCCCGTCGGGAGTCAGCGTGTGGCGATCTGCAAAAAATTGCGCGGGGTACGGCGGATCGTGCCGGAACGGGCTGGCCGCGGCACGAAGAAACAAAAAGGGGGGCGGCAGGAAACTACATTGGACGGCCGGTCACTCAGCATTGCGTTGTCAAGGCGCGGATTATCCCGCCATAGCCCGCCCCCTGTCCATAAACCCGCCACTCATCGAGCAAGAACTGTTGGCAAACGGATCGTGCCCCGTTTTGAGTCTGCTTCCCCGCCCCATGCACCACAACTGTCCGCGCCACTCGAGCCTGAAAACCCACAAGCGCTTGATAATCAAACATTATTGAAGCTGGCACGCTGCCTGCTTCAGGCAAAGTGAGTGTCCAAACCGCAAGGCCAGGTTGCTCAGGCAGTCTCCTCCGACTTTGCGGCCTCTTCGGAGGCCGCTTTTTTTGATGTCCGGAAGAAACATGAAACGAACATGCGTGTACTGATTGTCGAAAATCAGCCCGAGCGGCTGGCGATGCTGGTGCCGGCGCTGGAAGCCGCGGGCTGCGTGGTCGCGGCCACGCTCAATTCGGCGCGCAGTCTGGATGTGCAAATCCAGGCGCTGCGGCCGGACGTGGTGATCATCGCGCAGGATTCGCCCGATCGCGACACGCTGGAGCATATCTGCGTGGTCAATCAGGATTGCCCGCGGCCGATCGTGATGTTCACCGGCGACGGCAGCCCGGAATCGATCCGCGCGGCGACGCAGGCGGGCGTGACCTCCTACGTGGTCGACGGACTCGACCCGTCGCGCATCCGCCCGATACTCGATGTGGCGGTGTCGCACTTCGAGGCGTTTCAGGCACTGCACGACCAGTTGGAGCAGACGCGCCTCGAACTATCGGAGCGCAAGCTGATCGACCAGGCCAAGGCCTTGCTGATCAAACAGACCGGCGCGGCGGAGCCCGAGGTGTATCGCGAGATGCGCCGCGCGGCGATGGACCGCGGTCTCAAGCTGGCCGACATCGCGCGGCAGATTTTGCAAAAAACAGTCTGACTCAGCGGCGACGCTGATTAATTTAATGCAGCCCTGATTGGTGCATGGAATAAAAAATCCGCACCGCGGAGGTGCACGGCGGGATGAACAGGCCCGCGCGATATCAGGCCCAATCCCTGCCAAGCCCATGCAACACAAGGAATTGGCATAGCTGGCACAGCGGTTGCTAATCCAGAACTGAACAGTCGCAATGATGTGGCTTTCAGCGTGACCACCAACTCTTTCGCAACTGGACAAAGGCGTCCGCCCTCAAGGCGACGCCTTTTTTATTTATGCCCTCTGGATATTTGGAGAACACACCGTGAGCGACACCCTCGACAAACCCCTTGTACAAGATCAGAGCAAGCGTGATTTCATGAAAAAAACCACCGGACTTTCCGTAGCCGCCGCCCTCATGGCCCTGGTGCCGCCGGGCGTGCGCCAGGGTGCCTGGGCCGCCGGTTCCGACGCCCCTGAAAAAACCGATGTGAAAATCGGTTTCATTCCGCTGACCGACTGCGCCTCGGTGGTCATGGCCGCGGTAAAAGGCTTCGACAAGAAGTACGGCATCACCATCACGCCAACCAAGGAAGCCTCGTGGGCGGCGGTGCGCGACAAGCTGGTCAACGGCGAACTCGACGCGGCGCACGTGCTGTACGGCCTGATCTACGGCGTGCAGCTCGGCATCGGCGGACCGAAGAAGGACATGGCGGTGCTGATGGCGATCAACAACAACGGCCAGGGCATTACGCTCTCCAACCAGTTGAAGGAAAAGGGCGTGACCGACGGCGCCAGCCTCGCCAGGCTGGTGAAGGCCGAGCCGCGCGAATACACCTTCGCCCAGACCTTCCCCACCGGCACTCACGCGATGTGGCTGTATTACTGGCTGGCGACCTACGGCATCAACCCGTTCAAGGACGTGAAGAACATCGTGGTGCCGCCCCCGCAGATGGTCGCCAACATGCGCGTCGGCAACATGGACGGCTTCTGCGTGGGCGAACCGTGGAACCAGCGCGCGATTTTCGACAAGATCGGATTCTCCGCCGCCACCAGCCAGGACGTGTGGGTCAACCACCCGGAAAAAGTCGTCGGCACCACCGATGAGTTCGTGCAGCGATATCCGAATACGGCACGCGCGATGACGATGGCGATCCTCGAAGCATCGAAGTACATCGACGTCATGGGCAATCGTTCGGAAGTCGCCAAGGTCATTTCCGAGAAGTCCTACGTCAATGCGCCGTTCGACGTGATCAAAGACCGCATGCTCGGCCAGTACGAGAACGGTCTCGGCAAGAAGTGGCAGGACCCGAACTACATGAAGTTCTACAACGGCGGCACGGTCAACTACCCCTATCTCTCGGATGGCATGTGGTTCCTCACCCAGCACAAGCGCTGGGGCCTGTTGAAGGACCACCCGGATTACCTCGGTGTGGCGAAAAAGGTCAACAAGATCGAGCTTTACAAGGAGGCGGCGGCCCAGGTGAAAGTCCCGCTGCCCAAGTCCGACATGCGTACATCGAAGCTCATCGACGGCGTGACATGGGACGGAAAAGATCCGGCCAAGTACGCCGACGGCTTCAAGGTCAAGGTCTGAAAGGAATCATCATGACACCCGAAAAAATCGCACTGGTACGCAGCAGCTGGCAGCAGGTGCTGCCGATCTCGGACAGCGCAGCCAAGCTGTTCTATGGCCAGCTGTTCGAGCTCGATCCCTCCCTGCGCGGCATGTTCAAGGGCGACATGGTCGAACAGGGACGCAAGCTGATGACCATCATCAACACGGCCGTCAACAGTCTGGATAACCTCGGCCCCATTCTGGGGGCGGTCCAGGACATGGGACGCCGCCATGTCGCTTACGGCGTGACCGAAGCCCATTACGACACCGTGGGCAGCGCGCTGATCTGGATCCTGGGCAAGGGTCTGGGCGAGCAGTTCACCCCGGCAGTCAAGGATGCCTGGGTGGAAACCTACACCACGCTGGCATCCGCCATGAAACAGGCCGCCTACGCCCCGGCATGACCGCCCCGGCCGCCTGTGTCTGACCAATGCAGGCGGCCAAACGGCGTCGTTAACACTCAGGAGTGCGATATGAGCGCAATCAATGCAACACCCGAAAATTTGAGCGAAATCCTGTCAGGCGAGGATGTCGCCCTGACGTCCAAAATACCCGCTGCGACGGCCCGGCGTACGCCCTATTTCGAAACCGAGTCGGGCAAGCGTTTCATCGAAGGCACGCTGAACCTTTTCAAGAACGCCATTCCGCCGTTGCTCGGCATGCTGCTGTTCGTGGCGCTGTGGGCGCTGGTGGCCAACAGCGGCGGGCAGATTCCCGGCCCCAGCGAAACCTGGACGGCCGCGGTGGAACTCTTTTCCGACCCGTTCTATGACAACGGCCCCAACGACCAGGGCATCGGCTGGAACATCCTCCACTCGCTGTATCGGGTCGGCATCGGTTTCGGCCTTGCCGCCGCCGTCGGCATCCCGCTCGGCTTCATGATCGGCCGCTTCGACTTTCTCAACCGCATGCTCTCGCCCGTGATCAGCATCCTGCGCCCGGTGTCGCCGCTGGCCTGGCTGCCGATCGGCCTGCTGATACTGCAGAAGGCCGAGCCGGCGTCGATCTGGGTGATCTTCATCTCCAGCATCTGGCCGATGGTGCTCAACACCGCCGCCGGCGTGCAGCGCATCCCGCAGGACTACATGAACGTCGCCCGCGTGCTCAACCTGTCCGAGTTCAAGGTTTTCACCAAAATCCTGTTCCCGGCGGTGCTGCCCTACGTGCTCACCGGCGTGCGGCTCGCCATCGGCGTGGCCTGGCTGGTGATCGTCGCCGCCGAAATGCTCACCGGCGGCGTCGGCATCGGCTTCTGGGTGTGGGACGAATGGAACAACCTCAACGTCGCCCACATCATCATCGCCATCTTCGTCGTCGGCATCGTCGGGCTCTTGCTCGAACAACTGCTGATGCTGATCGCGAAACGCTTTAGTTACGATTGAGCGGAGAGCCGAGAGTCGAGAGCGGAGAGCAAGATAAGCCAGCTCCCGCTCACAAACTCTCGACTCTCAGCTCTCGACTCTCCACTAAGGAAAAAGACATGCAAAGCTACGTCCAGATCGAAAACGCCTCGATGGTGTTCAGCACCAAGAAAGGCAAGTTCACCGCCCTCACCGGCATCGACCTCAACGTCGAACAGGGTGAGTTCATCGCGCTGATCGGCCATTCCGGTTGCGGCAAATCCACGCTGCTGAATCTGGTGGCCGGTCTGCTCGACGCCACCGACGGCGTGCTGCTGCTCGCCAACAAGGAGATCAAGGGACCGGGACCGGAACGCGGGGTGGTGTTCCAGAACCACTCGCTGCTGCCCTGGCTTACCGCGTTCGAGAACGTCTACCTCGCGGTGGAAAAGGTATTCGGCGGCAGCGAAACCAGGGCGCAACTGAAGGCGCGCACCACCGCCGCACTGGAACTGGTGGGCCTCACCCACGCCACCGGCAAGCTGCCGGGCGAAATCTCCGGCGGCATGAAGCAGCGTGTCGGCATCGCCCGCGCGCTGGCGATGGAACCGAAAGTGCTGCTGATGGACGAGCCCTTCGGCGCGCTCGACGCCCTGACCCGCGCCCACCTGCAGGACGAACTGATGAAGATCGTCGCGGCGACCAAGAGCACGGTCATCATGGTCACCCATGACGTCGACGAAGCCGTTTTGCTGAGCGACCGCATCGTGATGATGACCAACGGCCCGGCCGCCACCATCGGCGAAATCCTCACCGTCGACCTGCCCCGCCTGCGCGACCGCCTGCAGCTTGCGCACGACCCGAAGTACCACGCCCTGCGCAGCCAGGTCCTGGAATTCCTCTACAGCCGCCAGATGCGGCCGAAGGAAGCGGCCTGACGCACCGCAAGCGACCAGGCATTCCAACGCGCCCAGCCCGCTGTCAGAGACGGCGGGCTTTTTATTGGGAGACCGAAACAGGCGTGGATCCGCCATTTCTTGAAAGCGGGTGCGGCGACCGCATTCGACCCCAAGCCGCCGTTCAGATTTCGAAGCAATGAAGGTCGGCTATCTGGCGTGGTGCTGACGCTGAGCTCCCGGAATCAGTTGAGTGCTTTTCGGCCTGAGCGGCCTGTCATAGGGGCCACCGTGACTGTCTGATTTGCAGGTCGGAGCTGTCGTCCCGAAATAAGCACAGGGATGTTGTTTTGTAAGGCTTGACCCTGATGCCTGTGAGGTATCCGGGAAACGTTGATGTGATAATGAAAGACCTGACCCTGGCTCTTCAAAAGAGCGCGCTCAATGGTGGGCGCCGCTGCAGGCTTCCATGCCGATGACGCAGGGCGGCAGGTTGGCGAAGCATTCGAGCAGCTTGCCGCGCGAGAGGGTCTTCTTCAGCACAGGCTTGCCGTGCGCATCAACGCCGTGCACACTGAATACGTTCTTGGCTAGGTCAGTTCCTACGGTAGTAACATTCATGACGGACTCTCCTCCTCTTTCGATTGATCGGAACCACGCCCTTCAATCTGGCACATCAGATGCCGTCGGGGGCGGGGGAGTCCATTTCATTCGTTATGAGTCTTAATAACAAGGAAATATTATGAAAGTATCTGCACTCACATTACTTGTTTTACACATTAACAGTCTCATTGATTCCGGGAAATATAGTGACATCACTATTGAAGACATTCATAAAGCAATAGAAGGAAAACGTGTATTGCGTTTTCTAAAAGAGCGTGCGGGGTCAGATGTTGATCTGAGCATTCATCTGGATAGCAAAGCTTATGGTGACTTCGAGTCTTATTACGAGACTCAGCTTGAAAATATCTATGGTGGGTATGCTGGTCAAGAGCGTAGAAAATTGGGAGTTGAAAACTCAGGCTTATGCCTTGTGTTAGCCTGGACAAATGAAATTATTCAGCAAGGGAAAAACCTTGAGTGGTAGCACCAGACTCATAACCTGTCGTTCGAGCGGGACTGCGCAAAAGCGGCGCAGCCCCTCAACTTTACGTTGACGCTGTAGAAAAACCCC
>DILD01000006.1 GCA_002424845.1 Thiobacillus denitrificans | reverse complement strand
CCGAGACGCAGAACACGCTCACCATCCTGCTCGGCACGGTGGCGGCGATCTCGCTGCTGGTAGGCGGCATCGGCTTCATGAACATCATGCTGGTGTCGGTGACCGAGCGCACCCGCGAAATAGGCATCCGCATGGCGATTGGTGCGCGCCGCCGTGATGTGCTGTGGCAATTCCTGATCGAAGCGCTGACCCTGTCACTGATCGGCTGTGCCGTTGGCCTTGCACTGGGTGTCGGCGGGGCATGGCTGGTTGAACGCCTGGCTGGCCTGCCGGTTGAGGTGACCCTGGTTTCGGTATTGATGGCGGTGGGGGTGTCTTTCCTGATCGGGGTGTTTTTCGGCTTTTATCCTGCGCGGAGAGCGGCTGGACTCGATCCGATCGAAGCGCTGCGTGCACAATGAAAAAAAGTACTCGTCGGTTGAACCTGACTTGCAGGCGGGTCTCGAACGCTTAGAATCGCGACACGCACCCAAGGCTCTTTACATGGCATATCTAACTCCCCTTTCTCTTTGCGTGGTCCTGGCTTTTGCAACCGCGTGCAGCCAGCCCCCCGTCAAGGCATCACGGCCTGCTGTGGCGCAATCGCAGCCCCCTGCCGAGCCGCCGGCAGATGAAACCGGGGAGGATGTGACGGAGCTCGATGCAAGGGCGCAGGCCGCCCTGCCCAAACAGGCGCTTACCCCGGATTTGCTGTTCAAGTTTCTTATTGCCGAGGTGGCAGGGCAGCGTGGTGCGATTGACCTTGCGCAGTCGACTTATCTCGACCTGGCGCGAAAAACGCGTGATCCACGCATCGCGCGCCGCGCTGTTGAGGTTGCAATGTTTTCACGTGACGAGGCCGCAGCACTGGAGGCGTCCCGCCTTTGGGCGGCCAGCGACGTGGCGTCTGAACGAGCGCAGCAAACATTGGCTGCGCTGCTGTTGAGCGGCGGCAGCCCCGCAGAGGCAGAGCCTATCCTGCGTGACTTGCTGAAGCAGGATAGCGCCAGCAGTTTCCTCCATCTGTCTTCACTGGTGGGCAAGCTGCGTGATACCCGGGAGGCGTTTGACCTGGTTGTGCGCCTGGCAACGGACTATCCGGCCTTGCCTGAGGCACACTTTGCGATTGCTCAGGCTGCGCTGGGCGATGGGCGACTCGAAACTGCACGCCTGGCTTTGCGGCAGGCCGACGCGCTTCGGCCTGGCTGGGAGCCGGCCGCGCTGTTGTATGCGCAAACGGTCGGCAAGACTTCGCGAGCCGATGCCATGCGTTATCTGCGTGAATTCCTGGTGACCTATCCCGATGCGCGCGAGGTGCGCTTGGCGTATGCGCGTGCTTTGGTCAGTGACAGCCATTTTGGCGAGGCTCGTGCTGAGTTCAACCGTCTGGTCACTGATTTCCCTCGTAACGCCGACGTCACTTTTGCCGCTGGCCTGCTGTCTCTGCAGATGGGCGACTTGGGCGGCGCACGCGATTTGCTGGGCAAAGCGCTGGAGTACAACGCGCGTGACACCGATACGGTGCAGTATTACTTGGGGCAGGTGGCTGAGCAGATGAAGCAGCCGGATACGGCAATGGCCCATTATCTTGAAGTAAGGGGGGGCAATTTCCTGGTTTCCGCGCGCGCCCGGCAAGCCGCCCTGCTGGCGCGGGCGGGTCGGCTAGCCGAGGCGCAGGCGCTGCTGGCCGGTACGCGTGGCGGAAACGATGCCCAGAACGCTCGTCTGATCCAGGCGCAGGCCGAGTTGCTGCGTGAGAGCAGGGATTACGCGGCGGCATTCGATGTGTTGTCCGCAGGGATCAAACGTTTTCCGAACATGGCGGATTTGCTATACGACCGCGCCATGGCCGCGGAAAAACTAGGCAGGCTCGATATGCTGGAAGTGGATTTGCGACGTGTGATCGTATTGCGCCCCGATGATGCGCAGGCATACAACGCACTGGGCTACACACTGGCCGATCGAACCGACCGTTTGGCCGAGGCAATTGTATTGCTCGACAAAGCGCTATCCCTGGCGCCGCAAGACCCCTTCATTCTCGATAGCGTCGGCTGGGCGCAATACCGCTCGGGCAACCTGGCCCGCGCACAGGAAATTCTGGAACGCGCCTACACAGTTCGCCCTGATCCTGAAATTGCAGCCCATCTGGGTGAAGTGATGTGGATGCGTGGGCAACGTGAGGCGGCCGGTGTGTTGTGGCAAACCAGCTTGCAGACCCATCCGCAGAACGAGTTGCTGCTGGAAACCATTCGTCGCTTGAGGCCCTGATGCACTATCGCCTTGTAGCAGCACTGCTGGTGCTGGCTCTGGTGGGCTGCGCAGGGCTGCCTGCTGCTCCGGCTGCGGTTGTTGAATCGCCAGTGCTGTCCAGTTGGGCGCTGCAGGGGCGCATCGCCGTTCAGAGTGATGAACAGAGCCTGTCTGGCCAGTTTTCCTGGCAGCATCATGCGGACAGGGATGAAATATTGATGACCTCACCGTTAGGGCAGGGCGTGGCGCGCATCGTGCGTGATATTGAAGGTGTTGTGCTGGAAATGCCGAATCAGCCTGTGCGGCACGCACCTGATGTCGAATCCTTGACGCGCGAGGCGCTCGGCTATGTTTTGCCTGTTGCGGGTCTGGTTTGGTGGGTGCAGGCCAGGCCTGATCCCGGGAGTGCTTTTGAAGTGACGCATGATGTCAGCGGGCGTATTACCCAGCTCAGGCAGAATGGCTGGGTGATTACTTATCTTCAATATGCCTCTGATGCCCCTGCCCGCCCGCGTAAGTTGCTGGTGACGCGTGAGGCGCTGGAAATTCGTCTGGTGGCAGACAACTGGCAAGTCGAATGAAGTACGCTTACCCGGCGCCCGCCAAACTCAATCTGTTTCTGCACGTCGTCGGCCGTCGTGGCGATGGTTATCACCTGTTGCAGAGCGTGTTTCGCTTGATCGATCGAGCCGACACCGTGCATCTGGAATTGCGCGACGATGGTCGGGTCGTACGTGAAGGCGATTTGCCTGGGGTGCCGGAAAACCAGGATTTGACCGTCCGCGCGGCCCGGCTGTTGCAGGCTCATGCGCCTGCAGGGGTAGGGGTGGGGATCCGCCTTGACAAGGTGCTGCCGATGGGCGGCGGCCTCGGCGGCGGCAGTTCCGACGCCGCCACCGTCCTGCTGGCGCTCAATCGGCTGTGGCAGATCAACCTGTCACGCCAGGCGCTGCAAAATATTGCGTTGCAGTTGGGTGCCGATGTGCCGGTGTTCGTGTTCGGCCAGACGGCGTTCGCTGAGGGGGTGGGCGAGATATTGCACCCGGTAAGCGCGCCATCGGCCTGGTATGTGGTGCTGACGCCATCCGTGCAGGTATCGACCGCCTCAGTTTTTGCAGCGCCGGAATTGACACGCAACACGCCTGCCCTCAAAATAGCGCCCTTTTCCGCAGGCATGGGTCATAACGACCTGCAGTCCGTGGTCATCCAGCGCTACCCTGAAGTGGCCCGCCATCTTGAATGGCTGGCGCAATTCGGCGAGGCGCGTATGACCGGTTCGGGCGCTTGTGTGTTTGCATCGTTCGGAACGGAAGACGCGGCACGAAACGTGCTGAATCAACTCCCCGAAACGATGCGAGGGTTTGTGGCGCAGGGTCTTGACAGGCATCCGCTGTACGACTGCTGCGCAGAAGAGTAGTGCCCATTGGGGAGTCGCCAAGTGGTAAGGCATCGGATTTTGATTCCGACATTCGTAGGTTCGATCCCTACCTCCCCAGCCAGTTAAGCGAGCAGCCGCCGGTGGCGGCTGTTTTTGTTGTTGTTCGGTCCAGCCAATCGCCGGAGACGCGTGTGTCCATAGACAACTTGATGGTGTTTACCGGGAATGCCAACCCGCGTCTTGCCAGCGATGTGGTACGGCATCTCAATATTCATCTCGGCCGCGCTACGGTGTCGCGCTTTTCGGACGGCGAGGTGATGGTCGAGATTATGGAAAACGTCCGGGGCAAGGATGTGTTCGTGCTGCAGTCGACCTGCCAGCCGACCAATGACACGCTGATGGAAGTGATGGTGATGGTCGATGCATTGAAGCGCGCTTCGGCCGGCCGCATCACCGCTGCCATTCCGTATTATGGCTATGCGCGCCAGGACCGGCGCACCCGTTCTGCGCGCGTAGCGATCACTGCCAAGGTGGTGTCCAACATGCTGCAAGGTGCGGGCGTGGATCGGGTGTTGACGATGGACCTGCACTCCGATCAGATACAGGGTTTTTTCGACATCCCTGTCGACAATATCTATTCCAGCCCGATCCTGCTGGGCGACATCTGGAAGCGCAACCATCCGAACCTGGTGGTGGTGTCGCCCGATGTGGGCGGGGTGGTGCGGGCGCGGGCGATTGCCAAGCGCCTTGAATGCGATCTGGCGATCATCGACAAGCGCCGCCCGAAGCCGAATGTGGCGAAGGTGATGCATATCATTGGTGATGTCAGTGATCGTACCTGCATCATCATGGATGACATGGTCGATACCGCCAACACATTGTGCGAGGCAGCCAACGCACTGAAAGAGCAGGGGGCGAAAAAGGTCATGGCCTATTGCACTCATGCGGTTTTGTCGGGCAGCGCGGTTGAGCGCGTGACGAATTCCGCGCTCGACGAGCTGGTGGTGACCGATACCATTCCGCTGCGAGACGATGCGCGCGCCTGTACGAAAATCCGGCAATTGTCGGTGGCTGAACTGCTGGCGGAAACCATCCGTCGCATCAGCAACGAAGATTCCGTCAGTTCGCTGTTCATCGAATAGCGGGCTGGGAATGCCCCTGGTCGCGGGGGCTTTTAGCATGCACTGGCCATTTTCGGCAATGCATCATTAAGCTTTATTTTGGAGAAAGATTATGGAAATCGAAGTTATTGCTGCCAAGCGTGATTTGCAAGGTACGGGTGCGAGCCGCCGTCTGCGTCACGCAGGCAAGGTCCCCGGCATCGTCTACGGTGGCACTGCCGCCCCGGTGCAGATCGAGCTGGATCACAATGCGCTGTACCACGCACTGCGCAAGGAATCCTTTCATGCTTCCGTGTTGACGCTGAATGTCGATGGCGCCAAGGAGTCGGTGCTCCTGCGCGACACGCAATGGCATCCCTACAAACAGCAGGTGCTGCACATCGACTTCCAGCGCGTCGACAAAACGCACAAGATTCACGTCAAGGTGCCGCTACACTTCCTGAACGAGGATACTGCGCCTGGCGTCAAGACCGGCGGCGGCAAGGTCAGCCATGTGGTGACTGAAATCGACGTGACCTGTTTGCCGGGCAATCTGCCCGAGTTCATCGCCGTGGACATGGGCGCGCTGGTAATCGGCCATTCCATCCATGCGAACGATCTCGCGCTGCCCGAAGGCGTGGAACTCGTTGCGCACATTCAGCACGAGAACCCCGCGGTGGCGACGATCACGCTGCCCAAGGGCATGAAGTCGGACGAGCCCGCATCCGAGACGCCTGCTGCACCCGCAGCGTGAGTCCTGACGCAGCCCGGTTGTGGCTGCGTTGCGAGTCGTCATGACGGCACCCCGCCTGATTGTCGGCCTCGGTAACCCGGGGCGCGACTACGAAGAAACCCGGCACAATGCCGGGTTTTGGTTTTGCGCGCGCCTCGCGCAGGTTTGGGGTGTGCCGCTCGCGCACGAATCCCGTTTTCATGGCATCGTCGGGCGCTGCCCGAAGAACGCCTGGATGCTGTTGCCGCAAACCTTCATGAACCGGTCCGGCCAGGCGGTCGGCGCGCTTGCGCGCTTTCATCGCATCGAGCCGGCCGAGATCCTGGTGGTGCACGACGAGCTCGACATCCCCCCCGGCCAGCTGCGCCTCAAGTTCGGCGGCGGCATGGGCGGCCACAACGGCCTGAAGGACATCACCTCGCATCTGGGCACCCAGGATTACTGGCGGCTCAGAATCGGTATCGGCCATCCGGGCGACCGCAACGAGGTGGTGAACTACGTGCTGAAGCCGCCGCGCCGCGAGGAACAGACCGACATCGACGCAGCCATCGAGCGCGCGGTGGAACTGATGCCGCTGATTGAAAAAGGCGAGTGGAATGCGGCCACCCAGCGCGCCAACACCAAACCCGCGTCATCCCCATCCCAGGAAAAACCATGAGTCTCAAGTGCGGTATCGTTGGCCTGCCCAACGTTGGAAAATCCACCCTCTTCAACGCGCTGACCCAGGCGGGCATCGCGGCGGAAAACTACCCTTTTTGCACCATCGAGCCGAACACCGGCGTGGTTGAGGTGCCGGATCCGCGTCTCGCGCAGCTGGCGGAGATCATCAATCCGCAGCGCATCGTGCCGGCGATCGTCGAGTTCGTCGACATTGCCGGCTTGGTCGCGGGGGCCTCCAAGGGGGAGGGCCTGGGCAACCAGTTTTTGGCGAACATCCGTGAAACGGACGCGATCTGTCACGTTGTGCGTTGCTTTCACGACGAAAACGTAATTCACGTCGCCGGTAAGGTCGATCCGCTGTCGGACGTGGAAACCATCGCGACCGAGTTGGCGCTCGCTGATCTGGCGAGCGCCGAAAAGGCCTTGATCCGGTATGAAAAAGCAGCGCGCGGGGGCGACAAGGAGGCGAAAGCCATCGCGGAAGCCCTGAAACCGGTGCTGGCCGCGTTGAACGAAGGTCGTCCCGCGCGCGCCGCCGGGCTCGACGCGGAAGGGCTGGAGGCGATCAAGCCGCTGTGCCTGATGACGGTCAAGCCCACGCTGTATGTTGCCAACGTCAGCGAAGACGGCTTTCACGACAATCCCATGCTCGATGCTTTGAAGGCTTTTGCAGAAAAGGAAGGTGCCCCGGTCGTCCCGGTATGCGCAGCGCTGGAAGCAGAGTTGCAGGAATTGTCGCCGGAAGATCGGGTGGAATATCTGAAGGAACTCGGCTGGGACGAGCCCGGGTTGAATCGCCTGATCCGTGCCGCCTATGACCTGCTGGGTCTGCAGACCTATTTCACCGCGGGCGTGAAGGAAGTGCGGGCCTGGACGATCCATAAGGGGGACACGGCCCCGCAGGCGGCGGGCGTCATCCACACCGACTTCGAGCGTGGCTTTATCCGTGCGCAGACGATTTCGTTTGAGGATTTCATTGTCTGCAAGGGTGAGCAGGGCGCCAAGGAGGCTGGAAAGATGCGCGCCGAAGGCAAGGAATACATCGTCAAAGATGGTGATGTCCTGAATTTCCTGTTCAACGTCTAGGCGAGAATGGCAAAACCGGTGATTTCCTTTCAATGGGGTTTGACAGTCTCTCCCGAAGCCCCCTATAATCTCGCGCTTCGTTTGGGTGGGGTTCCCGAGCGGTCAAAGGGATCAGACTGTAAATCTGACGGCTCTGCCTTCGAAGGTTCGAATCCTTCCCCCACCACCAGGTTTTTTGCGGTTTGAGCAGGGCGAAGCGGGTGTAGCTCAATGGCAGAGCTGAAGCCTTCCAAGCTTAAGACGAGGGTTCGATTCCCTTCACCCGCTCCAACGGTTTTATGGGCTTTTTGTGAGTCCCAAGCCCATGTAGCTCAGTGGCAGAGCACTCCCTTGGTAAGGGAGAGGTCGGCAGTTCAATCCTGCCCATGGGCACCAGTTATTAGGAAGTGGTAGTTGTCGAAGTCGTCGCATCATTACTTGTGCAAAATTAAGGGGTACCTGAAATGGCTAAGGAAAAGTTCGAGCGGACCAAACCGCACGTAAACGTAGGCACCATTGGACACGTTGACCACGGCAAGACCACCTTGACCGCGGCGATCACCACCATTCTGTCGAAGAAGTTTGGCGGTGCTGCGAAGAAATATGACGAGATTGACAGCTCGCCCGAAGAGAAGGCGCGCGGCATTACCATCAACACCGCTCACGTCGAATACGAGACCGCCAAGCGTCACTACGCGCACGTTGACTGCCCGGGCCACGCCGACTACGTCAAGAACATGATTACCGGTGCCGCCCAGATGGACGGAGCCGTTCTGGTCGTGTCCGCTGCTGACGGCCCCATGCCCCAGACCCGCGAGCACATCCTGCTTGCCCGTCAGGTTGGCGTGCCCTACATCATCGTCTACATGAACAAGGCCGACATGGTCGACGACGCCGAACTGCTTGAGCTCGTCGAAATGGAGATCCGTGAGCTCCTGTCCAAGTACGACTTCCCTGGCGACGACACCCCCATCATCACCGGTTCCGCCCTGAAAGCCCTCGAAGGCGACCAGAGCGACATCGGCGAGCCCAGCATCTTGAAACTGGCTGATGCGCTGGACAACTACATCCCCGAGCCTGAGCGTGCGATTGACCGTCCGTTCCTGATGCCCGTTGAAGACGTCTTCTCCATCTCCGGTCGCGGCACCGTCGTTACCGGTCGTGTCGAGCGCGGCGTCATCAAGGTTGGCGAAGAAATCGAAATCGTCGGCATCGTTCCCACCGTCAAGACCACCTGTACCGGTGTCGAGATGTTCAGGAAGCTGCTCGACCAGGGTCAGGCAGGCGACAACGTCGGCGTCCTCTTGCGCGGCACCAAGCGTGAAGAAGTCCAGCTTGGTCAGGTTCTGGCCAAGCCGGGCTCGATCAAGCCGCACACCAAGT
>DILD01000051.1 GCA_002424845.1 Thiobacillus denitrificans | reverse complement strand
GGGGTTTTTCTACAGCGTCAACGTTAAGTAGGCATCCTAAATGACGCCTTACAAACCGTCATTCGTGATGCCATTTCTGAAAGTGTATTGAAAAACAGTTGCTTATCCATTCTCAAGGCATCCTGATGTAAACGAAAAGCGTCATCGGCCCATCCGGGCCTTACTGGATCGGCAAAAAGGTCTATCCGGATTCGTTATTGATCCCGCTCGTACACCACAAAATCAAACCCCAGCGCATCGCCCTTCTCGCCCGTATGCGACTCGCGCGAAACTTCCCTGAATGCGCTGCGATCGTAGTCGGGGAAGCAGGCGTCACCCTCGGCTTCGATGTCGACTTCGGTCAGGTACAGCCGGTCGGCGAGCGGGATGGCCTGGGCGTAGAGGTCGGCGCCGCCGATGAAGAAGATTTCGTCAGCGCCCGCACACAGCGCGATGGCTGCGGGGATGGAGGCGGCGACCACGCAGCCGTCCTTGCAGTAGTCGGGATTGCGGGTGATGACGATGTTGGTGCGCCCGGGCAGCGGACGGCCGAGCGATTCGAAGGTTTTGCGGCCCATGAGGATGGGATGGTTGAGGGTGAGCGCCTTGAAGTGGGCGAGGTCTTCCGGCAGCCTCCAGGGCAGGCGGTTTTCGATGCCGATGACACGGTTTTTGGCGAGGGCCGCAATCACACTCACACGTGGTTTATGCTGGCTCATATGCTCTCCATTCTCCAGTCTCGTCCACCCAACCCCTGTGGGAGGGGCGCCTCGCCCCGATTGTCAGATCCGAGCAACAGCCCGGAATCGGCCCGAGGGCGGGCCTCCCACAACTCGACTCTCGGCTCGTTCACACCGCCACCGGGGCCTTGATTGCCGGGTGAGGGTCGTAGCCGCTGAGGGTGAAATCCTCAAAGCGGAACGCGAAGATATCGCGCACTGCAGGGTTCAGCGTTATGGTCGGCAGCGGGCGCGGCTCGCGGCTCAACTGCTCGCGCGTCTGGTCGAGGTGATTCAGGTACAGGTGGGCATCGCCCAGGGTGTGGACGAAGTCGCCCGGCTTGAGGCCCGTGACCTGCGCCATCATCAGCGTCAGTAGCGCGTAAGACGCGATGTTGAACGGCACGCCGAGGAAGATGTCGGCGCTGCGCTGGTACAGCTGGCAACTCAGCTTGCCGTCGGCGACGTAGAACTGGAAGAAGGCGTGACACGGCGCCAGCGCCATCTTGTCCAGATCCGCCACGTTCCACGCCGAGACGATGATGCGGCGCGAGTCGGGGTTGCTCTTGAGCGTTTTCACCACTTCGCTGATCTGGTCGATGGTGCCGCCGTCGGGCCTGGGCCAGCTGCGCCACTGGTGGCCGTAGACCGGGCCGAGGTTGCCGTTCTCGTCGGCCCATTCGTCCCAGATCGAGACGCCGTTTTCCTTCAGGTATTTGATGTTGGTGTCGCCCTGCAAAAACCACAGCAGCTCGTGGAGGATGGAGCGCAGGTGGCATTTCTTGGTGGTGACGAGCGGGAAGCCTTCGGCGAGGTTGTAGCGCATCTGCCAGCCGAATACCGACAGGGTGCCGGTGCCGGTGCGGTCGTCTTTTTGGGTGCCGTGCTCGAGCACGTGGCGCATCAGGTCGAGATAAGGTTTCATGGTCGAGGTGTGTTCAGGGTTTCGGGTACGGCCTGGATCGGCCCATTATCGTTCAATACCGGCTCGCTCAGAATGCTGTCGAAAAACCCCGCAAGGCGATCGACAGGCGCCCGACCGTAAACATTCCAGAAGGCGATTTCAAAATCGGTATTGTCCTGCACGGCAAGCACCAGTTCACGGAAACCCGCTTCGTCCTGCGCTTTCAGCCAGCCGATCAGCAGCATGGACTGGCGATAAAACTCGGACATGCTGAGCCCGGATGCATTGGCACGGTGGCGCTTGTCGGGCGTATCACGCGCAGCAAGATTGACGCGCCGTCCGGCACGGATGGCCTCGAACACCTGCGCATCGGTTGCATGGTCCGCACCGCCGCCTTCAGCCGTCAGCGACGCCCAGCCTTCATGGAACCAGACCGGCAGCGTGCTGTGATAGTGGCCGATGCGCTGTCCCAGGTGCAGGTGCGCCAGTTCATGCGTGAGCAGCGCAGGCAGACGATGCTGCTCACGGCCGCCCAGCCTGGGCGACAGGATGAGGCGATGGTCCGGCACCACGGCGGCGGTGAGCCGGGGCGTCCTCACATAACGCTTGAAGCAGTCGTCGGTGCCGCACACATGCACACGCGGCGTGTGCGCAAACGGCAGGTAATGCGCCGCCTCCACCCTGGCGATGGCCTCCGGCAGGGCCGCGGCCACGCGCTCACCGTAGGCTTCGTAACCCGGCTCGACCCAGACACGGGAATCGCTTGCCAGCGGAACAAAACTGTCGATTGGAAGCAGTGCACGCTGGGAACTCACGGTAAGCGCACACCCTGGCAGAGTCGCCAGAAGGGCAACCCACAGCCAGCGCTTCACGGCTCGAGCACCTGCCAGCGACCGTCCACCAGTCCTTCCAGCGGCGGATACTGTTTCTTGTAGGCCATCTTGCGGCTCTCGGTGATCCAGTAGCCGAGATAGAGATAAGGCAGATCCAGCCGCTTCGCCAGTTCGATCTGCCACAGCACGCCGTAGACGCCGAGACTGTCCTTGTCGCGAGCGGGATCGAAGAAGGTGTAGACGGCGGAAATGCCATCGTCGATCTGGTCCACCACCGAGACCATGACCAGGGTGTCGCCGTCGCGAAACTCGACCATCACGCTGTCGACATTCGACGACAGCAAAAACTGCGTGTACTGGTCGGGGCCGTCGCGGTCCATGCCGCCGCCGGCATGGCGGCTGCCGAGATAGTCGCGATACAGCGCGTAATGTTCGTCCCTGAAATCGAGCGGCAGGAATCGCGCGCTCAGATGGCTGTTGCGCTTGAGGCAGCGGCGCTGGGTGCGACTGGGCACGAAGCCGGCCACCTCGACCCGCACCGGCACGCAGGCGTGGCATTGCTCGCAGTGCGGGCGGTAGGTGAACTGACCGCTGCGCCGGAATCCGGCACGGATCAGCGCACTGTAGGCGTGGCCATCAATCAGGTGCGTGGGGGTGGCGACCTGCGAACGCGCCTGCCGTCCCGGCAGATAGCTGCAATCGTAATGCGCGGTCAGGTAGAACTGGATGCGCTGGAAGGGCGGTTCGGTCGGATGCATTAAGGCTCGAATGTCCACGGACCTGGCTGATGCGGCAAGTTTACCAACTCCGCCAGCCTTGCCGTAAACGCTGCGCGCGGCATCGTGCGCGCGCCCAGGCTGGCGAGGTGCGCGGTTTCCATCTGGCAGTCGATCAGGCCGAAGCCCCAGCGCTGCAACTGCCGCGCCAGCCGAACCAGCGCCACCTTGGAGGCATCGGGTTCGCGGCTGAACATCGATTCGCCGTAAAACATGCGGCCGATCGCCACGCCATACAGGCCGCCGACCAGTTTGCCGTCATGCCAGGTTTCCACCGAATGCGCATAGCCGGCCTCGAACAGGCGGACGTAGGCCGCTATCATCGGCAGCGAAATCCAGGTGCCGGATTCTCCGTCGCGCGGCGCCGCACAGGCGCGCATCACGTCGGCGAACGCCGTGTCGACGCGCGTCTCGAATCCGGCATTGCGCATGCGTTTGTCCAGCGAACGGGGGACGCGCACTTCACCCGGCACCAGCACCATGCGCGGGTCGGGGCTCCACCACAGGATGGATTCGCCGGGATTGAACCAGGGAAAAATGCCGTGACGATAGGCATCCAGCAGGCGCGCTTGCGACAGGTCGCCGCCCATCGCCAGCAAGCCGTTGGGGTCGACGAGCGCAGTCTCGACCGGGGGAAAGAAGCCAGGGCTTTGCAGACTCTCGCGCATGGTCGCCATGGTAACGGATTCAAAATCGCTTGCTTCGGGCCGGATGCGCATATTACGATATGCGTATCTTCAATACCGCATGCCTCGTTTCGGCATGCCGGGAACCGTGCATTGGGCGGCTTGCACAGCACGCTCCTATAATGCCCGGCTTACCGGCAAGTCGTCGGCAGAAACAGCGACGACGCATTGCAGGCCGGGGACATTGCAGTAGGGAAGAATGGCGATAGCAAACAGAACGTTGCAGCAATCCGGAGCGGCGCCGGGGTCACCCGCCCTTGCGTCACGCTTGTCGAACTGGGCACCTACCTCGTGCACCGGACGATCGGAAAAGCATTCCGGTGCGGAAAACGCGTGGTGCTTGATGCCGGCGGCCGGCCCGACCTCTCTCCCGGACAGGCCGCATCCTGGTGTTCTCCTGTGGGGCGATTCGTGAGTCCTTCTCCTGAGCTCGCGGACGTCCCGCCTTTTTCGGACTGCTTTCACTGCGGTCTGCCGGTGCCGCACGGCGCGACCTACCCCATCCAGTTCGAAAACCAGACCCGACAGGCCTGTTGCCGCGGCTGCCAGGCGGTGGCGCAGACCATCATCGACAGCGGCCAGGGCGCCTATTACACCCACCGCACCGCGCTGCCCGCCACGCCCCGCGAGGCCGAGGCCGAACTGGCGCAACTGGGCCTCTATGATCTGCCGGAAATCCAGGAAAGCTTCGTGCGCGTCGAGGCGGAAAACATCCGCGAGGCCGCGCTGATCCTGGAAAACATCGTCTGCGCCGCGTGCATCTGGCTCAACGAGCGCCACATCGCCGGGCTGCCGGGCGTGCTGTCGGTGGAAATCAACTACGCCACCCGCCGCGCGCGGGTGCGCTGGGACAACAGCCGCATCCAGCTCTCCGCCATTCTCAAGGCGGTGTCCGACATCGGCTACATCGCCCACCCGTTCGATCCGGGCCGCTCCGACGACATCCACCGGCGCGAGCGCAACACCGCGATCAAGCGGCTCGCCATCGCCGGCCTGGGCATGATGCAGGTGATGATGTACGCGCTGCCGACCTACACGGCCACCGACATGACCGACGACATCCGCCTGCTGATGAGCTGGGCGAGCCTGATCCTCACGATCCCGGTGGTGGTGTATTCGGCGTGGCCCTTCTTCCTCGGCGCCTGGCGCGACCTGAAGCGGCGCATGCTGGGCATGGACGTGCCGGTGGCGCTGGGCGTGGGCACCGCCTTCATCGCCAGCGTCTACAGCACGTTTTCCGGCGAGGGCGAGGTGTATTACG
>DILD01000041.1:6829-6965 GCA_002424845.1 Thiobacillus denitrificans | reverse complement strand
AGGCTGCCAAGGTGCCGAAGTTCCGTGCCGGCAAAGGTTTGAAAGACGCAGTCAATTAATAAAAAACGCGATTAGCATTTGGCAGGATCAGAAAATATGTTGTAGAATCTTGGTCTTCGTCGGGTGCTTAGCTCAG
>DILD01000041.1:0-6742 GCA_002424845.1 Thiobacillus denitrificans | reverse complement strand
GGAGTGGTAGTTCAGTTGGTTAGAATACCGGCCTGTCACGCCGGGGGTCGCGGGTTCGAGTCCCGTCCACTCCGCCAACATCAAAAAGGCGAACGCGAGTTCGCCTTTTTTCATTTCAGTGCGTTTCATCGCATCAATTCCACGTTGTACCAATTAAAATGGCGGCCAGGCGAGACGTGTGGCGAAAAGTGCGCGAAAATTCGCGCTGGCATTTTTTTCCGGAGTAAAGAACGTGCTCGAAGCAATCCGCAAGCATGCACAGGGCTGGCTGGCTAAAGTCATACTGGGCCTGATCGCAATCACCTTCGCCTTATTCGGCGTGGATTCCTACATGTCAGGTGATCGCAGCGGCGGCGTGGTGGCTGAAGTAGGCGATGCAGGCATTTCTCGCGAAGAGCTGACGCGTGAAATTCAGGCGCAAAGCGACCGTATGCGCCAGGCGCTTGGCGCCGCATTTGATCCTGCCATGGTCAATGTGCCCGAATTCCGCAAGCAGGTGCTCGACAGCCTGATCGAGCGCAAGGCCTTGTTGCAGGAGGCGCAAAAATACAGGATTTTGACGCCTGATTCATACATTGCGTCGGTACTGGGGCAAATTCCTGCCTTTCAGCAGGACGGTGCGTTTTCCCAGCAGCGTTATGAAGCGGTGTTGCGTCAAAATGGCCGCACGGCGGTACAGTTCGAAGATGAACTGCGTCAGTCCTTCATGCTTGAGGCGATAAGCAGTTCGGTCTCGCTCGCGGCTTTTCCCTCAAACACCTCGCTGGGTCAGATTGCGCGTTTGGTGGCGCAAAAACGTGAAGTCTCCTGGACGGATTTGCCTGCATCCAGTGTGGCGGCACAGATCAAGCTCACTCCAGCTGATGTAGAGCGTTATTACACGGACAACAAAGCCGATTTCACTGAGGCAGAGGAAATTCGCGCAGAGTTTGTGATGCTGGACATGGCCACGGTTGCTGCCGGGATTACCGTGAGTGACAAGGCCATTGCGGATTACTATGCCGCCAATGCGGCACAGTTTGGTCAGGCTGAAATGCGTAGTGCCAGCCATATCCTGATTGCGGCTGATCAATCGGCCGACGCGGCAACGCGCGAGAAGGCGAAAGCCAAAGCGGCGCAGCTGTATCAGGTGCTGCAGAAATCACCGGAGCGTTTTGCAGAACTGGCACGCAGCCAGTCGCAGGATCCCGGCTCGGCTGCCCAGGACGGGCGTCTTGGCAGCTTTGGTCGAGGCATGATGGTGAAGCCTTTCGAAGACGCGGTTTTCAGCATGAGGCGGAATGAAATCCGGGGCCCGGTTGAAAGTGATTTCGGCTTTCACATCATTCGGCTGGACAGGGTGGAGCCTGCACAGACGAAATCGCTTGCCGAAGTTCGCGGTGTGATCGTGGAGGAATTGCGCAAGCAGCAGGCACAAGGCGTTTTTGCCGATCTGGCCGACAATTTCAGCAATCTGGTGTATGAAAACGCGGCCTCTTTGCAGCCTGCCGCAGTAGCCGCCAAGCTCACCGTACGGCAAAGCGGCTGGTTTAGCGCCGGAAATGCTCCGCCTCCATTCAACCATGCGAGCTTGTCCGCTGCGCTGTTCAGCCAGCAATCGATCAAGTCCGGTGAAAACACCGAAGCAATCGAGATTCAGCCTGGCATGCTGGTCGCGGCACGGGTGGCTGAGCATCGCCCTGCACGGCTGCGTCCCCTTGCGGATGTGTCGGCCGTGATAGAAACGCGCTTGCGCGCTGAACAAACGGCACGCTTGCTCGCGCAAAAAGGACAAGCGCTCGTTCGGTCTTATGCACAAGGTGATGAACTGGACGCGAAGTGGTCGGCTTTCAAGGTGGTGGAGCGTCAGCCCTCAAGCGAACTTGACGCGGATGCGATCAAGGCAGTATTCCGGCTTGACGCAAATAAACTTCCGGCTTACACGGGCTTTGCCCGCCCCGATGGAACCTATCGCATCGTGCGTGTGAGTCGGGTGCTTGAGGTTTCTTCGGTGGATCCCATGCTGCAGGCATCCCTTCAGTCTGGCCTGACACAGGCCCAGCAGCGTGCGGACATGCAGGCGATGATCGCGCTGATCACTGCCGGGCAGGGAGTCAAGATCAAATCTAACGCAATCGAGGATCGATAGGCTCCAAAGGCAGATTGATTTCAAGCCTTAAATAAAAAACGCGCCTTCAAGGCGCGTTTTTTATGGCGAGTCGCCCTGAATTACTCGGATTCGGCACCTGCGGTGGAATTGAATCCGGCATCGACGTAGGTGATTTCGCCGGTAATGCCGGAAGCGAGGTCGGAGAGCATGAAAGCTGCCGCGTTGCCGACTTCCTCGATGGTCACATTGCGGCGCAGCGGCGCGTTCTTGGCAACGATGTCGAGCTTCTCGCCGAAATTGGCAATGCCGCTGGCGGCCAGGGTCTTGATCGGGCCGGCCGAAATCGCGTTGACGCGAATGCCTTTTGGTCCCAGGCTTTGCGCCATGTAGTACACGCCGGATTCGAGGCTGGCCTTGGCCAGTCCCATGACGTTGTAGTTGGGCACGGAGCGCACCGCACCCAGATAGGACAGGGTCAGTAGCGCAGCCTGACGGCCCTCCATCAGCGGCAGCGCAGCCTTGGCCAGCGCTGCAAAGCTGTATGAGCTGATGTCGTGGGCAATTCGGAAGTTTTCCCGGGTGACTGCGGAGAGGTAATCGCCGGTCAAGGCTGATTTCGGTGCAAACGCGACGGAATGCACCAGGCCGTCCAGGCCGTCCCAGTGCTTGCCCAGTTCGGCAAACAGCGCCTCGATTTCTTCGTCGCTGCCAACGTCGCACGGGAACACCAGATCAGAGCCGAATTCCTGGGCGAACTCGGTCACGCGATCCTTGATCCGATCGTTTTGGTAGGTGAATGCGAGTTCAGCGCCCTCGCGCTTGCATGCCGCAGCGATACCGTAGGCGATTGAGCGGTTGGAAATGACACCGGTGATGAGCAAACGCTTGCCTGCAAGAAATCCCATGATGATCCAGAAGAGTTGTGGTTTAGGCGATTATAACGGCTGACGCTGGCCACGTGCTTGGGTACACTTGCGGCATGGCGCGCATGCGGTCGATTTTATCAGGGTCACTTCTGCTGGGGATGGGCTTGGCCTTTCTCGCAGGCTGCTCCGATAGCTGGAACAATCCTTATCCGGGAAGCGATCCCGAGGCCAACGCGCTTTACAGCGCCTTTTCTGCGCGTCCCAAGCATCTCGATCCGGCACGATCCTACAGTTCCAATGAAGTCGAGTTCACGGGTCAGATCTACGAACCACCGTTGCAATACCATTTTCTCAAGCGTCCTTATACGCTGATTCCGCTGACAGCGGAGCGTGTACCGAAACCCCGCTATGTGGATGCCGCAGGCCACGCATTGCCGGACGCAGCACCTGCTGCGCAGATAGCCGAGAGTGTGTACGAAGTCCGCATCCGTCCAGGCATCCGCTACCAGCCTCACCCGGCGTTTGCCCAGGACGAAGCCGGGCGCTATCGTTACCACGCGCTTACGGCGGCCGATATCGCCCGTCAAACCCGTATCGGTGATTTTGGGCACACCGGCACGCGCGAGCTGGTTGCGGCCGACTATGTGTACCAGATCAAGCGGCTGGCCAACCCCAGGCTCAGTTCACCCATCTTCGGTCTGATGAGCGAGCACATCGTGGGGTTGAAGGAACTGGGTGCGGCGCTTGAGCAAGCAGCCAAGGACACTCCCGGCGTGGTGCTGAATCTTGACGATTACCCGCTTGCCGGCGCCGAGGTGGTGGACCGCTACTCCTACCGCCTGCGCATCAAAGGCAAGTACCCGCAGTTCATCTACTGGCTGGCGATGCCGTTCTTCGCCCCCGTGCCGTGGGAAGCCGAGGCTTTTTATGCTCAGCCCGGCATGGCCGACCGGAACCTTACGCTCGACTGGCAACCGGTCGGCACCGGTCCCTTTTATCTGGCCGAGAACGACCCCAACCGCCGCATGGTGCTGAAGAAGAACCCACATTTTCATGGCGAGCTGTATCCGACGGAAGGCAGCGACGAAGATCGCCGGAGCGGATTGCTGGTTGATGCCGACAAGCTCTTGCCCTTTATCGACCAAGCTGTATTCAGCCTGGAAAAGGAAACCATTCCCTACTGGAGCAAGTTTTTGCAGGGCTATTACGACAGCTCCGGCATCAGCTCCGACAGCTTCGACCAAGCGGTGCAGTTTTCGGCCGGTGGCGATCCGCAGCTGACCGACAGCATGCGCAACCAGGATATTCACCTCATTACCGCCGTGGAGGCCTCGCTCTGGTATGTGGGATTCAACATGCTCGATCCGGTGGTGGGGGGGCTGAGCGGAGATCGCCAGAAACTGCGGCAGGCGCTGTCGATTGCCTTCGACTATGACGAATTTATTTCGATTTTCCTCAACGGCCGCGGCATACCGGCGCAGGGTCCCATTCCGCCCGGGCTGTTCGGTTATGTCGAAGGCCTGGTGGGGTTGAATCCGTATGTGTATGAAGCGCATGCCGGTCAGATCGTGCGACGCCCCATAGATGCCGCGAAAAAGCTGCTGGCCGAGGCGGGCTACCCAAACGGCCGCCATGTGAAGACAGGCGAGCCCTTGGTTCTGTATTTCGACACCATGGCGAGCGGACCCGATGCCAAGTCGCGGCTGGACTGGATGAAGAAGCAGCTCGACAAGCTCAACGTGCAACTGGTGGTGCGCGGCACCGACTACAACCGCTTCCAGGACAAGATCCGCAAGGGCAACGCGCAGTTGTTCGAGTGGGGCTGGAACGCCGACTATCCCGATCCGGAAAATTTTCTGTTCCTGCTGTATGGCCCCAATAAAAAAGTGGGAGCCGGCGGCGAAAACGCGGCTAATTACGACAACCCGGAATTCAACCGCCTGTTCGAACGCATGAAGGACATGGACAACGGCCCGGCGCGCCAGGCGATCATCGACCAGATGCTGGAGATCGTGCGCCGCGACGCGCCGTGGATCTTCGCCTACTACCCCAAATCCTTCGGCCTGCGTCATGGCTGGGTGCAAAACGTGAAGCCCAACCTGATGGCGAATAACACCTTGAAATACCGGCGTATCGACCCCAGGCTGCGCGAGGCCCGGCGCGAGGAATGGAACCGGCCGGTGCTGTGGCCAATCATCCTGCTGGTAGCCGCGCTGGCCGCCGTCATCGCGCCGGCGGCGATTGCATGGCGGCGGCATGAAAGGAAAACTGCCTGATGGGCGCCTATGTCCTGCGCCGCCTGCTGTATGCGATCCCGATCCTGATCGGGGTCAACCTGCTGACCTTCGCGCTGTTCTTCGTTGTCAATACGCCAGACGACATGGCGCGGCTGCAGCTCGGCGCCAAGCACGTGACACCGGAAGCGATCGAGCGCTGGAAGGTCGAGCACGGCTACGACAAGCCGCTGTTGCTGAACGTCGAGGCGAAAGGCAGCGCACAGTTCACCGACACGATTTTCTTCCGGCACTCGGCGGCGATGTTCGTCTTCGAATTCGGCAAGGGCGACGACGGCCGCGACATCGGCAACGAAATCAAGACACGCATGGGACCGAGCCTGGCGATCGCATTGCCGGTGTTCGTCATCGGCCTTCTGGTCAACATCACCTTCGCCTTGCTGATGGTGTTCTTCCGAAGTAGCTACCTCGATCTGTGGGGTGTGGTGCTGTGCGTGGTGCTGATGTCGATTTCGGGGCTTTTCTACATCATCGCGGGACAGTATTTCATCGCCAAGTTGTGGAACCTGCTGCCGATCTCGGGCTTCGCCGGCGGCATCGACGGCCTCCGCTTCATCCTGCTGCCGGTGCTGGTCAGCGTGGTGGCGGGCATCGGCAGCGGTTCACGCTGGTATCGCACCATTTTCCTCGAGGAAATCGGCAAGGACTACGTGCGTACCGCGCGCGCCAAGGGACTCTCCGAGGTGCGCGTGCTGTTCCGCCATGTGCTGAAGAACGGCATGATCCCCATCCTTACTGGCGTGGTGGTGGTGCTGCCGCTGCTGTTCATGGGCAGCCTGATTACCGAATCCTTCTTCGGCATTCCGGGCCTGGGCAGCTACACCATCGATGCGATCCAGGCGCAGGACTTCGCGGTGGTGCGCGCGATGGTGTTCCTCGGCTCCTTCCTCTACATCATCGGCCTTATCCTCACCGACATTTCGTATTCGTGGGTCGATCCGCGGGTAAGGCTGCAATGAACGCCGGGGCAATCAACATCATGCCGGTGATCCTGTGGACCGATGCGCTGATTTTCGCGCTGCTGGCCGGCGTGCTGGCGCTGGCCTGGTTCATCCGCCGCCACGAGCACCTGCGGGTGCCATGGCGTGCCGTGGCGCAGCGCCCGATGACGATGGGCGCTGCACTGGTGCTCGGTGTGTTCGTGGTGATCGGCCTGCTCGATTCGCTGCATTATCGGGAAAGGCTGGCCGACAGTCCGGCCGACGCGCCGCAGTATTCGGTCGAGGTGCTGTCGGTGTTCGATGCGCTGGTAAGCGGGCTGCGCACGCGGCAGGAGAAAACCTATTCGGCACCGCTGGCGANNTGCAGCTCTATGCCAAGGAATTCGTTCAGCGCGACGGAAAAACCGTGCGCGACCACCCGCGTCTGCAATATGGCGGGGTGCACCTGACGCACGCCGACGAACATGGGCCCGACATCGCCCGGCGTGCGCTGGTCGGGCTGGCACAGGGGCTGGCGGTCGGCCTGCTGCTGTTCGGCGTGCTGGCGGCCTG
>DILD01000007.1:1167-7332 GCA_002424845.1 Thiobacillus denitrificans | reverse complement strand
TCCGCTCGAACTTTTCCTTAGCCATGTCTCTGTACCCTATAAATCAAATAATCTGTTGAAAGCGTTCGCGGCTTGATTACTTCTTGGCAATCACAGCTTCCGCAACGCTCTTCGGCGCCTCGGTGTAGTGCTTGAATTCCATCGAGTAAGTGGCACGCCCTTGCGACATGGAACGCAGATCGGTGGAGTAGCCGAACATCTCGGCCAGCGGCACCTCGGCCTTGACCAGCTTGACGCCAGCCGCATCTTCCATGCCCTGAATGATGCCGCGGCGGCGGTTCAGGTCGCCCATCACATCACCCATATAGTCTTCCGGCGTTTCCACTTCCACGGCCATCATCGGCTCAAGCAGGATCGGGCTTGCCTTACGCATACCGTCCTTGAAAGCCAGAATCGCCGCCAGCTTGAATGCCAGTTCGGACGAGTCGACATCATGGTAGGAGCCATCAAACAAGGTGACTTTGACGTCCACCACAGGGAAACCTGCCAGCACGCCATTGGTCAGGGCTTCTTTCAAGCCCTTTTCCACTGCGGGAATATATTCCCGCGGCACCGTGCCGCCCTTGATGGCGTCAATGAACTCAAAGCCCTTGCCAGGCTCGTTCGGGCCCATCTTGATCCAGACGTGACCATACTGACCCTTACCGCCCGACTGCTTGGCGTGCTTGCCTTCCTGCTCGACTTCCTTCTTGATCGCCTCACGATAAGCCACCTGCGGCGCGCCGACGTTGGCCTCAACACCGAATTCGCGGCGCATGCGGTCAACCAGAATCTCGAGGTGCAATTCACCCATGCCGGACATGATCGTCTGGCCGGATTCCTCGTCGGTACGCACGCGGAAAGACGGGTCTTCCTGCGCCAGACGGCCCAGGGCAATGCCCATTTTTTCCTGATCGGCCTTGGTCTTCGGCTCGACAGCGACGTGAATCACCGGCTCGGGGAAAACCATGCGCTCAAGCGTAATCGGGGAAGCCACATCGCACAGCGTATCACCGGTCGTGACATCCTTGAGACCGACCGCCGCAGCAATGTCGCCCGCGCGCACTTCCTTGATTTCCTCACGCTGGTTGGCATGCATCTGCAGAATACGACCCAGACGTTCCTTGCGGCCCTTGACCGGGTTGTAAATGGTGTCGCCAGACTTGACCACCCCGGAATACACGCGGAAGAAAATCAGTTGGCCCACATAGGGGTCGGTCGCAACCTTGAACGCCAGGGCGGAAAACTTTTCATCGTCGGAAGACAGGCGTTCGCCTTCGCTGCCGTCATCCAGCTCGCCCTTGACCGCGGGAACATCAGTCGGCGCCGGCATCAACTCGACCACCTTGTCGAGCATGGCTTGCACACCCTTGTTCTTGAACGCGCTGCCACACATCATCGGCACAATTTCGCTGGCGATGGTGCGCGCACGCAGCCCCTTGATAACGTCCTCCTCGGAGAGGTCGCCCTCTTCGAGGTATTTGTTCATCATCTCTTCGGACGACTCCGCAGCGGCTTCCAGCATGGCTTCGCGCCATTTCTTGCAGGTCTCGAGCAGCTCCGCGGGAATGTCGCGCAGATCGAACTTCATGCCCTGGCTGGCTTCATCCCAGTAAATCGCCTTCATCTTGACGAGGTCGACCACACCCTCGAATTTCTCTTCGGCGCCGATCGGCACCTGGATCGGCACCGGGTTGGCCTTCAGACGCAAGCGCATCTGATCGTAGACCTTGAAGAAGTCGGCACCGGAACGGTCCATCTTGTTGACGAAGGCCAGACGCGGCACGCGGTACTTGTTGGCCTGACGCCACACAGTCTCGGACTGCGGCTGAACACCACCCACCGCGCAATACACCATGCAAGCACCATCCAGCACACGCATGGAACGCTCCACCTCAATGGTGAAGTCGACGTGCCCCGGGGTATCAATGATGTTGATGCGGTGCTCGGGGAACTTGCCGTCCATCCCCTTCCAGAAACACGTGGTCGCAGCCGAGGTAATCGTAATGCCACGCTCCTGCTCCTGCTCCATCCAGTCCATGGTAGCCGCGCCATCATGAACTTCGCCGATTTTGTGCGACACACCCGTATAGAACAGGACGCGCTCGGTGGTGGTGGTTTTGCCAGCGTCAATATGGGCCGAAATGCCGATATTGCGATAGCGCTCGATAGGAGTATTGCGTGCCACGTTAATTACCTGCCAATCAATTCGTTGGGTTTAGAAGCGGAAATGCGAGAAGGCCTTGTTGGCTTCAGCCATACGATGCACTTCTTCACGTTTCTTCACTGCGCCGCCACGGCCTTCGGCCGCATCCAGCAGCTCGCCCGCCAGACGGGCACCCATGGACTTTTCGCCACGCTTGCGTGCCGCATCCTTCAGCCAGCGCATGGCCAGCGCGGTACGACGACTCGAGCGCACTTCGACCGGCACTTGGTAGTTGGCACCACCGACGCGACGGCTCTTCACCTCGACCAACGGACGGGCGTTGTTCAGCGCAACGCCGAACACTTCCAGCGGATCCTTGCCGGATTTCTGGACGATCTGCTCAAACGCGCCATAGACGATGCGCTCAGCGACGGACTTTTTGCCGCTGGACATGACGACGTTCATGAATTTCGAAACTTCCTGATTGCCGAATTTCGGATCAGGCAGGATTTCACGTTTGGGGACTTCGCGACGACGGGGCATATTCCTGTCTCTCTCTAATTAGGCTTTTTTCGGGCGCTTGGCGCCGTACTTCGAGCGCGACTGCTTACGATCTTTGACACCCGCGGTATCCAGGCTGCCGCGCACGGTGTGGTAACGCACACCCGGCAAATCCTTGACCCGGCCGCCGCGCACCAGCACTACCGAGTGCTCCTGCAGGTTGTGACCTTCACCGCCGATGTAGCTAATGACCTCAAAGCCGCTGGTGAGCTTGACCTTGCAGACCTTACGCAAGGCGGAGTTCGGTTTTTTAGGCGTCGTGGTGTACACACGGGTACACACGCCGCGGCGTTGCGGGCAGGCCTTCAAGGCCGGAACCTTGCTCTTTTCCACCGGCGCCTGACGCGGCTTGCGGATCAGCTGGTTAATCGTTGGCATGTCAAAAATTCCGAAAAATTAAGGTGAGCGTATTGTTTCTAAAACAAGCGGGACGGCTGCGCGCCGTCCCGAGCTAGAGTCCTGCGCTTTCCGGCAACGCTATGGCCGGAAAAAGACGCGTGATTCTAGGGGAGACCCTTCTCCCTGTCAAGCCACTTCCTGATCCTCGGCGGGATTGACTTCCCCGCCTTCGATCAGATGTTCGGCGCCAAGGTCTTCCCCGGCAGCCTGACGGCGCCGGGTATTGTGGTAGGCCAAACCGCTGCCGGCCGGAATCAAGCGGCCGACAATGACGTTTTCCTTCAGGCCACGCAACTCGTCCCGCTTGCCCATGATGGCCGCTTCGGTGAGCACGCGTGTGGTTTCTTGGAAAGAAGCCGCCGAAATGAAGGAATCGGTCGACAACGACGCCTTGGTGATACCGAGCAGAATCGGATCGTAGGTCGCAGGCTCCTTGCCGGCAGCCGCCATGTCGTCGTTGATCTGCAGCACTTCCGAGCGCTCGACCTGCTCGCCGGGGATGAGACCGGTGTTGCCCGGATCCACGACCACAACGCGGCGCAGCATCTGGCGTACGATGACCTCGATGTGCTTGTCGTTGATCTTCACGCCCTGCAGGCGATACACGTCCTGCACCTCGTCGGTGATGTAACGCGCCAGTGCTTCCACGCCCCGCAGCTTCAGGATGTCGTGTGGATCGACCGGCCCGTCGACAATCACTTCGCCCTTCTGGACGATCTGACCATCGTGTGCCGTCACGTGTTTTTCCTTGGTGATCAGGTACTCGTGCGCCACGCCGTCCAGATCAGTGATGACCAGACGCTGCTTGCCCTTGGTGTCCTTGCCGAAGGAAACCGTGCCGGTAACTTCCGCCAATACGCCAGCATCTTTCGGCGAACGCGCTTCGAACAGCTCAGCCACGCGCGGCAGACCACCGGTAATGTCACGGGTCTTCGAGGTTTCCTGGGGGATACGCGCGATCACATCACCCACCGCCACGTCCTGGCCATCCTTCACGGTGATGATGGAGCCAATCTGGAAGGTGATATTGACCAGAGTATCGGTTCCCGCCAGCTTGAGTTCACTACCGGTTTCATCCAGCAGCTTGACCTGCGGACGCAGGCCTTTGCCAGCGCCGCTGGCCTTGCGCTTGGGATCGATGACCACCAAAGTGGACAGACCAGTCACATCGTCGAGCTGCTTGGCCACGGTAACGCCTTCTTCGATGTTCTCGAAGCGGATGCGGCCGGCGTACTCGGTGATGATGGGGCGGGTATGCGGGTCCCAGGTCGCCAGCACGGCGCCGGCCTTGATTTTCGCCCCATCGGTCACCATCAGTGTCGCACCGTAGGGGACCTTCTGGCGTTCACGTTCACGCCCACTGTCGTCAGCAATGATCATTTCACCGCTGCGAGAAATTGCGATCAGTTCCTTGCGTGCATTGGTCACGTAGCGCATGGTGGCGGTGTATTGCACCGTGCCGTTCGACTTGGCTTCGAGCTGGCTGGCTGCCGCTGCCCGAGATGCCGCACCGCCGATGTGGAACGTCCGCATGGTGAGCTGGGTACCCGGCTCGCCGATCGACTGCGCGGCGATCACGCCGACCGCTTCGCCCACGTTGACCATGTAACCACGGCCGAGGTCGCGGCCGTAGCACTTGCCGCACAGGCCGTAGCGCGTTTCGCAGGTCAGCGGGGTGCGTACTTTGACTTCGTCGATGCCGAACGATTCGATGGTGTCGACCACGTCTTCCACCAGCAGGGTGCCCGCTTCGAATACGGTTTCCTGGGTTTCAGGATGGATGATGTCGCTGGCAGCCACGCGACCGAGAATCCGCTCGCGCAGCGCTTCGACCACTTCGCCGCCTTCGACCAGCGCCTTCACCACCAGACCGTTCTTGGTGCCGCAATCGTCTTCGACCACAACCAGATCCTGCGTCACGTCGACCAGACGGCGCGTCAGGTANNGGTAGCCGGAGTTCGCGGTTTTCAGAGCGGTATCGGCCAGACCCTTACGCGCACCGTGGGTCGAGATGAAGTACTGCAGCATGTTCAGGCCTTCACGGAAGTTCGCCGTGATCGGGGTTTCGATGATAGAGCCGTCCGGCTTCGCCATCAGGCCGCGCATGCCGGCCAGCTGACGAATCTGCGCAGCGGAACCGCGCGCGCCGGAGTCGGCCATCATGTAGATCGCGTTGAACGATTCCTGAGTGACCTCCTTGCCGTGGCGGTCGATGACCTTCTCGCCGCCCAGCTGCGCCATCATGGCCTTGGCCACGGCGTCACCGGCGCGGCCCCAGATGTCGACCACCTTGTTGTAGCGCTCGCCCTGGGTCACCAGACCCGAGGTGTACTGCGATTCGATTTCTTTCACTTCGGCTTCGGCGGCACCCAGGATCTGGCCCTTTTCATTCGGGATCAGCATGTCCTTGATGGCGATCGACATGCCCGCACGGGTGGCGAAGGTGAAACCGGTATACATCAGCTTGTCGGCGAAGATCACCGTTTCGCGCAGACCGCAGCGACGGAAGCTGGCATTGATCAGCTTCGATATCTCCTTCTTTTTCAGCGCCTTGTCGACGAAGCTGAACGGCAGGCCGGGCGGCAGGATTTCGGACAGCAGTGAGCGGCCGAGCGTAGTTTCCACCCGCTTGATCGTCTCGACACGCTTCTTGTTCTCGTCCAGCGTCACTTCCTTGATGCGCACCGTCACCCGTGCGTGCAACTCGGCTTCACGGTTGTCATAGGCACGGCGAGCCTCGGTGACATCGGCAAACAGCATGCCCTCGCCCTTGGCGTTGATTTTCTCGCGTGTCATGTAATACAGGCCCAGCACGATATCCTGCGACGGCACGATAATGGGCTCGCCGTTGGCGGGCGACAGTACGTTGTTCGACGCCAGCATCAGTGTACGGGCTTCGGTCTGCGCTTCCAGCGACAGCGGCACGTGGACGGCCATCTGGTCGCCGTCGAAGTCGGCGTTGAACGCCGCGCACACCAGCGGATGCAGCTGGATCGCCTTGCCTTCGATCAGTACCGGCTCGAACGCCTGAATGCCCAGGCGGTGCAGCGTCGGCGCGCGGTTCAGCATCACCGGGTGCT
>DILD01000007.1:272-1155 GCA_002424845.1 Thiobacillus denitrificans | reverse complement strand
CGATCGGCTCTTCGTCTTCCACCATTTTCTTGGCGGCCTTGATCGTGGTCGCCAGCCCCAGCACTTCGAGGCGGTTGAAGATGAAAGGCTTGAACAGCTCCAGCGCCATCTTCTTCGGCAGGCCGCACTGATGCAGCTTCAGCGCCGGACCCACCACGATGACGGAACGGCCGGAGTAGTCGACGCGCTTGCCCAGCAGGTTCTGACGGAAACGACCGCTTTTGCCCTTGATCATGTCGGCCAGCGACTTCAGCGGACGCTTGTTGGCGCCGGTCATCGCCTTGCCGCGACGGCCGTTGTCGAGCAGCGAATCCACCGCTTCCTGCAGCATGCGCTTTTCGTTGCGCACGATGATTTCCGGGGCCTTCAGCTCCAGCAGACGCTTCAGACGGTTGTTGCGGTTGATGACGCGGCGATACAGGTCGTTCAGGTCGGAGGTGGCGAAGCGGCCGCCGTCCAGCGGCACCAGCGGACGCAGTTCGGGCGGCAGCACCGGCAGCACTTCGAGGATCATCCATTCGGGCTTGATGCCCGATTTCTGGAAGCCTTCGAGGATCTTCAGGCGCTTCGACAGCTTCTTCAGTTTGGTGTCGGAACCGGTCTTGCCGATTTCCGCATGCAGGGTTTCCACCTCGGCGTGAAGGTTGAGCGAGCGCAGCAATTCGCGCACCGCTTCCGCCCCCATCAGCGCCTTGAATTCATCGCCGTATTCTTCGAGCTTGGAGAGGTAGTCTTCTTCGGTCAGCAGCTGGCCACGGTTGAGCGGCGTCATGCCGGGCTCGACCACCACGAAGCCTTCGAAGTAGAGCACGCGCTCGATGTCGCGCAGCGTCATGTCGAGCACCATGCCCAGACGCGACGGCAGCGACTTCAGGAACCAGAT
>DILD01000007.1:0-164 GCA_002424845.1 Thiobacillus denitrificans | reverse complement strand
GCCGCACAAACATTCGTAATCCTTGACCGGACCGAAAATCTTGGCACAGAACAGACCGTCGCGCTCCGGCTTGAAGGTCCGATAGTTGATGGTCTCCGGCTTTTTCACTTCGCCGAACGACCAGGAGCGGATTTTCTCCGGCGACGCCAGGCCAATCTTGATGG
>DILD01000021.1:4080-4548 GCA_002424845.1 Thiobacillus denitrificans | reverse complement strand
CGGAGTGTTTGTGTTCAGTCAAAGCGGGAGAACCTACACGCTGGTGTTGCAGCCCCATGATATTCCAGGGGAAACAATCGTAATCAAGGAAATGGCTGTCCCTGTTTCCGTTGCAGCCAAGCCTGGCGAGATTGAGCGTGCCGCCAGTTACCAGCAGGCGATCAAGAAAATGATCCAGGCATTGGCAGGTGAAGGTTTGCCGGAAGGCCTGGAGGTGAAGAAGACCTGGGAGGAAATCCGCCTCTGGAAAGGCTCCCGTTTTGCGTTGGAGCATGTTCTAACCGGACATTCACTGGTGGGTGAACGGTATCGCCTGTTCAACGTCAGCGACGCCCCGGTTCGGGTCGCCGAACAGGAGTTCTACAAAAAAGGCGTGCTGGCTGTGTCGGTGCGCGACTTGACCGTTGAGCCGGGTCGCAGCACCCAGGTCTTCGTGGTGAAACGGAACGAGGGGGTGCGGTAATGGCG
>DILD01000021.1:0-3873 GCA_002424845.1 Thiobacillus denitrificans | reverse complement strand
AAGCATCAAAGATCGAGGCGCTGAACAAGGAAATCGCTGCGATCAAGCAGAACATGGTGAATATCCCACAAAGTAGTGGTGGATCCATGCAAGGCACCGCCAGAGCGGGAATCAACGAAGTGCCGATGCCTCCCCCAGCAGCGGCAATACAGCCCGGCGGGAATTTACGCCCGCTGCAACCCATGGGTTCGGCGGCATTGCCGCCCCCTCCCCCACCGCCTCCTGGAAGGCCTGGGCAGTTCGCACAGCCTGGCATGGATCCGAATGCGCCGATGCAGCCCGTGATGAAGCGCGCGTTCACGCTCGAAGTTTCCGATTCGACGGTGGCTGCGCCTGCCATACAGCAGGCGCAGCCACAAGCCGCCGGCATGTCGTCCGCCCCAGCTAAGGAAGAGAAGGCATCGGCTGAGAACTATCTTCCTGCCGGGACGTTCATGCGCGTGGTGTTACTGGCGGGTCTCGATGCGCCGACCGGTGGACAGGCACAAAACAATCCGCATCCGATTCTGATGCGGGTGCTCGATCCAGCCCAGTTGCCCAATCGCTACATGGCCGACATGAAGGATTGCGTGGTCACGGCCAATGGCTACGGCGACATATCTTCTGAGCGTGCTTATATCAGGACGGATCGTCTGTCGTGCATCGACCAGAAAGGCGGGGCGGTCGACGTATCGCTTAAAGGGTATGTGGCCGGTGAGGATGGCAAGGCCGGGATGCGCGGAAGACTGGTTTCCAAGCAGGGACAGGCGCTGGCGAATGCCTTTCTCGCGGGGATTGGCTCAGGCATCGGGCAAGCGTTCAGGGAATCTTCGAGCACTGTATCGACCTCACCGCTGGGTTCCACCAGCACGGTGACGGACGGCAAGGAGTTGCAGGCTGGACTTGCATCCGGCGTTGGAAGCGCGATGTCACAGCTCTCGAAGTATTACATCAAGCTGGCCGAACAGGTTTTTCCAGTGATTGAAGTGGACGGCGGCCGCGTGGTCGACGTGGTGCTGACGCGCGGCCAGAGTATCGAGAGGCGGTAAAGAACATGAGACCCCAAACCCAAATGAAAACCCTGTTATCCCAACTGTTGATTCTGTCCTGCATGCCAGGATTTGCGCTAGCTCAGGATGTGAAAGAAAACACCGTTCTGCCTCCTCAAAACGTGATTACTGAAGCCGCAGCTACGGCCGTGACGGATGCCGGTGGAGCTGCACGTGCGAACGATCAGATCGCGGTCCAGCGCAATCTCCGGCTGATGTACCCGAAGACACGCTTCGGAAAGATTTCCCCCACCCCACTGCCGGGCATCTACGAAGTCGTGATGGGCCGCAATGTCGCTTTCGTGGAAGAGTCGGGGCGGTATTTCATTTTTGGGCGCATGTTCGACATGGAGAAGCAGGAGGACATCACCTCCGAAGCCGAGGTTGCGGAGCCGACGTCACCTGCTGTCGATTTCGCCTCACTCCCGCTGCAACACGCGATCAAGAGCGTGCATGGCCAGGGTCGGCGGGCGCTCGCCGTGTTCTCAGATCCGGACTGTCCGTACTGCAAGAAGCTGGAGCAGGAGCTGGCGAAAGTGGATGACGTGACGGTCTACACCTTCCTCATGCCACTGGAGCAGCTTCATCCTGATTCGCGCGCGAAGGCCGATGCGGTCTGGTGCAGCAAGGATCGCTCGGCCGCCTGGTCCGCACTGATGCTTGAGGGCAAGGTCCCCAAAAAGACCAAGGGCTGTGAAGCGCCGCATCAAGCGGTGCTGCCTCTGGCTGAGAAGTTGGGGATCAGCGGTACGCCATTCCTGGTGGCTAGTGATGGCCGAACCATGCCGGGAGCTACGGCTGCCGCGCGAATTTCCGCCTGGCTGGATGCCGTGAAGAAGCCTGTCGCAGCCAATGTTCAGGGAGGCACACAATGAAGATAGCGCATCTATCGCTCGCCGCCGTGACCTTGATGAGCGCGGGTTGTTCTTCATTCTCCGGACTCTCTGGCTCGAAGTCGGAACTGGCTTGCAAAGCCCCCGATGGGGTGATCTGCACGTCGGTTTCCGGCATTTACGCGAACTCGCTGGCCGAGGTCTTGCCGGGGCAGCAACAACCGAAACCCCAGGATAAACCTTCTCAGGATGCTGGCAGCAAGGATTCAAAGGATAACGCGGCAATGCCGCTTCCTGGCTATTTCTCCCCGCGCGACCTGGCGACGCCGAATAGCGGCGATCCGATTCGCATGGCGCCGTTGGTGCTGCGTGTATGGATCGCACCTTGGGAGGATACGGACGGCGATCTGCACGATCAGCACTATCTCTACACCGTGGTCCACCAGGGAAAGTGGTTGATCGAAACCAACCATCAGCAGATTCGTGACGCGTACAAGCCGGTGTTCCCGCTCAGGGATAAGGAAAAGTCAGATGAGGAGCGGCCAGAAGCCGCGGCCGTGATACCCGGCGTATCGGGTCAGGGGGGGGGGAATCCATGATGTCCGCGCTGGCGCAACCTTTTGTTTCGCTCAAATCGTGGCTGACGCGTGAGGACGAACTTGCGACGCCATCCCCGGTGGCGGACGAGAACCACTTCACCACGCGGCAGGACTACAACCGCTTCTCTGATCTCATGCCCTGGACGGGGTATTGGGAGACCGAGAAACTATTCGCCATTGAGGGCGAGGCAGAAGGCAGCATCGAGGCGATTGGCTACGCCATCGAAATGAACCCGCAGACAGGCGCTACAGACGACATGGCGCGCCTGATTCAGGAAATCTATCGGGACATGCCAGCCGGAGTTGGGGTGCAGGTTCAGTTGTGGGGAAGCCCGGACATTGATGCCTTTCTGAACGATTTTAAGAAGGTGGTGCGCCCCGAATTGCTGCAGGACGACGCCCAGCGGTCATTGATCGCGCGAATGACGGCCGAGCGTTCCGCCCATTACCGTAAGGCATCCATCGTTCCGCCCGTCAGTTCGCGCCCGAGCGTGATGCGACGCTACCGGGTGCTGCTGTCTGTCACGATGCCGGTGAAGGATGTGGAATACCGCACGCTGGAACGCATCATCGCCTTGCGTGATGCCCAGGTATCCAAACTCAAGACGTATTACCAGTTCGAGCGAGTCTGGGGGGCGGAGGATCTCATGGCCTGGGTGCGCACCATGTTGAGTCCCGCACAACATTCAGCCGATCCGGTCTGCTATGACGACGGACAGGCATTGCGCTACCAGATGATTACCCGTGACACCGTGGCCTCGGTGGGCCGGCTCGGCATCATCCTGCGCTCGCCAGACGGGGATGCGGTCTGTGTGCGTGCGCATTCGGCGCAAGGTTATCCGAAGCAGTTCGACCTGCATCAAGTCGCCAGCATGTTGGGGGATGCCAATAAGGGATCCATGGGCTACCCCTGCCCCTTCCTCATCACCATGGGGGCGCAGATTCTGAATTACGACGAGCACAAGAATCTGACGCAGATGAAAACGGCTCGGGCGATTCAGGTTTCGGAAAGTCCGATGGGGAAAGCGCTACCGGACGTGAGCAAGCGGGCGGCGGACTGGAAATTGTTGCAGGACGCCTACGACGAGGGGGGAGGTGCATTGCGTCTGTACCATCAGGTGCTGCTTTTCCCCAGTCCGGATGCCGTAGCCGAAGCGGATGAAGCGGCCAGAGCCATCTGGCGCAGCATGGGCTTCGCACTGGCCTCTGACACCTATATGCAAACCCAGGCGCTGATGTCCTCGCTGCCGATGGCCCTCGGGCCCACCCTGCAACGCGACATCAAAATCGCGCAGCGATTTTCCACCAAAACAACCGCCAACGCGGCCAATTTGTCGCCTGTTCTGGGCGAATGGCGTGGGGTCGGAGCTCCGGTGTTGACCTTCACTGGGCGTAATGGCCAGACCATAGGCG
>DILD01000008.1 GCA_002424845.1 Thiobacillus denitrificans | reverse complement strand
GCCGCCGATCAGCACCACGCCGCCGCGGACGATGCCGCCGCCCAGGACGCGGTCGAGTTCAATGATGCCAGTAGGGATGCGCTCGTCCTCGACCGCCTCGACTTCGGCCAGCGACTTCACTTCGCTTGAAGAGGCCAGCGACTGGAAGCGGCTCGCCGCCGCCTTCTCGACCACGGTTTCCACCAGCGTGTTCCACGCCCCGCAGGCCGGGCACTGGCCCTGCCACTTGGGCGAGCTGCCGCCGCACTCGGTGCAGGTGTACTGGGTCTTGGCCTTGGCCATCAGGCCGGGAAAATTCCAGTGGAAAGATAACGGTCGCCGCGGTCGCAGACGATGGAAACGATCACTGCGTTCTCGACTTCCTTCGACAGCTGCAATGCCGCCCACAGTGCGCCGCCGGACGAGATTCCGGCGAAGATGCCCTCCTCGCGTGCCAGCCGGCGCGTGGTTTCCTCGGCGTCTTCCTGGCTGACGTAGATCATGCGGTCGACGCGGCTGGGGTCGCAGATTGACGGCACATATTCTTCCGGCCATTTACGGATGCCGGGAATCTGCGCGCCTTCGGTGGGCTGCACACCGATGATCTGGATATTAGGGTTCTGTTCCTTGAGATAGCGCGAGCAGCCCATGATGGTGCCGGTGGTGCCCATGCTGGAAACGAAGTGGGTGATCTTACCCTGCGTGTCGCGCCAGATTTCCGGGCCGGTGCTGCGGTAGTGCGCCTCCGGATTGTCGGGGTTGGCGAACTGGTCGAGGACCTTGCCGACCCCCTGCTTTTCCAGTTCGACCGCAAGATCGCGTGCGCCTTCCATGCCGGCTTCCTTACTCACCAGTTGCAGCTCGGCGCCGAAGGCGCGCATGCTCTGGCGCCGCTCGATCGACAGGTGCTCGGGCATGATCAGGATCATCTTGTAGCCGCGCATGGCGGCCGCCATCGCCAGCGCAATCCCGGTGTTGCCGCTGGTCGCTTCGATCAGGGTATCGCCCGGCTTGATCTCACCGCGCGCCTCGGCACGCTCAATCATCGACAGCGCCGGACGGTCCTTCACCGAACCCGCCGGGTTGTTGCCTTCGAGCTTGACCAGAACGGTGTTCGACGTCGCGCCGGGCATGCGCTTCAAGCGCACCAGCGGGGTATTGCCAACGCAGTCTTCGATGGTCTTGTACATGCTACTGGCGTCCGATCGGCTGATAATCGAAGCCCATCTCGCGCATCGCCTGCGGCTCGTAGAGATTGCGGCCGTCAAACACCAGCGGCGTTTTCAGCAACGCCTTCATGGTGTCGAAATTGGGGCTGCGGAATACCTTCCATTCGGTGACGATCAGCAATGCATCGGCGCCTTTCAGCGCATCCATCGGGCTGTCGACCAGCAGCAGGTCGGCACGCTCACCGTAGATGCGGCGGGTTTCTTCCATCGCCGCCGGGTCGTAGGCCGACACGCTCGCGCCCATCGCCCACAGCGCTTCCAGCATGCTGCGGCTGGGCGCCTCGCGCATGTCGTCGGTGTTCGGCTTGAACGCCAGCCCCCACATGGCGAAACGCTTGCCTTTCAGGTCCTTGCCGAAGCGTGCGGTCAGCTTGTCGACCAGGATCTGCTTCTGTGCCTCGTTGGCGTCCTCCACCGCATCGAGCACGCGCAGCGGAATGCCGTTTTCCTGCGCAGTGCGGCGCAGCGCCTGCACGTCCTTGGGGAAGCACGAGCCGCCGTAGCCGCAACCGGCGTACAGGAAGTGGTAGCCGATGCGCGGGTCGGAGCCGATGCCGTGACGCACCTGCTCGATGTCGGCGCCGAGTTTTTCGGCCAGCACGGCGAGTTCGTTCATGAAGGAAATGCGCGTCGCCAGCATGGCGTTGGCGGCGTACTTGGTGAGCTCGGCGCTCTTCACGTCCATCACAGTCAGGCGGTCGTGGTTGCGCTGGAACGGCGCATACAGTTGGCGCAGCAGCTGGGTGGTGTGCTCGCTGTCGGTGCCGATGACGATGCGGTCGGGCTTCATGAAGTCGTCCACCGCAGCGCCTTCTTTCAGAAACTCGGGGTTGGACGCGACGTTGAATTCGATCGCCTCACCGCGCCTGGCCAGTTCTTCCGCGAGCGCGGCACGCACCTTGTCGGCGGTGCCCACCGGCACGGTGGATTTGTCGACCACCAGTTTGTAATCCGTCATGTGACGGCCGATGTTGCGTGCGGCGGTCACCACGTATTGCAGGTCGGCCGAACCGTCCTCGTCGGGCGGGGTGCCGACGGCGATGAACTGGATCTGGCCGAAAGCCACGGATTCCTCGATGTCGGTGGTGAAATGCAGGCGACCGGCGGCGACGTTACGCTTGACCATGTCTTCCAGCCCGGGCTCGTAAATCGGGATACCGCCGGCTTTCAGCGTTTCGATCTTGTTCGGATCAAGATCGAGACACAGCACGTCATTGCCAACCTCTGCCAGGCAGGTTCCTGTCACCAGGCCAACATAGCCTGTGCCGATCACGGTAATTTTCACAGCGTCTTCTTCCCTAGGTATTTTGTATGTCGGTCTGAATCTGTTTGAGCGCAGCCAGCGGATCGGGCACGGCCGTGATCGGGCGCCCGATCACCAGATCGGTCGCGCCGGCACGCAAAGCTTCCGACGGCGTCATCACGCGACGCTGGTCGCCCGCTTCGGCCCCAGCCGGTCGAATGCCCGGCGTCACCAGGCGAAATGCCGCGCCCAGATCTGCACGCAGCAACGCGGCCTCCTGGGCCGAGCAGACGACGCCATCGAGTTTACATTGCTGCGTCAGGCGCGCCAGTCGCAATACCTGATCCGCAGGCGCATCGGCAACGCCGACTTCAGCCAGATCATCGGCACTCATGCTGGTCAGCACCGTCACCGCAATCAGCAGCGGCCGATTGGGCAGGTCCGCAAGCGCTTCCTGTGCCGCCGTCATCATGCGGCGGCCGCCCGAAGCATGGACGTTGAGCATCCACACGCCCAGCCCCGCCGCCGCGCGGCACGCCGCCGCTACCGTATTGGGAATGTCGTGAAACTTCAGATCGAGAAAGACCTCGAAGCCACGTGCCACCAGCACGCGCACCAACTCTGGCCCGGCCACAGTAAACAGCTCCTTGCCCACCTTGAGTCGGCACAGCGAAGGATCCAGCCGCGCCACGAGTGCGAGCGCAGAGGCCGCATCCGGAAAATCCAGCGCCACGATTATCTTGTGTGTCATCCCTGCCCTTTATTCCCCGATCCCCTAATCCTGGCCCTCTAGCCTTCGCCCTCGCGGCGTTCAGGGTCGAAGCTGTCCCATCGACCACACGCCGGGCAACGCCAGAAAAACTGCTTGGCCTTGAATCCGCAGCTGCCGCACTGGTAGCGCATCATGCGCTGGCTATGCGAGGCCACCAGCGTTTTTTCCACCTGCAGCAGCTCGCGTTCATCAGGCTCGGCATTGATGAGCTGCGCTTCCAGCAGGCGATCCAGCGTGCGCAGGCTGGGGTTGCGGCGTAGCTCCTCACGCGCCAGCTGGCTGGCTGCGGCCGCGCCTTCGGCCTCGGATACGGCGAGATACAGGGCATTGAACACGTCCTGCGACGGTTGCCGGGCATGCAGCGCACGCAGCCATTGCACGCCGTCAGCCAGCCGTCCCAGCTGACGATAGCTGCCAAGCACCCGCTCCACCACCAGCGCCATATGCGCCGCGCTCTGCGTCTCGACCAGACGCCAGTCGGCAATCGCCGCCTCATGCTGACCGGCGGCGGCATCGAGATCACCCGCCATCAGATTGGCGCGCACCGACTGGCGGTTGGCCGAGAGCGCCTGCTGCAGATGCGCTGCCGCGGCATCGGGATGACCCTTCGCCGACTCCAGCAGCGCCAGCTCGCAGTGGAAGTGGGCGATATCGGCATTGAGCGGCTTGCTGGTGTCCTTTTCCAGCAGACGCGCCGCATCGATGGCCTTCTGCCAATCCTTCTCCTGGACGTAGATTTCCAGCAAAAACGTACGCGCCTGGCCGTGCTGCGCGGTCTCCAGCAGCTTGCCGAACACCTGCTCGGCACGATCGAGCAAGCCGGCCTTGAGGTAATCCTGTCCCAGTTCGCTCATCGCACGCAGACGCTGCTCTTCCGCCAGCCCTTCGCGCTCCAGCAGGTTTTCATGCATGCGAATGGCGCGCTCGAGTTCACCGCGGCGGCGGAACAGCCCACCCAGTGCAAAGTGCAGATCGATGGTCTCGGGTTCGAGTTTGACGACTTCGAGAAAAGCCTCGATCGCCTTGTCTGGCTGCTCATTGAGCAGAAAATTCAGGCCACGAAAATAGGAGTTGGGGAGCACACGTGACTCGGTCACCACCTGACGGATATCCACCCGCGCCGCCAGCCAGCCCAGCACAAAAAACAGGGGGAACGCCAGCAGCCACCAGACTTCGAATTCCATGACTAGACAGCTTCGATGTGAGTGGCGGGGTCAGTCTCGACCGGCTGCGGCTTCCTTGACGCCTCGCGCCGCAGCCTGAACAAAGTCGGCAGCAGGGCCAGCAGGCCGGTCATTGCACCCAGCACAAACGCCAGCCCCAGCATGACAATCAGGGGCGCCTGCCACAGGTAACCCATATAGGCATAAAAGGTCACGGCATGGCTGTTTTTGAGCGCAAAACCCAACACCAGCAGGAACACCAGAACTTTTGCCGCCAAGCCCAGATAGTGCGTGAGATTTTTCATGATTGTGCGCTAAGGAGACCCGTTCATTCTACCTGCGCGCAGCCAATCGCCCAAGAATCGGGCATGCGCCCTGCCCGAAAAAAGAACAGCGCCCTAAGGCGCTGTTCTCAATGACGACGGGTCCTGCAATCGGCTCAACCCGGAAAATCCACCCGGTCGCGCAACTCCTTGCCCGCCTTGAAATGCGGCACATACTTGGCCGGAACCTGAACCCGCTCGCCCGTCTTGGGATTGCGCCCGACACGGGCGGGGCGGAAACTCAGGCTGAAGCTGCCAAAACCGCGAATTTCAATGCGCTCGCCGCGTGACAGATTCTTCGCCAGCGCATCGAGGATGGTTTTCACTGCCAGCTCGATATCCGCAACCGAAAATTGCGAATGCCGTGCCGCCAGTTGAGCAATCAGCTCGGACTTGGTCATGGATTACTCGGCGTTCTTGTTGTCGAGCTTGGCCTTCAACAACGCGCCGAGGTTGGTCGAGCCGCTGGCAGCCGCAGCGGATTCGGCAGTGAATTTCTTCATTGCGGAATCCTGCTCGGTCATGTCCTTGGCCTTGATCGACAGGTTGATCACACGGTTCTTGCGATCGACGTTGATGATCATGGCTTCGATTTCGTCGCCTTCCTTGTAGTGGCTGCGCATGTCTTCCACGCGGTCACGCGAGACTTCGGATGCACGCAGGTAGCCTTCCATGTCGCTGTCCAGCTGAACGGTGGCACCCTTGGCTTCCACGGTCTTGATGGTGCCCTTGACGATGCTGCCCTTCTCGTGGCCGGTCGCGAAGCTGGTCAGCGGATCGCCTTCGAGCTGCTTGATGCCGAGCGAAATGCGCTCGCGTTCGAGGTCGATGCCCAGCACCACGGCTTCCACGTCCTGGCCCTTGCGGAAATTACGCACGGCTTCTTCGCCAGGAACGTTCCACGACAGGTCGGACAGGTGAACCAGACCATCGATGCCGCCCGGCAGGCCGATGAACACGCCGAAGTCGGTGATCGACTTGATCGCGCCGCCGACCTTGTCGCCCTTCTTGTGGTTCATCGAGAAATCTTCCCACGGGTTCGACTTGCACTGCTTCATGCCGAGCGAGATACGGCGCTTGTCTTCGTCGATGTCGAGCACCATGACTTCGACTTCGTCGCCCAGCTGCACGATCTTGGAGGGGCTGACGTTCTTGTTGGTCCAGTCCATTTCGGAGACGTGCACCAGGCCTTCGATGCCTTCCTCGATTTCGACGAACGCGCCGTAGTCGGTCAGGTTGGCGACCTTGCCGAACATGCGGGTGCCCTGCGGGTAGCGGCGTGCGATGCCAACCCACGGATCGTCACCCAGCTGCTTGATACCGAGCGAAACGCGGTTCTTCTCGGTGTCGTAGCGCAGGATCTTGGCTTCCAGTTCCTGACCAACCTGCACCACTTCGGACGGGTGCTTGACGCGGCGCCAGGCCATGTCGGTGATGTGCAGCAGGCCGTCGATGCCGCCCAGATCCACGAACGCGCCGTAGTCGGTGATGTTCTTGACCACGCCCTTGACGATGGAGCCTTCCTTCAGGTTCTCCATCATGGCTTCACGGTCGGCGCCCATGGTCTCTTCCAGCACGGCACGACGCGACACCACCACGTTGTTGCGCTTGCGGTCGAGCTTGATGACCTTGAATTCCATTTCCTTGTATTCGAACGGGGTGGTGTCCTTGACCGGACGCATATCCACCAGCGAGCCCGGCAGGAAGGCACGCAGGCCGCCCACCAGCACCGTCAAACCGCCCTTGACCTTGCCCTGCACCATGCCGGTGACGATCCGGCCTTCGTTCATCGCGGCTTCCAGATCCAGCCAGGCGGCCAGCTTCTTGGCACGCTCGCGCGACAGCTTGGTGGCGCCGAAGCCGTCTTCGATCGACTCGATGGCGACCGACACGAAATCGCCAATATTGGCTTCGATTTCGCCCAGGTCGTTCTTGAATTCTTCAAGGGGAATCAGGCTCTCGGACTTGAGGCCGGCATTCACCGTCACGAAATTGTGGTCGATGCCGATGATTTCGGCGGTGATGACTTCACCCTGGCGCATTTCCTGGTGAACGAGGGATTCCTCGAACAGGGCGGCAAAGCTTTCCATGGAATCGGGAGCGGAAGTAGCGGTAGCAGTAGACATTAAAACCTTCAGTCCGTCGGTGAGGACGGGGTTAGTTGCACATCGTCAGCCTGCGGGCGCAGGACTGACACGGGACATCAATTATCTTGTTGGCTGCGAGCCTGGCATAAAGCGTAGTGCGCCAGCACCGCCTGCACCGCCGACGCGATATCCATATGGGTCGTATCGAGCAGCAGCGCATCGGCTGCGGGTTTCAGCGGCGCCACGGCACGGGCCGTGTCGCGCGCATCGCGCGCCTGCATATCGGCAACAAGGGCGGCGAGATTAGCAGAGTTCCCCTTTTCGATCAACTGCTTATATCGGCGTTCGGCGCGCGCCTCGGCGCTGGCCGTAAGAAAAACCTTGGCCACCGCGTCGGTGAAGACCACCGTGCCCATGTCGCGGCCGTCAGCCACCAGGCCCGGCAGACGGCGAA
>DILD01000060.1:26053-26269 GCA_002424845.1 Thiobacillus denitrificans | reverse complement strand
AGCCGTAGCGCGCGCGCGGCATGGCGCGCCGGGCCGGGGGGCAGGCTGAGGCGTCCGCCCGGGGCGAGGGGTTGTCCAAGATAGAAGCGGGCTGCTGACATGTTGGTATTATGCCGGCGTTGCCCGGAAATTTTGTGGAGCGCGTCATGGTTTCCCTTGCTACCCCTGTGTGTGATTTCGGCTGGAAAGCGCCCGACTTCAGCCTGCCCGGCGTCG
>DILD01000060.1:0-26029 GCA_002424845.1 Thiobacillus denitrificans | reverse complement strand
CTGGTGATGTTCATCTGCAACCATTGCCCTTACGTGAAGGCGATCCGCCCACGGCTGGTGCGCGACCTGACTGAACTCCGGGAGCACGGCATTCACGCCATCGCCATCATGTCGAACGATCCGACCGATTATGCTGAGGATTCGTTCGACAATATGAAAAGGCTGGCGGCTGAATTAAGCTTTCCCTTCCCCTACGTGATCGATGAAACGCAGGCGGTGGCGAAAGCCTACGGTGCGGTGTGTACCCCGGATTTTTTTGGCTTCAATCGTGATTTCGAGCTGCAGTATCGTGGCCGCTTCGATGCGTCGCGGAAGGAAGCCGCGCCCGAGGGCGTGCGCCGCGATCTGTTCGAGGCGATGAAGGAAATCGCCGACACCCAGCGCGGTCCTGCCGGGCAGATTCCCGGCATGGGCTGCTCGATCAAGTGGAAGGAGACGTGGCATGGTTGACCGCCGGCAACACTGGGAAAAGGTTTACCGCAACAGGGCGGTTGATGAAGTCAGCTGGTTTCAGCCGTATGCCGGGTCGTCGCTGCGCCTGATCGAGCATTGTGCCGGCCAGGATGCACGGGTTATCGACGTAGGTGGCGGTGCCTCGGTGCTGGTGGACAACCTGCTCGACGCCGGCTATCGCAACCTGACCGTGCTTGATCTCGCCGAACCGGCGCTGGCGGCCTGCCGGGCGCGACTCGGCGCGCGTGCGCAGTCGGTACGGTGGGTGGCGGCCGACATTATTCGGACTGAATTGCCTGCTGCAGGCTACGACGTGTGGCATGACCGGGCGGTGTTTCATTTTCTGACCGACCCGTGCGACCGCGCGCGCTATGTCGATCAGGTGCTGAAAAGTGTGAAACCCGGCGGCCACGTGATCGTCGCGGCCTTTGGTCCGGGCGGACCGTTGCAATGCTCGGGACTGGATGTGGTGCGCTACGCGCCGGATGCGTTGCACGCCGAGTTCGGTGGGGATTTCCGTTTGTTGCGCCATGAGACTGAGATCCATCACACCCCATCGGGTCAGGATCAGGAATTTGTCTACTGTTATTGTGTGCGCACCTGACCATGCTTGAAGAAGTCAAGGCACTGGTTCGCGAAGTCGCGCAACGCGAGGTGACCCCGCGTTTTCTCAAGGTGGCGCACAGCCACAAGCTGGATGGCAGTCTGTTCACTGAGGCGGATTCCGAGACTCAGGCCGCGCTGGAGGCGGCATTGCCGCAGATCAAGGACGTGCCGGTGCTGGGTGAGGAAATGACCGAGCGGCAGCAGCACGAGGCATGGGATGCGGGACGAGATGGTTTGTGGTGTGTCGATCCGATCGACGGCACCTCCAATTTCGTCGCCGGGGTGCCGTATTTTGCCGTGTCGGTGGCCTATCTCTACAAGGGCGAACGCCAGCTCGGCGTGATCTACGATCCGATTGCCGATGAAATGTTCAGCGCCGTGCGTGGTGGGGGGGCGCACCTCAATGGCACCCCCTTGCCGCTTCGTCCGCCTGCCAGCGAGCTCAAGCGTGCACTTGCCGGGGTGGAAATGAAGCGCATCAACCGCGAGCTTGCCGGGCGGCTGGCATCATGGCCGCCCTATGCTTCGCAGCGTAATTTCGGGGCTTCTACACTTGACTGGTGTTATACGGCGGCCGGGCGCTTCGATATCTACGTGCACGGAGGGCAGAAGCTGTGGGATTACGCGGCCGGTGCCCTGATCCTGGAGGAGGCGGGCGGGCAGTTGGCCAGCCTGTCAGGCAATTTCGATATCGCCAATGTGTGGGAGCGTTCGGTGGTGGCCTCGGCCAGCCCAGAACTGTTCAAACTGTGGCGAGACTGGCTGAAAGCGGCGGGCGCATAAGCCGCCACACCGGACAAATAAAAAGATTTTAGTGCCCGCGCACTGAGGCATTGCTTGAGGATGGCGGTCTAACCCATTGTCGCGGCAGTCCTTTTCCCCGTAGAGGGCGTGGCTTGCGGAAGCCTGCCTTGCTGGCGGATAATCAAGGTTTTTGCATATCCTGCCCAAGCTGCCGCTGTACGACGGCTTTCGTGGGTGGGCGTGCGACCGTTTTTTACTTAGCTGAAGGGAACGCAATGCCAACCCGTAATGACCTGGCCAATGCTATCCGCGCGCTCGCGATGGATGCAGTCGAAAAAGCCAAATCCGGCCACCCCGGCGCCCCCATGGGCATGGCGGAAATCGCTGAAACGCTGTGGAATCACCACATGCGCCACAATCCCACCAACCCCAAGTGGGCGGATCGCGACCGCTTCGTGCTGTCGAACGGCCATGGCTCGATGCTGATCTATTCGCTGCTGCATCTGACCGGCTACGACCTGTCGATGGACGACCTCAAGCAGTTCCGCCAGCTGCACTCGAAGACTCCGGGCCATCCTGAGTACGGCTACGCGCCCGGCGTGGAAACCACCACCGGCCCGCTCGGCCAGGGCATCACCAATGCCGTCGGCATGGCGATGGCGGAAAAGATCCTCGCCAACGAATTCAACAAGCCCGACCACGCCATCGTCGACCACCATACCTATGTGTTCATGGGCGACGGCTGCATGATGGAAGGCATTTCGCACGAAGCCTGCGCGCTGGCCGGCACCTGGAAGCTGAACAAGCTGATCGCCTTCTGGGACGACAACGGCATCTCGATCGACGGCCACATCGAACACTGGTACACCGACGACACCGCCAAGCGCTTCGAAGCCTACGGCTGGAATGTCATCGCCGGTGTCGACGGCCATGACGTGGTGGCGCTCGAAGCCGCCATCCAGAAAGCCAAGGCCAGCAGCGACAAGCCTACCCTGATCTGCTGCAAGACCATCATCGGCAAGGGCTCGCCCAACAAGGAAGGCACCCACGATGTGCATGGCGCCGCGCTGGGTCACGCCGAAATCGAGGCCACCCGCAAGCACATTGGCTGGAACCACCCCGCGTTCGAAGTGCCCGCCGACATCTACGCCGGCTGGGATGCCAAGACCAAGGGTCAGGGACTGGAAACGCTGTGGAACAACAAATTCGCCGAGTACAAGGCCGTTTACCCGAAAGAGGCGGCCGAGTTCGAGCGCCGCATGAAGGGCGAACTGCCTGCCAACTGGAAGGCGCACGTTGCCGAGAAGCTGGCCGCGATCAACACCAAGGCTGAAACCGTCGCCACCCGCAAGGCATCGCAAATCGCGATCAACGCGCTGGCCTCCGCGCTGCCCGAGTTCCTCGGCGGTTCGGCCGACCTCACCGGTTCCAACCTGACCAACTGGGAAGGCTGCCATCCGGTGCGTCACGGCAACCCCGGCAACTACATCAGCTACGGCGTGCGCGAATTCGGCATGGCCGCGATCATGAACGGCATGGCGCTGCACGGCGGTCTGCTGCCGTTCGGCGGCACTTTCCTGATGTTCTCCGAGTACTCGCGCAACGCCATCCGCATGGCCGCGCTGATGAAGCAGCGCGTGATCCACGTGTTCACGCACGACTCCATCGGCCTCGGCGAAGACGGCCCGACCCACCAGCCGGTGGAGCAGACCGCCACCCTGCGCATGATCCCCAATATCGACGTCTGGCGTCCGTGCGACACCGTGGAAACGCTGGTCGGCTGGGTGCATTCGGTCGAGCGCACCGACGGCCCCACCTGCCACATCCTCAGCCGCCAGAACCTGCCGTTCATGGCGCGCGACGAGGCTACGCTGGCCAACATCGTCAAGGGCGGCTATGTGCTGAAAGAGGCTGCTGGCGCCAAGGCGGTCATCATCGCCACCGGCTCCGAAGTCGAGTTGGCCGTGAAAGCTCAGGAAGCCCTGGCCGCCGAAGGCATTGCGGTGCGCGTGGTATCGATGCCGTCGACCAACAGCTTCGATCGTCAGGACGCCGCCTACAAGGCCAGCGTGCTGCCGAAAGGCCTGCCGCGCGTCGCGGTGGAAGCCGGTGTCACCGACTTCTGGCGCAAGTACGTCGGCCTGGAAGGCGCCGTGATCGGCATCGACAGCTTCGGCGAATCCGCCCCGGCACCGGCGTTGTACAAGCACTTCGGCATCACCACCGAGGCGGTTGTGGCCGCGGTCAAGGGCGTTCTGTAAAAACCTGTTTCCGCGAAGGACGCGAAGAAGCGCGAAGTTTTTCTTTGCGACCCTTCGCGTCCTTCGCGGATAAAAATAATTTCTTAACCTTAGGAGCTGCAAATGGCAATCAAAGTTGGTATTAACGGTTTTGGCCGCATCGGCCGCATGGTGTTCCGCGCTGTGGCGAAGGACTTCCCCGGCATCGAGATCGTGGCGATCAACGACCTGCTCGACCCCGACTATCTGGCTTACATGCTGAAGTACGACTCGGTGCATGGCCGTTTCAACGGCGACATCGCTGTCGATGGCGGCAACATGGTCGTGAACGGCAAGAAAATTCGCCTGACCGCCGAGCGCGATCCTTCCAACCTGAAGTGGAACGAAGTGGGCGCCGACCTCGTGATCGACTGCACCGGCTTCTTCCTGACCACCGAATCCTGCGAAGCNNATCAAGGCCGGCGCGAAGAAAGTGGTTCAATCGGCTCCCGCCAAGGATTCCACCCCGATGTTCGTCTACGGCGTGAACCACACCACCTACGCTGGCGAAGCGATTGTTTCGGCTGCGTCCTGCACCACCAACTGCCTGGCTCCGGTGGCCAAGGTGTTGAACGACAACTGGGGCATCAAGCGCGGCCTGATGACCACCGTTCACGCGGCTACCGCCACGCAAAAAACCGTCGACGGCCCGTCTTCCAAAGACTGGCGCGGCGGCCGCGGCATTCTGGAAAACATCATTCCGTCGTCCACCGGCGCTGCCAAGGCCGTCGGCGTGGTGCTGCCGGAACTGAAGGGCAAGCTGACCGGTATGGCTTTCCGCGTTCCCACCTCCGACGTCTCGGTGGTTGACCTGACTGTCGAGTTGAACAAGCCCGCCACCTACGCCGACATCTGCGCCGCCATGAAGGCCGCCTCCGCCGGCGCCATGAAGGGCGTGCTGGGCTACACCGAAGAGAAAGTGGTCTCCACCGATTTCGTCGGCAACAGCGCACCGTCGACGTTTGACGTCGATGCGGGCATCGCGCTGGACGACACCTTCGTCAAGGTCGTGTCCTGGTACGACAACGAGTACGGCTACACCTGCAACATGCTGCGTCTGGTCGAGCACGTGGCCAAGTGAGTTAGCCGAGAGCGGAGAGTCGAGAGTGGAGAGCCAGACGCACTCTCGGCTCTCGGCTCTCAGCCCATCAGTTGTGAGCTTTAAGGTCTGGCGTGGTTAAACCCCGCGCCAACCCTTAAACCTTACTTTCAGGAGAAGCAACCATGGCATTTATCCGCGTCACCGATCTCGATCTGGCAGGCAAGCGCGTGTTCATCCGCGCCGACATGAACGTCCCGGTCAAGGACGGCAAGGTCACCTCCGATGCCCGCATCACCGCGTCGATGCGCACCATCGAGCATTGCCTCAAGGCCGGCGCCAAGGTGATGGTTACCTCCCACCTCGGCCGTCCCACCGAAGGCGAGTTCAAGGAAGACGATTCGCTGAAACCGGTGGTCGACGTCATCGCGCAGAAGCTTGGCAAGAACATCCGCCTGATCCGTGAATGGACCAACGGCGGCTTCGACGTCGCTGACGGCGAACTGGTGGTGCTGGAAAACTGCCGCGTCAACAAGGGCGAGAAAAAGAACGTCGACGAGACCGCGAAGAAATACGCCGCGCTGTGCGACGTGTTCGTGATGGACGCGTTCGGTACCGCGCACCGCGCCGAAGCCTCGACCCACGGCATCGCCAAGTTCGCCCCGACCGCCGCGGCCGGCATTCTGCTGACCGAAGAACTTGACGCGCTGGAAAAGGCGCTGGCCAACCCGGCCCGCCCGATGGTCGCCATCGTCGGCGGCTCCAAGGTGTCGACCAAGCTGACCGTGCTGGAAGCGCTGTCGGAAAAATGCGAACAACTGGTGGTTGGCGGCGGCATCGCCAACACCTTCCTCAAGGCCACCGGCAAGAACGTCGGCAAATCGCTGTGCGAAGACGATCTGGTGCCGACCGCCCAGGCGCTGATCGAGAAGATGACCGCCCGTGGCGCCATCATCCCGATCGCAGTCGACGTGGTGTGCGGCAAGAAATTCGACGCCAATGAACCTGCCGTGCTGAAGGATGCCGGCGACGTCGAAGACGACGACATGATTTTCGACATCGGCCCGAAGAGCGCGCAGGAACTCGCCGACATCATCATGAAGGCTGGTACCGTGGTGTGGAACGGCCCGGTCGGCGTGTTCGAGTTCGACCAGTTCGGCGAAGGCACCAAGACCATCGCCATGGCGATTGCCAATACCAATGCCTTCACCCTGGCCGGCGGCGGCGACACCATCGCCGCGATCCAGAAATACGACATCTACGACAAGGTGAGCTACATTTCCACCGCCGGCGGCGCCTTCCTCGAATACCTGGAAGGCAAGGTTCTACCCGCTGTGGCGATTCTGGAGGAGCGCGCGGCAGGCTAAGCTGCCAGCAGAGAGTCGAGAGCCGAGAGCCGAGAGCAAAGGCCTCCCCGCTCTCGGCTCACCACTCTCCACTCTCGACTGAACCAATATGATTCGCAGAACCAAAATCGTCGCCACCCTCGGCCCCGCCTGTTCCGATGCCAAAACCCTGGACCGGATGATGGAAGCCGGCCTGGATGTGGTGCGCCTCAACTTTTCACACGGCACGGCGCAGGATCACATCGACCGCGCCGAACTGGTGCGCTCGCTGGCGCGCGCGCGCGGCCGTGCTGTGGGCGTGCTGGTCGACCTGCAGGGCCCGAAAATCCGCATCGGAAAATTCAAGGACGGCAAGATCACGCTGGCCAAGGACGATGTCTTCATTCTCGACGCCGCCTGCGTGCTGGGCGACCAGACCCGTGTCGGCCTCGACTACAAGGAGCTGCCGAACGATGTGAAGCGCGGCGTGACCCTGTTGCTGGACGACGGCCGTATTGAGTTTTGGGTGGAAGAAGTCAAGGGCACTGAAATCATCTGCAAGGTGGTGCAGGGCGGCGTGCTGTCCAACAATAAGGGCATCAACCGCAAGGGCGGCGGCTTGTCGGCCGCCGCGCTGACCGAAAAGGACATCGAGGACATCAAGACCGCCGCGGCGTTGAATGCGGATTATCTGGCGGTTTCGTTCCCGCGCTCCGGCGCCGACATGCAGAAAGCGCGTGAATTGCTGCAGGCTGCAGGCGGCAAAAGTCAGTTGATCGCCAAGATCGAGCGCACCGAAGCGATCGAGCATCTGGAAGAAATTCTCGAAGCCTCCGACGCCATCATGGTGGCGCGCGGCGATCTCGGCGTGGAAGTTGGCGACGCCGCGGTGCCCGCACTGCAGAAGCGCATGATCCGCATGGCGATCGAACGCAACAAGGTGGTGATCACGGCGACGCAGATGATGGAGTCGATGATTTCCAGCCCGATCCCGACCCGTGCTGAGGTGTCCGACGTCGCCAACGCGGTGCTCGACGGCACCGACGCGGTGATGCTGTCGGCGGAAACCGCGGCCGGCCAGTTCCCGGTCGAGGCGATCCAGGCGATGGACCGTGTGTGCCTGGAAGCCGAAAAGGAAGCCGAGCCCGACTTCTCCGGCGCGCGGCTGGACCACAGCTTTTTGCGCCCCGACGAGGCGATTGCGATGTCGGCGGTGTTCACCTCGGTGCATCTCAATATCAAGGCCATCGCCGCGCTGACCGAGTCGGGCAACACCTGTTTGTGGATGAGCCGTCTGTCGACCCGGGTGCCGATCTACGCCTTGACACCCGAGGTGCAAACCCGTAGAAAAGTCACGCTTTTCCGTGGCGTTTACCCAATCAACCTGAAAACCGGCAGCAAGGAGCGCGATGACCTGCTGGCGGAAGCCGAAGAAGAGCTGCGGCGCCGTGGCGCGGTGCGTGACGGCGATCTGATCCTGCTGACCATCGGCGAGCCGATCGGCCAGTCGGGCGGCACCAATACCATGAAGATCGTCCGTGTGGGCGACTCGAAGAAAACCTGATTCCGCAAGCAACAGCTAGCTGCATATTTTTAACCTAGGAGAGTGTAAATGGCCCTGATTTCCCTTCGTCAACTGCTCGACCATGCCGCCGAAAACGGCTATGGCCTGCCCGCGTTCAATGTCAACAACATGGAACAGGTGCATGCCATCATGCAGGCTGCCGCCGCTGTGGATTCCCCGGTGATCCTGCAAGGCTCCGCCGGCGCCCGTTCCTATGCCGGAGAACCCTTCCTGCGCCACCTCATCCTGGCCGCGATCGAAATGTATCCGCACATCCCGGTCTGCATGCACCAGGACCACGGTGCGTCCCCCGCCATCTGCTTCCGCTCCATCCAGTCCGGCTTCAGCTCGGTGATGATGGACGGCTCGCTGATGGAAGACGGCAAAACCCCGTCGACCTACGAATACAACGTCGACACCACCCGCAAGGTCGCCGAGCTGGCGCACGCTTGTGGCGTTTCGGTCGAAGGCGAACTGGGTTGCCTGGGCTCGCTTGAAACCGGCAAGGCCGGCGAGGAAGACGGCCACGGAGCCGAAGGCGTGCTGGACCATTCCGCCCTGCTGACCGACCCCAACGAAGCCGCTGACTTCGTCGCCAAGACCAAGGTCGATGCCCTGGCCATCGCCATCGGCACCTCCCACGGCGCCTACAAATTCACCCAGAAGCCCACCGGCAAGGTGCTGCGCATCGACCGCGTCAAGGAAATCCACGAGCGCATTCCCAACGTGCACCTGGTGATGCACGGATCGTCTTCCGTGCCGGAAGACTGGCTCGCCATCATCAACAGCTACGGCGGCGACATGGGCCAGACCTACGGCGTGCCGGTCAGTGAAATCGTCGAAGGCATCAAGAACGGCGTGCGCAAGGTCAACATCGACACCGACCTGCGCATGGCGTCCACCGGTGCCGTCCGCAAGCACCTGGCCGAAAACAAGTCCAACTTCGACCCGCGCAAGTTCCTCAAGGAAGCCACCAAAGGCATGAGCGACATCTGCAAGGCGCGTTACGAAGCCTTCGGCGCAGCCGGCCAGGCCAGCAAGATCAAGAAGGTCTTCAGCCTGGAAGACATGCAGAAACGCTACGACAAGGGCGAACTGGACCCCAAGGTCAACTGATCGATTTCGACCAGATGAAAAGGGACGCCCGATGGCGTCCCTTTTTCTTTTGCAAGGCTGCGACAATTTGTCATACTGACAAAAGCCCAAGGCTCAAATACAATAATCTAAGGATGTCCTTGTCCGCTTATTTGAATGGAGAATCAAAATGAAGCCATTTGTTGCTCTGATTGCGATTACCTTGCCGCTTTGCTTTGCCCCGGCGCATGCCAGTCTTGAACTTGCCGCCAAGAGCAAGTGCATGATGTGTCATGACGTGGAAAAAAAGAAGATGGGTCCTGCGTTCAAGGAAATTTCCGCCAAATACAAAGGCGACAAGGCCGCTGAGGCCATGCTGGCTGACAGTATGCTGAATGGCGTTAAAGACAAGTGGGGTAAAATCCCGATGGCCGCACAGAAAATTGCTCCGGTAGATGCACAGCAACTTTCGAAGTGGATCCTGACGCTGTAATTTTTATTGCGCAAGACTTTCCCCGGAAGAGCGGATGTCTTCCGGGGCGCTAATTAAGCATCGCTTTCAGGGCGGCGAGACGGTCGCTTCCGCTGGCCTTGGCGGCGGAATCTGAGGGTTTATCGGGTTGGCGCACATCGTCGCCCAGTTCCTCAATGAAGCGCGAAGGGTCGCAGGCTACAGACTCGCGCGCGCGCTTGCGGCGCGCACAGTAGGATAGTGTGAGCGATTTTTTGGCGCGGGTGACGCCGACGTACATCAGGCGGCGTTCTTCTTCCAGTCGGCCTTCGTCGACCGCATCGCGATGCGGGAGGATGTTCTCTTCCACACCGACCAGAAACACATGGCCAAATTCGAGTCCCTTCGCGGCGTGTAGCGTCGATAGCCGTACCGCATCAGGCTCAGCCTCGTCGCGCCCTTCCAGCAGCGTGATTAATGCGATGGTCTGGGTGAGTTGCAGCAAATCCTTCTCATCATCCTCGCCTTTTTTGGCAATCCAGGCTGAAAACTCGAGCACGTTGTCCCACTTGTTCTGTGCGGCGCGCATGTCGTCCTGATCAAACAGGTAGGCCTCGTAGCCGATGGTTTTCAGTAAATCATCCAGCACTTCGCCGGCCGGCTCACGGGCAACGCGCGCCTCGAACCGGTTGATGAAATTACAAAACTCAAGCAGTGGCGCCAAGTGGCGATCACCGATCTGTGAACTTGCAGCAGCAGAAAACACAGCCTCGAAAAGACTGACATGCAGCGTGGCGGCAACCTGACCGAGTTTTTCCAGTGTGGCGGCACCGATGCCCCGTTTGGGGGTGGTGACTGCGCGAATGAAGGCTGGATCGTCATCGCTGTTGGCAATCAGACGCAAGTAAGCGATCACATCCTTGATTTCGACACGGTCAAAAAAAGATTGGCCGCCAGATAACTGGTAGGGCACCTTTTCATTACGTAAAGCCTGCTCGAAAATGCGTGCCTGGTAGTTGCCACGATACAGAATGGCATAGTCACGCCACTCGGTGCGATGCTGGAACTTGTGCGACAGCAGACGCATCACCACGGACTCGGCCTCGTGCTCGTCATCGCGGGTTGGCATGACCTGGATGGCGTCACCGTGACCGAGATCGCTCCACAGGCGCTTTTCAAACAGCTTGGGGTTGTTGGCGATGAGGCTGTTGGCAGCCTTGAGGATGCGTATGGTCGAGCGGTAGTTCTGCTCCAGCTTGACCACGTGCAGGTGTGGGTAGTCTTCGCTCAACTGGCGCAGGTTGTCGGCCGAGGCGCCGCGCCAGCCGTAAATCGCCTGGTCGTCGTCGCCCACCGCGGTGAACGCGGCGCGTACGCCGGTGAGCTTCTGCAGCAGGCGGTATTGCGCTACGTTGGTGTCCTGGTATTCGTCCACCAGAATGTGGCGCAGCCGGTTCTGCCACTTCTCGCGCAACTCGGCGTGGGTATCGAGCAACTCGGCCGGCAGACGGATCAGGTCGTCGAAATCCACTGCTTGATAAGCGCGCAGGGTGGCATCGTAGCGGTCGTAGATTTTGGCATAGACGCGTGCGTTGTCGTCCTCGGCGCTGGCGAGGGCGGCGGCGGGCGACTTCAGCTCGTTCTTCCACAATGAGATGCGCGACACGGCGCGACGGATTTCCTGCTTGTCGGTGGTCTTGAGGATTTCCGAAATGATGCCGGCCGCGTCAGCCGAATCGAGGATGGAAAACGCCGGCTTCAGCTGGGCGAACTTCGCGTCTTCGCGCAGCATGCGCAGGCCCATCGAATGGAAAGTGGTGACGATCAGGCCCTTGGTGTTGACGTTCTGGGTCAGTTTGGCGGCGCGCTCCTGCATCTCGCGCGCCGCCTTGTTGGTGAAGGTGATGGCCGCGATCGAACTCGGCTTGTAGCCGCATTCGCCAATCAGGTAGGCGATCTTGTGGGTGATGACGCGGGTCTTGCCCGAACCGGCACCCGCCAGTACCAGCAGGGGCCCGTCAAGATACTTCGCCGCCTCGCGCTGAGGCGGATTCAATGCGGCAAGCAGGCTCATGCGCCGGGAGTGTCGCCGAATTCGCGGTTGAGATAGGCGTTGATCGCATCCGATTCGTACAGCCAGGTCTGCCGGTCCTGGGTGTCTGCGATCAGCAGACAGGGCACCTGGGATTTGCCGCCGCCGGCAATCAAGGTGGCGCGATGGGCGGGATCGTCTTTTGCGTTGCGCAACTCGATCTTCAGCGAAAGCCGCTTCATCATGCGACGGGTCTTGATGCAGAATGGGCAGGTGGGGTAGTGATACAGCGCGAGGTTCTGTGCCCGGGCGTCGACAGCCTGTTGCTCGGCTGCCGGACGCACGAGGCCCTTGGGTTGGGTGAGCCAGTTGCCCAGCAATAAAAAGGGACCCAGGACGAGGCGCAGGGTTTTGAAAAACAGTCGGATCAGGGGTTTCATTGCAGAGGTGTCACGTAGGGTTCAGGCGGGGGCGCTATGATGCGGGTCAACACAGCGCAAAGAAACCGTATTTTATATGTCCACCTATGTCATTGGCGATATTCAGGGCTGCCAGGATTCCCTGTTGCGTTTGCTGGATGAAGTGAAATTCGACCCCAGGGCCGACAGGCTCTGGCTGGTAGGGGATCTGGTCAATCGCGGGCCGGACTCGCTGGTCGTGCTGCGTTTCCTCAAACAGCTGGGCACCGCCGCCATCAGCGTACTCGGCAACCACGATTTGCACTTGTTGGCGCTGGCCGAGGGCTTTGGCCGCGTGCACAAGGGCGACACCCTCGATGCCGTGCTGGCAGCGCCCGACCGCGATGAGCTCCTGCACTGGCTGCGCCAGCAGAAGCTGGCCTGGCGCGAAGGCGGTTTTCTGATGGTGCATGCCGGCGTGCTTCCGGGCTGGACGGTGGACGATACGATGCAATACGCGGCCGAAGCGGAAACGGTCTTGCAGGGCGCGGATTACCGTGATTTCTTTGCCCAGATGTATGGCAATACGCCCGTTGCGTGGGATTCGGATTTGCAGGGAATGGAGCGTTTGCGGGTGATCGTGAATGCTTTTACCCGGCTGCGCTACTGCTCCATCAACGGTGAAATGGAGTTCCATCACAAGGGCGCGCCGGGCACACAGCCGACTGGCTGGCTGCCGTGGTTCGACGTGCCGGGACGCAAGAGCGCAGACACGACGATCATTATTGGCCACTGGTCGACATTGGGGCTGATCAATCGTCGGGATTTGGTTGCGCTGGACACCGGCTGCCTGTGGGGTGGCAGGTTGACCGCGATCAGACTGGATGATCGTCAGGTGTTTTCCGTGCAGTGTCCGCCAATGCGGCATCCAAAGTCCTGATGCCCAAAAGGCGGGCGGTTGCCGCCTCAGCCTGCGCGGCCAGTTCGCGTCGATGCTGGTTCGGCAGGATGGGGGCGGCGAAGCGCAGTTCGGCAATCAGTCCGGGCTCGCTGACGATCTGTTTCAGGCTCTGCCAGAGGCTCATTTCGTCGATGTAGGCCGGCGCGGCGCTGTATTCACCATTCAGGGTTCGATAACACAAGGCGGCCGGCACGATCGGACAGTTCAATTCAACCGCAGGCTGCAACAGCGACGGCAAAAAGCGTCGCAGGCCGCGTCCGTCGCTGGTGGTGCCTTCCGGAAATACCGCTACCCAGGCACCGGATTGCATCAGTGTGCGCATTTCGCTGTTAACCCGCGCGGTGTCGGCACGGCGCCCGCGTTCGAGAAAGAGCGTTCCGGTTTTACGCGCAAGCCAGCCAGCCACCGGCCATGCGCGCACCTCGGATTTCGACACGAAATGCACGCGCTGGGCAGCATAGATCAGATAAATATCGAGCCATGACACGTGGTTGCACACCAGCAGCGCGCCACTGGGCAGCAAGGGGGCCTCTTGCGTCTGGGCGCGGACCCCCAGCACCCGAAGCAGGCGGCGTGCCCAGGCCATGATGATGCGATCGCGTAGCGCAGGGCGCAGGAGCGGGAATACCAATCCGGCCAGCAACACGCCCCAGGCAAGATGGGGAATCAGCAAGCTGACGCGAAGGATGAGGCGAAGGAAGGAAGGGAACCGGGCAATCACGCCCGCATTGTAAAACGACTCAGGCAATGAGGCGGCGGGCATAGCTGCGTTTGAGTTGAGCCATCGGTAAAAGCATCAACAGGTCGGCGGTATTGAAATCGGGATCCCAGGCCGGTTCGCCGCACATCATCGCGCCCAGCCTGGTATAGCCTTTGATAAGCGGCGGCAGTGCGGCATTCCGGCCGTCGTCCAGCGACTCGACCGGCAGCCGGTAGCGCGGGGTAACGTGCCATTCGATCGGCGCCAGATGACGTGCATTCAGCTGGCGATGCACGCTTGCTGCGATGTGGCCGCCATCGGCCATGCTGATGCTGGCACAGCCGACGATGTATTCGTAGCCATAGCGCGTCATGTAGTCGGCCAGCCCCATCCACAAGCGAGCGATGACCGCGCCGCTGCGATGCGCAGGATGTACGCACGAACGCCCCAGCTCAGCCATGCGCGGGCGCAGGAAATTGAGCCGGGTGAGGTCGAACTCCTGCTCGGAGTAGTAGCTGCCAAGGCGCTTGGCGGCATCGGGCGGCAGGATGCGATAAGTGCCAACGACTTCTCCGGTGGCGAGCTCGCGGACCAACAGGTGGTCGCAGAACGGGTCGTACAGGTCGATATCGTGCCCGGGCAGGATGGATGACAGGCGCGCGCCCATTTCCTCGGCAAACACGGTGTATCGCAAACGCTGCGCTTCGCGGATTTCGCTGTCGTCTACCGCCAGGGATACGTGATAGCGGCCAGCCGGGGCGGATTGATGATTGTTGCGAACGTCTAGCATGGGGGCGCTCCCATTGAAGGAAAGCGCCCAGCTTAGTGACAGGCTGTTAATCCGGTATGACGCCCGGGTTACGGTTCGATGACGCGATTCGCGCGTCGTCCTAGCGGGACACGCGTGTCGTGCCGCCCCCCGTCAGTACGCGTACACGATCACCTGCCCGGAACGCCTCGTCTGCGGCCTGGGTGATGGCCAGCAAACGCCCCGAATCGAGTCTGACCGTGATTTCCACGCCTCGCTGGCGAGTCATGGTCTCCTCTGCCGCGGCACCCCCAAGCCCGCCCAGCACTGCGCCGACCGTTGCCCCGACCACCTGGCCACGGCCGCCGCCAATTGTGCTGCCAGCCACTCCGCCAACGATTGCGCCCGCCCCCGTTCCAACTGCGGATTTGGTCCCCTCGATGGTGACTTCACGCACCGATTCCACGACACCCATCTGAACTTCCTGAACGGTGCGGGCCTGTCCGCGGCTGTAATCCTTGCCGCCCAGGCCAGCAGGGCAGCCAGCCAGCAGCACGGCGCCCGCGGCAATGAGTGTGACTGCAAATGATTTGTTCATGGCGGGCTCCCGTCGTTACTGAAAATGATAGCCAAACTGGGTATGAAACGCATGGGCGATTTCATTGCGGTCTGGACGGTGGTTTTGTCCGCCGCGTTGCGCGATCTTGATGGCACCCATGAGACTGCCCAGGCGGCCGGAGGTTTCCCAGTCGAGTCCGTGGGTGATGCCGTACAGAATGCCGCTGCGATAGGCATCGCCGCAGCCGGTGGGGTCGAGGATGGCGGCGGGGCGGGCAACCGGAATGTCGATCTGCTGGCCGGCTGCGTGGATCACCGAGCCTTCGGCGCCGCGCGTCACGATCAGCGCCTGGACGTGGCGCGCCAGCGTGGTCAGGTTTTCACCGGTACGGCTTTGCAGCAGCTCGGCCTCATAGTCGTTGAGGATGACGTAGCTCGACTTGTGGACGCATTCCAGCAATTCCTCGCCATTGAATAACGGCATGCCCTGACCGGGGTCGAACACGCAGGGTACGCCCGCTTCATGAAAACCGCGCACATGACGCAGCATGCCGTCGCGGCCGTCCGGCGAGACGATGCCCAGTTTGACGTCCGGTACCTGGCGTACATCGTTCTCGTGTGCAAAATTCATCGCGCCTGGATGAAAGGCTGTGATTTGGTTGTCGGCCAGGTCGGTGGTGATGAATGCCTGAGCCGTGTAGGTGCCGGCAATGTGGCGGATGTAATCGCGCGAAATCGCATGGGCGTCGAGGCGCTCGGCGTAGGGGCTGAAATCGTCGCCGACGGTCGCCATGATCAGCGGTTCGCCGCCCAGCAGTTTCAGGTTGTAGGCGATATTGCCGGCGCAGCCGCCGAACTCGCGCCGCATTTCCGGCACCAGAAACGACACGTTCAGCATGTGGATCTTGTCGGGCAGGATGTGATGCTTGAAGTGGTCCTGAAACACCATGATGGAATCGAAGGCGAGGGAACCGCAGATGAGGGTGCGCATGGTGGTGATGGAGTAGAAGCAACTTCGGGAATTATACGCAGGCCGTTATTTGAGCGAGTGATCGAGCATTCAGGTGCGCGGGCAGCGCATGATCAGACAGCCCTCGGCTTGTGCAGCGGCTCAGTCGAGCAGAACCAGCAACCACACCATCGCCACGTTGACGAGCGAGATCATCACCGCTGCGCTGCCCATGTCCTTGGCGCGCTTGATCAGCAGATGGTGTTCCAGCGAGATACGGTCGACCGCGGCTTCGACCGCCGAATTCAGCAGTTCGACGATCAGCACGCCCAGTACGGCGCCGATCATCAGCGCCCGCTCGATTCCGGTTTCGCCGAGAAACAGCGCCAGCGGGATCAGGAGCGCTGCAAGGAACACTTCCTGGCGGAAGGCGTCCTCGTGCCTGAACGCGGCGGTGAGTCCGGCCCACGAGTAACCTGCGGCGTTCAACACGCGCTGCAGGCCGGTCTTGCCCTTGAACGGGCTGACGGGATTGCTCATGCGACGGACTTGTAGGTCAGGTCGAGTTCGCGCGCTGCCTTGACATCGTCCAGCCGGCGTACCGGCAGGCTGTAGGGCGCGCCCTTCACCAGGTCGGGGTTGGTTTCGGCTTCGTGCTTGATCTTGATCATGGCGTCGACAAAGCCGTCGAGCGTTTCGCGGCTTTCGGTCTCGGTCGGCTCGATCAGCAGGCATTCCGGTACCAGCAACGGGAAGTAGGTGGTCGGCGCGTGATAGCCGTAGTCGAGCAGGCGCTTGGCGAAGTCCATCGCCGACACGCCGGTGGTGTCCTTCAGCTTTTTCAGCGTGACGATGAATTCGTGGCTGGCGCGGCGCATGGGATAGGCCAGGTCGAAACCGGCCTCGCGCAGTTTTGCCATCAGGTAGTTGGCGTTGAGCGTGGCGTATTCGGCGACGCGGTGCATGCCCTCGCCGCCCAAGAGGCGCGCATACACGTAGGCGCGCATCAGCACGCCGGCATTGCCCATGTTGGCGCTCATGCGGCCGATCGACTGCGGCAGGTCGGCCTCGGTCGCCAGGCGATAGAAACCGTTGTCGTTCAGCACCAGCGGAATCGGCATGAAGGGCAGCAGCCGCGTCGACACGCCCACCGGGCCCGCACCCGGTCCGCCGCCGCCGTGCGGGGTGGAGAAGGTCTTGTGCAGGTTCATGTGGATGACGTCGAAGCCCATGTCGCCGGGGCGCACCTTGCCGAGAATCGCATTGAGGTTGGCGCCGTCGTAATACAACAGGCCGCCGGCGTCGTGGACGATCTGCTGGATGTCGGCGATGGTCTTCTCGAACACGCCCAGCGTCGACGGGTTGGTCAGCATCAGGCCGGCGGTGTGCGGGCCGACCGCGGCTTTCAGCGCTTCCAGATCGACGCTGCCGGTGGCATCGGTCGGAATTTCCTTCACCGTGTAGCCGCACATGGTGGCGGTGGCCGGGTTGGTGCCGTGCGCCGCGTCCGGCACGATGATTTCGCGCCGTGCGCTGTCGCCGCGCGCATCGTGGTAGGCGCGGATCATCGCCACCCCGGCGAATTCGCCGTGCGCGCCCGCCATCGGCGCCATCGACACCCCGGCCATGCCGGTCACGTCCTTCAGCATTTCCTGCAGCTCGAACATGCTGGCGAGGAAGCCTTGGCCGGTTTCGTCCGGGCTCGCCGGATGGCGCGCCAGGAATTGCGGCAGCATCGCCAGCGAATTGCACGCGCGCGGGTTGTACTTCATGGTGCACGAACCGAGCGGGTAGAACTGCGTGTCGATGGAGAAGTTCTTCTGGCTCAATCGCGTGTAGTGGCGCACCACGTCGAGTTCGGAGACTTCAGGCAAGGCAGGCGCGTCCTTGCGCCGTAGTTCAGCGGGCAGGTCGTCGAGACTGCCGCCTGCGGCGGGCAGTTGGGCGGCGGCGGTGCGGCCAGGGCGGGAATGGTCGAATATCAGCATGGTTTCAAAACCTTGTTATCCGCGAAGTACGCGAAGTGCCGCGAAGGAAAACCCGAAAGACCTTCTTCGCGTCCCTTCGCGTTCTTCGCGGATGAAAAAAATTACTTCAATGCAGCCAGCGCGGGTTCGTAGTCGGGCTCAACGGTCAGCTCCGGCCCCATCTGCGTGTACAGCACCTTGTCATTCTCGTCGAGCACCAGGGTCGCGCGCGCGGAGAGGCCTGCGATCGGGCTGTCGAGCAGCAGTACGCCGTAATCCTCGGCGAACTTGCGATCGCGCATCATCGAGAGCGTGACCACGTTGCTGACACCCTCACCGGTGCAGAACCGTGCCTGGGCGAACGGTAGGTCGCACGACACGACGAGCACGACCACGTCGTTACGTGCTTTCGCAAAATCGTTAAAGCGCTTGGCGCTGTTTGCGCACGTCCCGGTGTCAAGGGAATGCACGATGCTCAACAGTTTTTTCTTGCCCTTGAAGTTGGCCAGCGATACGTCGCTGAGGTCACCGGCGGTCAGCTTGAAGTCCGGCGCCTGGCTGCCGATCCTGGGCAGATCGCCGCTGGTGTGGGAGGGTGTGCCTTTGAATAGAACGTCGGCCATGTGTGTTCTCCTTGAATGAATCGGTCAAATGCTGGACGCACTAACGATCGCGCCCGGTGCATTGCGTACCCATTAACTGCCTTGCTGATCGTAGCGAGTCAGGTGTTCGTCGATATTCTCGCGCAGCATTTTTTCGTACTGGTCCATGAAATAGGCAATTGCGGCTTCCTTCTCCGCTATCAACTGCGCCTTGTTCTCGGCTGCCGCCGCGATCACGAAGGCGTTGAAACGCGCTGCCGCAAACAGCGCAGCCGCGCTCACCCGGCTGGGTTTCGCTTCGCTCAACTGGGTGTTGGCCAGCGCGATATACGCATCGGCCATGTCGTAGAACGGTTTATCGCGCTGCACGTCGCTCATATGTCGGTCCCTTAGCGCTTGTACGCGCACGGCGGCGCTTCGCGTCGCTTCGACAGGATACGTTCCATTTGTTGCACGTAATGGTCGAGGTCAGCGGCGGTCTTGGTTTCGGTGACGCAGACGAGAATGGCCTGCCCGAGTTCGGGATACCAGCCGGAAATATCGAGGCCGCCGAGGATGCCCTGCGCGCGCAGCGCACGCAGCACATCCTTCGCGTTGTCGTTCAGTATTAGCACCACTTCGTGAAAGAAGGGGCTGACAAACGCGCGCGTCACGCCAGGAGCTGCCGCCAGCTTTTCAGCCAGTGCGACGGTGCCGGCATGGCTGGCGGACGCTACCTTGGCGAGTCCCTGCGGACCCAGCAGCGCCATGTATTGCGTCGCTGCGGTGACCACCAGACCCTGGTTGGTGCAAATGTTGGAGGTCGCCTTGGAGCGGCGGATGTGCTGCTCGCGCGCCTGCAGTGTCAGGGTGAAACCGGGCTTGCCGTCGAGGTCGACGGTGCGGCCGACGATGCGTCCCGGCATCTGCCGCACGAATTCCTGGCGGCAGCACATGAAACCGAAGTAGGGGCCGCCCGAGGCCATCGGCGCGCCCAGCGGCTGGCCTTCGCCTACCGCGATGTCGGCGCCGCCGCTTTGATTAACACGGCTGCCCCACTGGCCGGGCGCTTCCAGCACCGCCAGTGTGGTGGGATTGACCAGCGCAATCGCCAGCGCACCTTTCTCATGCGCCCAGTCGGTCAGCGCGTGGACGTCTTCCAGCACGCCGAAGAAGTTGGGCTGCGGAATGACGAGGCCGGCGAAGGCGCCGGGGTCGTCCGGCAGCACGGTCTGACCGGTGGCGGCGTCGAAGTCGAGCTCGACCAGCTCGATGCCCTGGTTCTTGACGGTCGTGTTGACCACGCGGCGATAGATCGGATGCACCGTTTTCGGCACCAGCACGCGGCGCGAGGTCTTGTGCGAGCGCACCGCCATCAGCACTGCCTCGGCCAGCGCCGAGGCACCGTCGTACAAGGACGCGTTCGATACGTCGAGTCCGGTCAGCCGGGTCATCATGGTCTGGTATTCGTAGATCAGCTGCAGCGTGCCCTGGCTCGCCTCCGCCTGATAGGGCGTATAGGCGGAATAGAACTCACCGCGCGTGGTGATCTGCCAGATCGCCGCAGGGATGTGGTGCTCGTAGACGCCGGCGCCGATGAAGTTGGACCAGAAGCCGTCCTGCGAGGCACGTTCCTGCATCAGCCGTGCCACCGCCATTTCCGGCAGGCCGTCGGGCACGTCCTTGAGCTTGCCGGTCTTCAGCGCGGCGGGGATTTCGTCGAACAGCGTCTCGATGCTGGCCGCGCCGATGGCGCCGAGCATGGCGGAGACGTCTTCTTCAGTGTGGGGAATGAAGGGCATGGGTCAAAACCTTGTTATCCGCGAAGAACGCGAAGGGACACGAAGAAAATCAAAGGCAAAACGCATGGTTTCTGGTTTTGCTTCGCGTCTCTTCGCGTCTCTTCGCGTCCTTCGCGGATGAAAAATTAATGAGCTTCCGATTCGACCAGCTTCTGGTAGGCCGCGGCGTCCAGAAGTTCGGCGACGTCAGTGGGATTCGCCGGCTTCAACTTGAACATCCATGCGCTGTAGGCGTCCTTGTTCACCGATTCGGGGCTGGCCTCGACGTCGCCGTTGGCGGCGATGACTTCGCCGGCAACCGGGGCGTAGACGTCGGACGCGGCTTTCACCGATTCGACCACTGCGCATTCCTCGCCCTTGGCAAGGGTGCGGCCGGCAGCCGGGGTTTCAATGAACACCATGTCGCCGAGCAGGTCCTGCGCGTGGTGGGTGATGCCAACGGTCAATGTGCCGTCGGCTTCGACGCGCACCCATTCGTGGCTGGGGGTGTATTTGAGGTCAGCAGGAATGTTCATGTTTGCTCCAGTTATATCGGGGTTTATCCGCGAAGGACGCGAAGGGCGCGAAGAAAATCAATAACGGCCTGGGTTTGCTTCGCGTTTCTTCGCGTCCTTCGCGGATCAAATAGTTTTTATTAAATCAACACTTTTCCGTTGCGCACGAACGGGTATTTCACCACTTTGGCTTTCAGTTTCTTGTCGCGAACCTCGACCTCGACTTCCTCGCCCGGGGCGATGCCGAGCGGGATGCGGGCGAGCGCGATGGATTGCTGCATCGTAGGCGAAAACGTGCCGGAAGTGATCTCGCCGTCGCCGTTTTTCGTGTGAACTTTCTGGTGGCTGCGCAGCACGCCGCGGTCGAGTAGCAGCAGGCCGGCAAGCTGTTTCGTCACTTCACTCTTTTCCAGCGCGGCGCGGCCGACGAAGTCGCGTTCGGTCTTCAGGTCCACCGTCCACGCCAGGCCGGATTCCAGCGGGCTGGTGGTGTCGTCCATGTCCTGGCCGTAGAGGTTCATGCCGGCTTCCAGCCGAAGGGTGTCGCGCGCGCCCAGCCCGATCGGCTTGCCGCCGGCTTCCATCAGCGCTTTCCAGAAGAAGGGCGCGGATTTCGCCAGCACCATCACTTCGTAGCCGTCCTCGCCGGTGTAGCCGGTGCGGGCGATGAACATCTCGCCCATCGCGGCGGCGTTGAAGGGCTTGAGGCTGGCGGTGATCTGGTCGACGCCGGGCAGCGCCTCGTTCAGCACCTGCGTCGCGTTCGGGCCCTGGATCGCGATCATCGCGAGGTCGCGGCGCGGCGTGAGGGTGAGGCCCATGCCCCAATCGGCATTCATTTTCTCCATCCACGCGAGGTCTTTTTCCGCGGTGCCGGCGTTGACCACCAGGCGAAACCAGGTCTCGTCCATGAAATAGATGATGAGGTCGTCGATGACACCACCGGCCTCGTTCAGCATGCACGAATACAATGCCTTGCCGGACACCTGCAGCTTGTCGACGTTGTTGGCCACCAGCCGGCGCAGGAAGGGACGCACGTTGGCGCCGCGGATGTCGAGCGGCAGCATGTGGGAGACGTCGAACAGGCCGCAGCCCGAGCGTACGGTGTGATGCTCTTCGATCTGCGAGCCGTAGTTGACAGGCATGTCCCAGCCGCCGAAGTCGACCATCTTGGCGCCGAGTTCGCGGTGGGTGACGTTGAGCGGGGTGTGTTTGAGCGCTGCTTGATTGGACATAAGGCACCAAAAATAAAAAAGGGTGAAGCGCGGATTTGCTTCACCCCTCTGTCCTTGGTACCTGAGAGATTACGGTTTCCGGTTGGTTAAACCAGCGAACCGCTGCCCCTTCGGTGGCGATCATGCGATCGCGCTCTCCAGAGTGTTTTCCCAGGATGGCTCCTGGGGGTTGCGGTCCTTTTGCCTGAGCGATTCCGGGTGAATTGCGCCTTCGGCGGCATGCGGTGCATGCGCTCTCCCGCAACGGGAATGCGCACTATACCGAAGAAGCAGCAGGCCGACCAGCCTTGGCGCTAATAGGTTAGCTTCAGGCTGAATCCCATCGGCGCCAGTTTGTTCACTGTCAGGGGCAGGCTCAAGGGCTGTTCGCTGCGCGGCGGGATGCCTGCGGCGATACGCCGGGCGTCGTCGAGATATTCACTGGGCGCGAAGCTGCGGCGTGCCAGCGGGCGGTTGCGCTGGTCGGTGAGGGTAAGTACCAGCATGGGCCAGGTCTGGGCGTGGCCGGCACGGTTGCCAAGGGTGAGACTGAGCGTCAGGTTGCCGTTCGGCTCGGTTTCCAGATCGGAGCCGATGATTTGCAGCAAATCCAGGTTTTTCGGCAGGGACAGGCGGCAGCCGAGCACAGCGCAGGCCTGCACAAGCGCGGGACGGACTTGTGGCACCTTGTTGGCAAGAGTGTCGCGCAGAAAATAGGCGCTCTGTGCAAGCAGCAGCGCGAGCAGCAGCGTGCTGGCCAGGCCCCATACCCAAGGCATGATCCGGTTCGGTTTCGATGGGCGGGCAAAGGGGCGCGTGTGTTCGACGTATCCTGCGGGCGGGCTTGGTCTGCTCGCAGCAACAGGTTCGGCCGCGTGAGTCTCGTCGAGAGACGGGCCGGCTGTCCATATGTCGGGTGCGGCGATGGGGGGCAGATCGAACGACGGTTCGTGTCGTGCAGGTTCGTCGAGGCCGGCCTCCTCCATTGGGGGGGGCATTTGCGGTGCATCCTGCCTGGTTTCGTTCTGGTTGGCGGAAGTCGGCGCGGGAAGGGCTGAGCCATCTTCCAGAAGCAGGCTTGGCCGCACGTCGAATGCCGCACCGCACACGCCGCATTGAGCCCATCCGTCAGCGGCACCGAGTTGCAGTTCGCCGAGACGGAATATGCTGGTGCATTGAGGGCAAGTGGTTCTGTAGCTCACTGCTTGATGCCAGCCAGGCGCACCCAGCCTTCATCGATTGCCGGGGGATCGAAAACAAACCATTCGCGGTAGACCGCCATCACCTCCTCGGCCTGTTCGGCCAGAATACCGGACAGCACCAGTCGCCCACCGGACTGCACTCTGCCCGCCAGCAGGGGGGCCATGCCCTTGAGCGGATTGGTGAGGATGTTGGCGACAACCACATCATATTGTCCGGGGGCGAGTTCCCCGGGCAGGCAAAAGTGCGCACGCACCTCATTCAATTCGGCGTTGTCGTGTGAGGCCGTGATGGCTTGCGCATCGATATCGACCCCATCAACCCTTGCTGCCCCGAGTTTGGCGGCCGCGATAGCGAGAATGCCGGAGCCGCAACCGTAATCCAGCAGGGTCTCGCCGCCGTGCAGGTGTTCGTCGAGCCAGCGCAGGCATAGCCGGGTGGTCGGGTGGCTGCCGGTGCCGAAGGCGAGGCCGGGGTCAAGCTTGAGGTTGATGGCATGGCTGTCGGGCGCTTCGTGCCAGGTCGGCACGATCCACAGACGCGGCGAAATCGGAATGGGGTCGAACTGCGACTGGGTGAGGCGCACCCAGTCCTGCTCGGCTACGGCTTCAACCGTGTATTCGGTGGGAACGGGTATGTCCGCCTGTTTCGCCGCGATGGCCAGCGTTTTCGCCACGTCGGCATGCTCATCGAGCAGGACTGCCGCAATGCTGCGCGGCCACAGTTCGGCGGTCGGATGATCCGGCTCGCCGAACAGCGGCGTTTCGTCCAGCGTGCCGGCGTCGGCGTCTTCCAGCGAGACCGACAGTGCGCCCGCTTCCATCAGCGCGTCGGATAACGGCTCGGCCTCTTTGGAGTCGACAAGGATACGGACGGATTGCCAGGGCATGGGAAAGGTGAGGCGTGAGGGATTAGGCGTAAGGGACGGAATTGGGGGTGGCGCGGGCATGGCAACGCCTTACCCCTTACGCCTCACCCAGTTTCTCAGCCGCCAGCTTGTGCTCCAGATAATGAATGTTGGTGCTGCCGGCAACGAATGCGGCGTCATGCATCAAATCCTGGTGCAGGGGAATATTGGTATTGATTCCCTCGACCACCATTTCCATCAGCGCGCCGCGCATGCGTGCAATGGCCTGATTGCGGGTGTCGCCATAGGCGATCAGCTTGCCGATCATCGAGTCGTAGTGCGGCGGCACGTAATAGCCGTGGTAGACGTGCGAGTCGACGCGGATGCCGGGGCCGCCGGGGGCGTGGTAGTTGGTCAGCTTGCCGGGGCTGGGGACGAAGGTTGTCGGATGCTCGGCGTTGATGCGGCACTCGATGGCGTGGCCCTTGAAGCGGATGTCTTTCTGCTGCCACGGCAGCTTTTCGCCGGCTGCCACGCGGATTTGCGTCTGCACGATGTCGATGCCGGTGATGAGCTCGGTCACCGGGTGTTCGACCTGTACCCGGGTGTTCATCTCGATGAAGTAGAACTCGCCGTTCTCGTACAGGAATTCGAAGGTACCGGCGCCGCGATAGCCGATCTTGCGGCAAGCCTCGGCACAGCGTTCGCCGATCTTGTCGCGCAGTTTGGGGTCGAGTCCGGGTGCGGGCGCTTCTTCCAGCACTTTCTGGTGGCGGCGCTGCATCGAGCAGTCGCGCTCGCCCAGGTGCACGGCGTTGCCGTGCTCGTCGGCCAGGATCTGTATCTCGATATGGCGCGGCGTCTGCAGGAATTTTTCCATGTAGACCATCGGGTTGCCGAAAGCGGTGCCGGCCTCGGTCTTGGTCATGGTTACCGCATTCAGCAGCGCGGCTTCGGTATGCACCACGCGCATGCCACGTCCGCCGCCCCCGCCCGCCGCCTTGATGATCACCGGGTAGCCGACACGCGCGGCAGTCTCGATGATCTCCTCGGGGTCCTCAGACAGTGCGCCGTCCGAACCCGGCACGCACGGCACCTTGGCGTCGAGCATGGCCTGTTTGGCGGCGACCTTGTCGCCCATCAGGCGGATGTTGTCGGGCCGCGGGCCGATGAAGGTGAAGCCGGAGGATTCCACGCGTTCCGCGAAGTCGGCGTTTTCCGACAGGAAACCGTAGCCGGGGTGGATCGCTTCGGCGTCGGTGACTTCTGCGGCGGCGATGATCGACGGCACATGCAGATAGCTTTGCGTCGAGGGAGCGGGACCGATGCACACCGATTCATCGGCCAGCTTCACATATTTGGCATCGCGGTCGGCTTCGGAATACACGGCGACCGTCTTGATGCCCATTTCGCGGCAGGCGCGCTGGATTCTCAGGGCAATCTCGCCACGGTTGGCGATGAGGATTTTTTCAAACATGGTTTTTGAGGCTCGGTGAGGAATGCGGTGCGGAGTGTGCGGGCGCCTGGCGCCTCACGCCAGACACCTTACCCAATCACAAACAGGGGTTCGCCGTATTCCACCGGCTGGCCGTTTTCGACCAGGATGGCCTTGATGACGCCGCCCTGGTCGGATTCGATCTCGTTCAGCAGTTTCATCGCTTCGATGATGCACAGCGTGTCGCCGGCGCTGACCTGCTGTCCGACCTCGGCAAAGTTCTTGGAGCCCGGTGCTGGTGCGCGGTAGAAAGTGCCGACCATGGGCGAACGCACAATATGGCCTTCCGGCACGGCGTCCTCGGCCGGCTCTGCGGCGGCCGGCACGGCTGCTGCAGGGGCGGGCGCATGCATCATTTGCGGGGCGTGCATCATCATCGGCGCGCCGGCAATGCTTTTGGCGATACGGACTTTTTCTTCACCTTCGGTGATTTCGAGCTCGGCGATGCCGGAGGCTTCGACCAGGTCAATGAGCTTTTTCAGTTTTCTGAGATCCATGGGCGGTCCTGTTTTGGAGGTGGCGCAGGGCAAATTCCAGAGCCAGTTCAT
>DILD01000011.1:62941-63114 GCA_002424845.1 Thiobacillus denitrificans | reverse complement strand
GCATGCGCCGCGCGATGCTCTGTTCGATGCGCCTTACGAGCCGAGTGCCGCGCCGAGTGCCGAGGGTGCGCCGGCCGCGATGCGCGCCGCGCCCAGGAAGCAGGTGGCCGCATTGTTCCGCAGCCCGGTCAAACCCGATCCTGCTGGTCAGTGAGCTGGGAAATCCTGCTGCT
>DILD01000011.1:0-62922 GCA_002424845.1 Thiobacillus denitrificans | reverse complement strand
CCGGCATGCAGGTGCGCGAACAGGCTGTCGTAGTCGGTCGCCGCGCCTGCGTCGACGCCGGCCTGCAGTTCCTGGACGAGAGCGTGGCCCTGAGCCGCACCCGCTTTGCGCGCAACAGCAACGGCCAGCTGCAATTTCTGCGCGATTACCATTTCGAGTTTTCCGATACGGGCGACAACCGTCGCCCCGGTGTGATCCGCATGCTGGGCGAGCATGTCGAATGGATCGGCCTGGATGGGGAGTGGCAGCCCGGACGTACCGCCAGCGTATCCCGCTTGAGGGACTGATAGGCGGCCAGCCTCGGGCCGCGCATCGGCCAACAATCGGCCCGGGGTGGGCCTCCCACAGGGGGCTGTTCCTGGTCTGGGGGTGAGGGTTATTCCTGCTCGACTTCCAGATCGCGGCGGCGAGTACCCGGAGGGTATCAAGGCGCCGCTGCGTGGTTGTTGCCGACTTATCGGTACTACAACCACGGCCCCCTGCGGGTGCTTCAGGTCAGTTCACGCCTCTCAGCGCTCAGCCTCCCTGTGGGAGCGGCGCCCCGCCGCGATGGCTCGCACCGCGCATCGGCCAGCAATCGGCCCGAGGCGGGCCTCCCACAGGGGGGCTGTTCCTGGTCTGGGTGAGGGTTATTCCTGCTCGACTTCCAGAATGGCCAGGCTGATCTGCGGCCCCAGGTTGACATCCCACTCTTCCCAGTCCTTGTAGGCCTTGAGCTTTTCGACCAGGACCGGCTTCATTTCGAAGTCGCTCATGCCTTCGTCGTACATGCGCCGGACTTCTGCCAGCAGAATGTCGAACCAGGCCTTGTGTGCTTCGACGAATTTGCGGTCGTCGCTTTTGCCGTGCCCGGGTATATAGAGCCTGGCGTTGAGGCTTAGCGCCAGTTCGGTTGCCTTGAGGATGCCCTTGAAGGTTCCATCGCGCAGGTTCATGACCTGACTGTTCAGCACGTTGTCGCCGGTGAACAGGATGCGATCCTCGACGATTTCGATCATCAGGTCGGTTTTGCTGTGCGCATCGGTCGACGAATGGATGCGAAAGGTCTTGCCGCCGATCCTGAATTCCTGGCCATCGGTGGCCGCGACGGTGGGGATTTTGGCGCGGGTGCCCGCAGTGTAGCCACCGGTCATGTCCGACATCAGTTTGAGCCAGAACGCACCGGCGCCGTCTTTTGCCTGCTGGATCATGTCGGGGTGGCCAATGATCGTGGCTTTGGGCCAGACATCGAGAATGGCGTGATTGCCCAGCCAGTGGTCGCCATGCACGTGGGTGTTGAAGACATGGGTGACCGGCTTGTTCGTCGTCTTGCGCAACTGGGCCACCACCATGCGGCCGGCTTGCACGCTGGAACCGGGGTCGATCACCACGACCCCCTCGGTGGTGATGATCCAGGCCGGGTTGTTCATGAAGCTCTGGTTATCGACCGACGGGACGCCCTGTGGGCCGTGGATGACATAGGTGCCGGCACTGACCTGTTGTGCAGGATAGGGGCGGACGATGTCGTTCGGGCCGGCTATTGCCGGGGCGCTGAAGGCCAGGGTGGCGAGCAGGGTAAGGATGCGCATGGGAAGTCTCCGTTCAGATCGAAGCGTGAACATACACAGTCCCACCGGATTGTTTAATGGTCGAAACGGCCTACCACCACTTCTCGAAAATGATGCGGTTCATGGGCACGCCGAGGTCGTGCAGCAGGGTGCTCATGTCCTCGACCATGCCCTTGGGGCCGCACAGGTAGTACAGCGTGTCGTCGGGTACATCGAGTGCATGCAGCTTGACCGGGTCGATGCGGCCCGTGAGGCCGTGCCAGCGCGGGTCGGGCTGGGTGACGGTGATGCTGACGTGCAGGTTGTCGTGCCTGCGGGCGGCGGCTTCGAGTTCGTCGCGGAACAGGATTTCGCGGCTGTCCGATACGCTGTAGACCAGATGCGCCTCGGTCGGGAGTCCGGCATCGCGTATGTGACGGAAGATGGACAGCAGCGGAGTGATGCCGACGCCGCCACCGATCAGCACTACGTTGTCGCTTATCTCCGGCAGGTAGACGAACGGCCCCTGGCCCTGGGTCACGCGCACGCGGTCGCCGACGGCAGCGTGCTCGTGCACCCAGCGTGCCACCGGGTGGCGTGTACTTGCCTTGATCGCCAGTTCGATTTCGCCCCGGTGAATGGGGGAGGTCGTGATGGAATAGCCGGCGGTGTGGGGGGCGCCGGCGATCTCGATGCTGAGATCGACCCATTGCCCCGGCAGAAAGCGGAAGGCGGGGTCGGGGATGCTCAGGCGCAGGGTGCGGATACTGGGCGTGGCGGGCGTGATCGCCGTGATCTGCGCGTCGAAGAGGGGCATCAGTCCTTTTTCCGGAAAATGAGTGATGCCGAATTGATGCAGTAGCGCAGGCCCGTGGGGGACGGACCATCCGGGAAAACGTGCCCAAGGTGAGAACCGCAATGATGGCACAGGGCTTCGATACGCAGCATGCCATGGCTGTTGTCGGTTTTTTCCGTTACGGCTTCGGCGTTCAACGCCTGGTAGAAGCTTGGCCAGCCGGTGCCGGAATCGAACTTGGTCTCGGACGAGAACAGGGGTTCACCGCAGGCTGCGCAGCGGTAGTCGCCATGCTCGTGATGGTTCCAGTATTGCCCGGTGAAGGCCTGTTCGGTGCCGTGCTCGCGCAGGATGCGGTATTGCTCGGGAGTCAGTTCGGCGCGCCATTCGGCGTTAGTCTTGGCTTTGTCAAAATTCATGGCGGTTCTCCGTGAGCGGCAGAGTTTACCCGCAAGCCCGGTCTCGTTGAGTCAAGCCCATGACCGCATCAAGGTTTACGACGATGCGTTTGCCGGCCCTTGAGGGCCGGCGCACACACGAAATTGACAGGCGAATGGGCCGGCTGCCAAGCCAGGTTGACAGTGTCATCCAAGCGGGTTTAATCTTCGTTCAGGTATTAGACTAAGTCTAAAAACCGGATTTCATCCGCTGGCGCACCTGCTATAAAGCAGGAACTGCAGGTCTGGCAGGGATGGAGCATCAAGTGCTGCAAAGCATGTCCACGTAAATCAAGGAGATCAGGTTATGCAACTCAAAGGTTCGAAAACCGAACAACATCTGAAGGATGCCTTTGCCGGCGAATCGCAGGCCAACCGTCGTTACCTCTACTTCGCAGCAAAAGCTGACGTGGAAGGCTACAACGATGTGGCTGCCGTGTTCCGCTCCACCGCCGAAGGCGAAACCGGCCATGCGCACGGCCACCTGGAGTATCTGGAAAAGTGCGGCGATCCCGCCACCGGCATGACCTTCGGCCCCACCGCCGACAACCTGAAGACCGCCATCGCCGGCGAAACCCACGAGTACACCGACATGTACCCGGGCATGGCCAAGGATGCGCGTACGGAAGGCTTCGACGAAATCGCCGACTGGTTCGAAACGCTGGCCAAGGCCGAGCGTTCGCACGCCAACAAGTTCCAGAAGACGCTGGACACGCTGGGCGCTTAATTGCCCTGGTACTGGGCGGGCCTGTGCCCGCCCTTTTTAAAGCTTTATCCGCGAAGGACGCGAAGGGACGCGAAGCAAAAACAAGACAAGTGGCGATCGATCAACTTTCGTCTCTCTTGCTTTTGATTTTTTCGCGTTCCTTCGCGTCCTTCGCGGATAAATTTTTTTCGGTTTTCATAAGTTCACAACAAGGATCGCCATGAGCACCCGTGAAGGCAACCTCGAAGCGCCCACCCGTCATCCGCTCGACTGGAAAAACCCGGATTTCTACAACGAAGACAAACTCAACCATGAGTTGGAGCGTGTTTTTGATGCCTGTCACGGTTGCCGCCGTTGCGTGTCGCTGTGCACCGCGTTTCCGACCCTGTTCGACCTGGTGGACGAATCCTCGACGATGGAGGTGGATGGCGTGGCCAAGGCCGACTACATGAAGGTGGTCGACGAGTGCTATCTGTGCGATCTCTGCTACATGACCAAATGCCCCTACGTGCCGCCGCATCCGTGGAATCTCGATTTTCCGCACGTCATGCTGCGCGCCAAGGCGGTCAAATTCAAGAAGGGCGGGACGAGCTTCCGTGACAAGCTCTTGTCCAGCACCGACGCGATGGGCACGCTCGCCTCGATTCCGGTGGTGGTGCAGGTGGTCAATGCCAGCCTGAAGAGCCAGCCGATCCGCAAGCTGGTGGATGGTGTGCTGCACATTCATCCCGATCGCAAGCTGCCCGAATACGACAGCGCGAAATTCCGTTCCACCGCGAAGCCGCGCAGCGATTTCGCGGTGAAGGACGGCGACAAGACGCCCGGCAAGGCGGCGATCTATTCGACCTGCTACGTGAATTACAACGAGCCCGGCATCGGCCATGACTTGCTGAAGCTGCTGGCGCACAACGAGATTCCGTCCGTGCTGGTGGAGAAGGAAGCCTGCTGCGGTATGCCCAAGCTGGAACTGGGCGACCTCGATGCTGTGCAGCGTCTCAAGGAAATCAATATCCCGCATCTGGCGAAGCTGGCGCGCGAAGGCTACGCGATCCTGACGCCGGTGCCTTCCTGCACGCTGATGTACAAGCAGGAGCTGCCGCTGATGTTCCCCGACGATGCCGACGTGCAGGCGGTGAAGGAGGCGATGTGGGACCCGTTCGAATATCTGATGGCGCGCAACGCAGACGGCCTGCTGAAGACCGATTTCAATCGCTCGCTGGGCAAGGTTGCCTACCATGTGCCCTGTCACCAGCGCGTGCAGAACATCGGCAACAAGACGCGCGACGCGCTGCAACTGGCGGGTGCCGAGGTGACCATGGTCGAGCGTTGTTCCGGCCACGACGGCACCTGGGGCGTGAAGAGCGAGTTCTTCGACAAGTCGATGAAGATCGGCAAGCCGGTGTTCCGCCAGATGGCCGAGCCGCAGCCGGATTATGTGAGCTCCGACTGCGCGATTGCCGCGCGTCACATCCTGCAGGGCATGGGCGAAGCCGCCACCGCGCAGAAGCAGCATCCGATCACGCTGTTGCGCATCGCTTATGGCCTGGAATGAATTCAGGGCGTGTTAACACGCCCTTAGCAAGGAGAAAGAAACGTGCCGCATATTACCCGTGACAGCCTGATGACCCTGGAGGGCTACGCCAAGGTGCGCTCCGAAATGCGCGCCGAAATCATGGCGCACAAAAAGAACCGCATGGTCGAACTGGGCGACCACGTCACGCTGATTTTCGAAGACGAGAAGACCATGCGCTACCAGATCCAGGAAATGCTGCGCGCCGAGCGCACGTTCGAGGATTCCGGCATCCAGGACGAGCTCGACGCCTACAACCCGCTGGTGCCGGACGGCACCAACTGGAAGGCGACCATGATGATCCAGTATTCCGACCCGGACGAGCGCAAGGTTGCGCTGGCGAATCTGAAGGGGATCGAGGATCGGGTGTGGGTGCAGGTGGCCGAGCAGCCGCGTGTCCACGCCATCGCGGACGAGGACCTGGAACGCGAGACCGAGGAAAAAACTTCGTCGGTGCACTTCCTGCGTTTCGAGCTCGATGCGACTTCGATTGCGGCTGCCAAGGCCGGCGGCCCGATTCGCATGGGCATCGATCTGGAGGCTTACCGGGTGGAACCCATGACCCTGGCAGAGAACATCCGCGCTGCACTGGTGCTGGATTTGTCCTAAAGTCAAACTCGGGCGGTCCTTCATCGCAATAGCATGCCGCCCCTTTTGAGGAGGGCGCAATGCTGGATCAACTGCTGCTTCATCAGGTACGGCGTCGGGTGGAGGCATCCGGCTTGCCGTTCGTGGTCGAGTTGTGGAACGGCGAGCAGGTTGGCGTCGTGGATGGGGCTTCGGTTCGGGTTCGCTTGCACCAGCCGGGTAGTCTCAAGGCGATGGCCGATCCTAGCCTGGGCACGCTGGCGCGTGCGTATGTCGAGGGCCATCTCGATCTGGAAGGCAATGCGCGCGACATCCTCGCGCTCGGCGACCATCTGTGCAATGCAGGCGACTGCACAGCGAAATCCGGCTCGGACGGCTGGAAATGGTGGCGTCATACACGCAGCAAGGATCGCCGCAACATCCAGTATCACTACGACGTTTCAAACGATTTTTACGGCCTGTGGCTGGATACCAGACGGGTCTATTCCTGTGCCTATTTCAAGACGTCTGACATGAGCCTCGATCAGGCGCAGGAAGCCAAGCTCGACCATATCTGCCGCAAGCTCGACCTCAAGCCCGACGAGCAGTTTCTCGACATCGGCTGCGGCTGGGGCGGGCTGATCCTGCACGCGGCGGAAACCTACGGCGTGTGCGCAGTTGGGATCACTCTGTCGGACGACCAGCATGCCTATGTCAGCCAGCAGATCGAGTCGCGCGGCCTCGCCGGCCGGGTCGAGGTGCGCCGGATGGATTACCGCGACGTACCCGAGCATGGGGGCTATGACAAGATCGCCAGCGTCGGCATGTTCGAGCATGTGGGGCGCGCCAATCTGCAAACCTATTTTGACAAGATCCATGCGCTGCTGAAGCCGGGCGGGCTGGTGCTCAACCATGGCATCACCACGTCCGAGCCGGAGGCCGGCGGCCTCGGCAGCGGCATCTCCGAGTTCATCGAGGATTATGTGTTTCCGGGCGGTGAACTGGTGCATGCCTCCGATGTGTTGCGCGCCGCCGCAGGCAGCGGCCTCGAATGCCTCGATGCCGAAAACCTGCGTCCTCATTACGGTAAAACCCTATGGCACTGGGTGGCCCGGCTGGAGGCGAACGCTGAGGAGGCGCGCCGCCTGATTGGCGAACAGAAGTATCGCATCTGGCGCATCTACATGGCGGGATCCGCCCATGCCTTCGACCACGGCTGGATGGAACTGTGGCAGGTGCTGGCGGGCAAAGCTGTCGATGGCAACCAGCTGAACTATTCATTCAAGCGGGATTTCATCTATCGCGACGGGTGAGTCACGGTTGACTATCATGCGCATACACACCACGGAGCCGAGCATGAATACGCGCTGCATTCGCCAACTGGTGCCCGCCTTCGAGGTGACCGAAGGGGCAGGCGTCACCGTCCACCGCAGCATCGGCACGCCGGCGTTGAAGAACCTGGACCCCTTCCTGATGCTGGACCACTTCGGCAGCGACGATCCCGACGAGTACATCGCCGGTTTTCCGGACCACCCGCATCGCGGTTTCATCACCTTCACCTACATGCTCGACGGCCATATGGAGCACCGCGACAGCATGGGCAACCGCGGCGACCTCAAGGCCGGCGGGGTGCAGTGGATGAAGGCGGCCAGCGGCGTCATCCATTCCGAAATGCCGCAGCAGAGCAACGGCCTGATGCGCGGCTTCCAGCTGTGGATCAACCTGCCGGCCAGCGAAAAGCTGTCCGATCCGGCTTATCAGGAGTTCTCTTCAACAGCCATTCCTGAAGTGGAACTGGGGCAGGGCAGGGTGCGGGTGCTGGCGGGCGAATTCGACGGCACACGCGGGGTCATCGACGACCCGGCCACCGACGTGCTCTACCTGGACGTCAGCCTTGCGGCCGATGCGCGCTTCAGCCTTCCTCTGGAGGCGGCGCGCAATGCCTTCGTCTACGTGTTCGAGGGCAGTGCTCGCCTGGCCGGCGAAGCGCTGGCGATGCATACCCTGGCAGTGTTGGGAGAGGGTGACGCGGTGGAGGTCATCGCAGGTGAAACAGGCGCCCGCTTCATTCTGGTGGCGGGCCGCCCGCTCGGCGAGCCGGTGGTGCAGTATGGCCCCTTCGTCATGAATACTCGCGAGGAGATCGAGCAGGCCTTCGCCGACTATCGCGATGGCCGGCTGGTGCGGGCCCGGGCGGCGCTGACGGGACATTAACAGCCCGTCAGCGTGAGCCTCCTGCTTGCTGACCTGCTGGTGCTGGCGCACCTGCTGTTCGTCGCTTTCGTCATGGCTGGCGGATTTCTGCTGGTGCGCTGGCCCAAGCTGGCCTGGCTGCATCTGCCGGCCGCCGCATGGGGCGCAGCCATCGAATTCACTGGCGCAATCTGCCCGCTGACGCCGCTTGAAAACCGCCTGCGTGCCCTGGGGGGAGAAGGCATATACAGCGGCGGTTTTGTCGAGCATTACCTGCTGCCGATCCTGTATCCCGAGCATCTGACCCTGCTGGTGCAGCAGGGGCTGGGCGGCGTGGTCGTGGCCGTGAATCTGCTCGCGTACACGCTGGCTTACCGGTCCTGGCGACGTAAGGCAAAGCGCGCGATTTAATCGGCTGGGCGGTCCAGGTCCTGATCCGCCAGCGACAGCGGATCCTCGATCGGCTCCAGGTGCGTGGTGAGATGGGCATTGACGACGATCCGGCGGATGTCGGCCTCGATGCGCTCCGACCAGTCGTGCCCTTGCTTGACGGTCCATGCACCCGGTACCAGCACGTGCAGGGTGACGAAGGCGCGGGAGCCGGCCTGGCGCGTGCGCAGGGCATGGAAGTCGATACCCTGGCGGCGGTAGGCTTCCAGCACGCCTTCGATTGCCCTCAGGTCTTCTTCCGGGATGGATACATCCATCAAGCCTGCAGCCGAGCGTTGCAGCAGACGCCAGCCGGTCCACACGATGTTCAGCGCCACCAGGAGGGCGATCACCGGATCGAGCCAGAGCCAGCCGGTCAGCCACACCAGCCCGACGCCAAGGATGACGCCGGCGGAGGTCCAGACGTCGGTGAGCAGATGGCGGGCATCGGCTTCCAGCGTGATGGATTTGTATTTCCTGCCGACCCCCATGAGGATGCGCGAGGTGGCCAGGTTGATGATCGAGGCTAACACCGACACTGCCAGGCCGATGCCCACCGCCTCGAGCGGTTGCGGGTTGAGCAGGCGCTCGATCGCGGCATAGCCGATGGCAATGGCCGCGACGAGGATGAGAAAGCCTTCGAACGCGCTGGAGAAGTACTCTGCCTTGCCGTGTCCGTGCGCATGGTTGTCGTCGGCCGGCATGGTTGCCAATGACAGCATGGCCAGCGCCATCATGGCTCCCGCCAGATTGACGAAGGATTCGAGCGCGTCCGACAGCAGGCCGACCGAGCCGGTGAGCCACCAGGCCCAGCCCTTGAGCAGGATGGTAGCGAGCGCCGCGGCGATGGAGAGCCAGGCATAGCGTTTGAGGGAGGCAGGCAGCATTCGATGTCTGGGTCGGGACGTTGAATCGATTGTATCGCGGCGCCCACGTATTCGCCCGTGTCGCCAGGCGGTCGCGATGCGGTCGCGATGCGGTGGCAACGGTGCCTGCGCAAGTGATTCCTGAGATACTTTCGCGTCAATTTGAATGGGCCGTCCGAAATGGAAAACCTGTTGTACTGGGCCGGCATGTCGGCCGTCGCGGTGAACGCGCTGACCGGTGTGCTCGACGCCGGCCGCAAGAACATGGACCTGATCGGTGTGATGATGGTGGGCGCCGCCACTGCACTGGGCGGCGGTACGGTGCGCGATGTTCTGCTGCAGCGTCCGGTGTTCTGGATCAGCGATCAGGTTTACCTGATTGTCGCCCTGGCGACTACGCTGGTCATCTTCTTCGTGGTGCGTGGCCTGCGCCTGCCGCCGCGCCTGTTCCTGATACCCGATGCGCTCGGCCTGGCCCTGTTCACCGTCGTCGGCACCCAGATCGCGCTGGAGAGGGACGCGCCCTGGCTGGTGGCCAGCCTGCTGGGCGTGATCACCGGCGTGGTCGGCGGTGTGTTGCGCGATGTGCTGTGCAACGAAGTGCCGTTGGTATTCGTGCGCGGCGAACTGTATGCCTCGGCAGCCTGGGCGGGGGCTCTGATGCTGGTGGGCTTGCAGGCGATTGGCGTTTCGCCTGTGATTGCGGCGTGGTCGGGGATGGCGAGCGTGCTGGGCGTCAGGCTGCTGGCGATGGCATTCCGCATCACGCTGCCAACCTATTCGGAGCGCAAGTAGGGCGAAGAAAGCGATGTTCGCAGCCATGTTCCTGAAGACATCCCACACCCGAACTCATAAAATGGCGGGATGAAAAACCTGCTTGCCCTGCTGCTGATGCTGCCCCTGACCGCGTATGCCGAATGGGGGCAGTTCGATTTCGAGTTCGAAGCCGACAAACCCTGGGTGGAACTTGCCGCCCAGCTGCCGCCGCCGCCCAAGGCCGAAAACCTGATCGAGTTCAACGTGTCGTCGGCCACGCGCAACCGGCATTTCATCGATGTGGCGTCGATCAGCGTGGGCGAGGACAAGGTCGTCCGATATACCGTGGTGATCGATGCTGCGGGCGGGGCGAGAAATGTATCGTTCGAGGGCATGCGCTGCGCGACCGCCGAGCGTCGCCTGTATGCCTATGGCCAGTCCGACGGCGCCTGGGCGAAGGCGCGCAATGCGAACTGGGAGGGCATCAAGCAGCGTTCGTTGCTGTCGTATCACAAGGCCTTGTACGAATATCACTTCTGTCCCGACGGCATCAACGTCAGGGACGTCAAGGACGCTGTCCGCAATTTGCGCCAGGGGGGAGCTGACAGTGCATTCCCTGGTTAAACACGCGCGGCGCATTGTCGTGAAGGTCGGCTCCAGCCTGGTCACCGCCGAGGGGCGCGGGCTTGACCATGCGGCGCTGTCGCGCTGGGCCGAGCAGATCGCCGCATTGACCGCACAGGGCAAGGAGGTCGTTCTGGTGTCCTCCGGCGCGATCGCCGAGGGTATCGCCCGCCTGGGCTGGAAGAAACGCCCGAAGGCCATCAACGAATTGCAGGCCGCTGCAGCGGTGGGGCAAATGGGGCTGGTGCAGGCTTACGAATCGATCTTCCGTACCCACGGCCTGCACGCCGCGCAGGTGCTGCTCACCCACGAGGATCTGGCCGACCGTACCCGCTATCTCAACGCACGCACCACCCTGCGCACGCTGCTGGAACTGCGCGTGGTGCCGATCATCAACGAGAACGACACCGTCGCCACCGACGAGATTCGCCTCGGCGACAACGATACCCTGGGCGCGCTGGTGACCAATCTGATTGAAGCCGATTGCCTGATCATCCTCACCGACCAGCCGGGGCTGTATACCGCCGATCCGCGCAAGGATCCGCAGGCCACGCTGGTGATGGAGGCGCACGCCGGCGATCCCGAACTGGAACGCATGGCGGGTGGCGCGGGCAGCAGCGTCGGCACCGGCGGCATGTTGACCAAGATCCTTGCGGCCAAGCGCGCGGCAAGGAGCGGCGCCCACACGGTGATCTGTAGCGGTCGTGAGGAGAATGTGCTTTTGCGGCTGGCTGCCAGCGAAGCCATCGGCAGCCAGCTGGTGGCGCGCCAGGCGCCGCTTGCCGCGCGGCGGCAGTGGCTGGCCGATCACCTGCAACTGCGCGGTGGCGTGGTGCTCGACGCCGGTGCGGTGCGTGCCTTGCGCGAGGATGGAAAAAGCCTGCTGCCGGTCGGCGTGAAGGGCATCACCGGCGAATTTGAACGCGGCGAAGTGGTGGCGGTGGTCGATACCGACGGCTGCGAAATTGCACGCGGCCTGAGCAATTACAGCGCCAGCGAGGCCCGCCGCATTGCCGGCAAGCTGAGCAGCGCGATCGAGGCCGAGTTGGGCTACATGGACGAACCGGAACTGATCCACCGCGACAATCTGGTATTGCTGGCGTGACCACGACTTTGGATTTGATGCGCCATGGTGAGCCTGTCGGCGGGCGCCGCTATCGGGGTCAGATCGACGATCCGCTGTCGGAAAAAGGCTGGGCGCAGATGCATGCGGCAGTCGGCGAGTCTGTGCCGTGGACGCATATCGTATCGTCGCCGCTGCTGCGCTGCCGTGCATTTTCCGAAACGCTGGCCGAGCGCCACGGTTTGCCGCTGACGCTGGATGAGCGATTGAAGGAAGTCGGCTTCGGTGTGTGGGAGGGCAAGTCGGCTGCCGAAATCGAACAGGATGCCCCCGGCACGCTGGCGCGCTTCAAGGCGGACCCGGTCAATGCGCGCCCGCAAGGTGCCGAGCCGCTGGCCGCGTTTCATGCACGGGTGGCCGCCGCGCTTGACGACCTGCTTGCCCGGCATGCCGGCCAGCATGTGTTGCTGGTCGGGCACGCGGGGGTGATGCGCATGGCGCTGGCCTGGGCGCTGCATATCCCGCTGGAGCACGCTTACCGGATCGAGGTGGCGAGCGCTTCGCTGACGCGGCTGAGTTTCGACCCGGATCGTGCGAGCCTGGTTTTCCACGGCAATACGTGTCTTGGCCGGTGATACGACACCTGGTTTTCCTGCTTTGCCTGGTGCTGGCATTGCCGGCGCAGGCATCGGTCATTCGGCTGGTGGACGACGCCGGGCAAACGCTGGAATTTCTCCGGCCGCCGCAACGCATTATTTCACTGACGCCGCATCTCACTGAACTGCTGTTTGCGGTTGGTGCCGGATCGCAGCTGGTGGGCGTGGACAGCGCCAGCGATTACCCCGAAGCGGCGCGAACGCTGCCGCATGTGGGCGACTATAGCCGTATCCACTTCGAGCGCATCCTGGCCCTGAAACCGGACCTGGTCATTGTCTGGGTTGGCGGCAACCGTGCGGCGGACATCCACGGTTTGATGAAAATGGGTGTGCCGGTCCTGCACACCCGGGCGACCCGGCTTGATGACGTGGCGCGCCTGCTCCGTCTGCTGGGGCAGGCGAGTGGGCATGCCGCAACGGCAGAGGTCGCCGCGCAGGCATATTCCGGACGATTGGCCGCGTTGCAGGTACGGGATGGGCAGAAACCGCCTGTGAGCGTGTTTTATCAGGTATGGGACCGACCGTTGATGACGGTGGGGGGCAGCCACTGGATCAGCGATGGGCTGGCACGATGCGGTGCCCGCAATGTATTTGCCGACCTGCGCGGTCTTTCTCCGGTGGTGTCGCGCGAGGCCGTGCTCAGCCGTGCGCCGGAGCTGATTGTGGGGGGGAGCGATGCGCCTGATCTGCGGCGTGATTGGCAGAGGTTCGGTGGTTTGCCCGCAGTGAAGAATGATGCGTTCGTGCGGGTGAATGCGGATCTGCTGCACCGCCTGACGCCACGCCTGCTCGATGGCGTGACCGAGTTATGCGAGGCCGTCCGGCCTTATGTGCGGTGACGTGACGCGTTCGATTTGCGGTTGGGGCAGTTTTCCTTGATGCAGTCGGCGTAGATTTGCAACGAGTGATCGTGGATGGCGAAGCCGCGTTCCTTGGCGATCCGGGCCTGTCGTTTCTCAATTTCAGCATCATAGAATTCCTCGACCTTGCCGCACTGCAGGCAAACCAGATGGTCGTGGTGGTCCCCCTGGTTAAGCTCGAATACCGCCTTGTCGCTGTCGAAATGGTGGCGCATCAGCAATCCGGCCTGCTCGAACTGGGTGAGCACGCGGTAAACCGTGGCGAGACCGACATCCTGCCCCTCGTCAGACAACAACCGGTAGACTTCTTCGGCGGTCATATGGCGTTTGTCGCCATTCTCGAACAGGTCCAGGATTTTCAGGCGCGGGAGCGTGGCCTTGAGACCGATGTTTTTGAGATCGGAAGGATTGCTCAATGGGGTCTCCAGAACGTTGAAGTGAATACGCTATGATACGTTTTTTTAAACATACCGAATTCTTCCGGCTCCCTGGCTATGCGTCATTTACTGATTTCTGTTCTGCTTCTGGGTCTGATTGCCGGATGCTCTAGCGCCCGGATCGGGCCCCATCGTATCGATGTGCAGCAAGGCAATGCGCTGAACCAGGAAAATGTTTCGCGCCTGAAGCTTGGCCTTAGCCGTTCACAAGTCCGCTTTCTGCTGGGAACCCCGCTGCTGGTGGATCCGTTCCGTACCGACCGCTGGGATTATGTGTATATGTATTACAAGGCGGGCAAACTGGTCGAGCAGCGGCGCATTACCTTGTTCTTCGAGGGAGACCTGCTGGCGCGTATCGACGGCGACCTGCCAGAAGCGGCAGGTGAAATCCCCCCAATCACGCAAGTACCCGCAGCGGCCCCGACTTCCGTTGTCGCGCAGGCGGCCGCTGCCACAACACAAACGCAGGCACCCGTGCGTGAAATGCGCAGCAATGCCCCGTTGCCCCATCCAGAGGAGACTCCGTCGAATCAGGATGCCGAAGTGCTGCGCTTCTTGAATGCCTGGGCGGATGCCTGGACGCGGCGCGATGAAGGGGCTTATTTTGCCGCGTACGATTCCAGGTTTGTCCCTCCGGATGGGGGCAGTCGTTCGGATTGGGAAAAGAACCGTCGCGTTTTGTTTGGCATGACCCAAAAAATCAACATCGGGGTCGAAGCCCCGCGGGTGGAACGTGCCAAGGATGGCACGGCCGTGGTGACCTTCGATCAATACTACAACGCTGACAATTACTACGATGCGGTCGTCAAGCAATTGCGCATGATCAACCGAAATGGACGTTGGCTCATTGTCGAGGAGCGGGTCCTGTCGGTTCTGCGAGAGGGCCCGCAATGATCCTTCAAACCGCGATTGCAGGCGTATCGGGCCGCATGGGCCGCGTCCTTCTTGAGACGGTGGCGGCGGATTCAGGTTGTGCGCTGTGCGCGGCGATTGATCGTCCCGGCAGTCCGCTGGTGGGGCAGGATGCAGGCATTGCCTGGGGCGCAGCCAGCGGCGTACGGGTAACCGATCAGCCTGCGATTGCCCTGCAGGGTGCGCAAGCCTTGATCGACTTCACCCGCCCCGAAGCGACTTTTGCCTACCTCGATGCCTGTGTTGCGGTCGGTGTGCCTTTGGTTATCGGCACCACGGGCTTTGATGACGCGGGCAAGGCCCGGATTGCCGGGGCGGCACAGCGGATTCCCATCGTGTTCGCGCCCAACATGAGCGTTGGTGTGAACCTGCTGATGAAGCTGGCCGAACTTGCTGCCCAGGTGCTGGAAGACGGCTACGACATCGAAATCATTGAGGCGCATCACCGTCACAAGGTCGATGCGCCATCCGGCACCGCGCTCGGTCTGGGGCAAGCGGTGGCCGGTGCGATCAATCGTGACCTCGCAAGCTGCGCGGTTTACGGCCGCGAGGGCGTCACCGGCGAGCGCGACCCCAAGACCATCGGCTTTGCCACGGTGCGTGGCGGCGACATCGTCGGCGATCACACGCTCCTGTTCGCAGGCGTCGGTGAGCGTGTCGAGCTGACCCATAAGGCCAGTAGCCGCGCCACTTTTGCCCAAGGCGCGTTGCGCGCCGCCAAGTGGCTGCAGGGCCGTGCACCGGGCCTGTACGACATGCGCGACGTGTTGAATCTCAAGTAACTCGAAACCCACAGGAAGTCACCATGAACGCCGTCAAGGTATACAGCACGGGTACGTGCCCAATTTGTGTCAAAGCAAAAGCTTTTCTCGACAAGCGTGGGATCGGCTACGACGAGGTCCGTATCGACCTCGATCGCGAGGCGATGAAGGAATTCGCAGTGGTGACCCATGGTGCGCGCACGGTGCCGCAGATCGTTGTTGAAGGCAGGTGCATAGGCGGCTTCACCGAGTTGACAGAACTCGATATGGACGGCGGCCTGGATCATCTCCAGCCCTGATCCAGGCAGGGAACGGCCCGCTCAAGCCTCATCTCAAGCGTCATTGAGCATTGAAGATAGACGCCTGTTCGACTATAATTGCGCTATTCAAGTTCAGGCGGGTTCGCGCAAGCGGCTCGCCTGAATTTTGTCACCTGCGCCTACTGTTTTGCGGAGTATTCCTTGTCACGTGCCCAGCCCGCCATCCTTGTTTTAGCTGACGGTTCGGTATTTCGCGGCCTGTCCATCGGCGCCGACGGCATCACAACCGGCGAGGTGGTGTTCAATACCTCGCTGACCGGTTATCAGGAAATCCTCACCGATCCCTCGTATTCGCGTCAAATCGTGACGCTGACCTATCCCCACATCGGCAACACTGGCATCAATGCCGAGGACGTTGAGTCGGATCGCATCCACGCGGCGGGCCTGGTGGTGCGCGACGTACCGCGCCTGCATTCGAATTTCCGTGCCGACCAGTCGCTGCCTGATTACCTCAAGAGCCAGAATATCGTGGCGATCGCCGACATCGACACCCGGCGGCTGACGCGCATCCTGCGAGAGAAGGGCGCGCAAAGCGGCTGCATCATGGCGGGTGTCGTCGATGAGAAGAAGGCGCTTGAAGCCGCGCATGCCTTCCCGGGTCTGGCGGGGATGGATCTGGCCAGGGTGGTGACGGCGCCAGCGGCCTACGAATGGAATGAATCTGAATGGAAGCTCGGTCGCGGCTATGGCCAGCAGACCGAGCCGCGCTTCCATGTGGTGGCCTTCGATTATGGCGTCAAGCGCAACATCCTGCGCATGCTGGCCGAGCGCGGCTGCCGCCTGACCGTGCTGCCTGCCACCGCCACCGCTGAACAGGCGCTGGCGCTGAAGCCGGACGGCATCTTTCTCTCCAACGGCCCCGGCGACCCGGAGCCATGCGATTACGCGATCCTGGCCATTGCCGAACTGGTCGCGGCAGGTGTGCCGACTTTTGGCATCTGTCTTGGGCACCAGTTACTGGCGCTCGCCTCGGGCGCCAGGACCGTGAAGATGAAATTCGGTCATCACGGTGCCAACCATCCGGTGAAGGATCTCGACAGCGGGCGGGTGGCGATCACCAGCCAGAACCACGGCTTTGCCGTCGATGCGGCAACCCTGCCGGCCAACCTGCGCAGTACCCATGTCTCGCTGTTCGACGGCTCGCTGCAAGGGATTGCGCGCACCGACGTCCCCGCCTTCAGCTTTCAGGGGCACCCTGAAGCCAGCCCCGGCCCGCACGACGTGAGCTATTTGTTCGACCGATTTATCAAGCTGATGGCCGATCACGCCGGAGCACACTGATCATGCCCAAGCGCACTGACTTAAAAAGCATCCTCATCATCGGCGCCGGCCCCATCGTCATCGGGCAGGCGTGCGAGTTCGACTATTCCGGCGCCCAGGCGTGCAAGGCGCTGCGCGAGGAGGGCTACAAGGTCATTCTCGTCAACAGCAACCCGGCGACGATCATGACCGATCCGGACATGGCCGACGTCACCTACATTGAGCCGATTTCCTGGCAGGTGGTCGAGAAGATCATTGCCAAGGAGCGCCCCGATGCGCTGCTGCCGACCATGGGCGGACAGACCGCGTTGAACTGCGCGCTCGACCTCGCCAGGCATGGCGTGCTGGAAAAATACGGCGTCGAAATGATCGGCGCGTCGAAGGAAGCGATCGACAAGGCGGAAGACCGCGAAAAATTCAAGGTGGCGATGACCAAGATCGGATTGGGTTCGGCACGTTCGTCGATCGCCCACAGTCTGGAAGAGGCGCTGCAGGTGCAGGCGGCGCTCGGCTTCCCGTCGATCATTCGCCCCTCGTTCACCATGGGCGGCTCGGGTGGCGGCATCGCTTACAACAAGGACGAATTCATCGCCATCTGCGAGCGCGGCCTGGAAGCCTCGCCCACCCACGAGTTGCTGATCGAGGAATCGCTGCTCGGCTGGAAAGAGTACGAGATGGAGGTGGTGCGCGACCGCAAGGACAACTGCATCATCATCTGCTCGATCGAGAACTTCGACCCGATGGGCGTGCACACCGGCGACTCCATCACCGTGGCGCCGGCGCAGACGCTGACCGACAAGGAATACCAGATCATGCGCAATGCCTCGCTGGCCGTGCTGCGCGAGATCGGTGTGGAAACGGGCGGTTCTAATGTGCAGTTCTCGATCAACCCGGAAGACGGGCGCATGGTGGTGATCGAGATGAACCCGCGGGTGTCGCGATCGAGCGCGCTGGCGTCCAAGGCGACCGGCTTCCCCATTGCCAAGGTGGCGGCCAAGCTGGCGGTCGGCTACACCCTCGACGAACTGCAGAACGACATCACCGGCGGCGCGACCCCGGCCTCGTTCGAGCCGTCGATTGACTACGTGGTGACCAAGATCCCGCGCTTCGCCTTCGAGAAATTCCCGCAGGCCGACGACCGCCTGACCACCCAGATGAAGTCGGTGGGCGAGGTGATGGCGATCGGCCGCAGCTTCCAGGAATCGCTGCAAAAAGCTTTGCGTGGGCTGGAAGTCGGCGCCGATGGCTTCGATCCCAAGACCACCGATCAGGAAGAAATCGAAGCCGAGCTGATGTCGCCCGGCCCCGAGCGCATCTGGTACGTGGGCGATGCGTTCCGTGTCGGCATGAGCATGCAGGAAATCCACGCGGCTTCAAAAATCGATCCCTGGTTCCTCGACCAGATACAGGGACTGATCGAACTGGAAACCTCGCTGGCCGGACGTGCGCTGACCGATCTTGGCCGCGACGAGTTGCGTGTGCTGAAGCGCGCCGGTTTCTCGGACCGCCGCTTGGGCAAGCTGTTGAATACCGACCAGCACGCGGTGCGCGCGCGCCGTAACGAGTTGTCGCTGCACCCGGTCTACAAGCGGGTCGATACCTGCGCGGCTGAATTTTCCACGCAAACCGCTTACATGTACTCGACCTACGAGGAAGAGTGCGAGGCGCATCCGACCGACGCCAAGAAGATCATGGTGCTGGGCGGCGGGCCGAACCGCATCGGCCAGGGCATCGAATTCGACTACTGCTGCGTGCATGCCGCGCTGGCACTGCGTGAAAACGGCTTCGAGACCATCATGGTCAACTGCAACCCGGAAACCGTGTCGACCGACTACGACACTTCCGACCGGCTGTATTTCGAGCCGCTGACGCTGGAAGACGTGCTGGAAATCGTGCGCATCGAAAAGCCCTTCGGTGTGATCGTTCAGTACGGCGGCCAGACGCCGCTGAAACTGGCGCGCGACCTGGAACGCAACGGCGTGCCCATCATCGGCACCAGCCCCGATATGATCGACGCTGCCGAAGACCGCGAGCGTTTCCAGCAGATGCTGCACGACCTGGGCCTGAAGCAGCCACCCAACCGCACCGCGCGCAATCCCGAGAGCGCGATCCGCATGGCCGAGGAAATCGGTTATCCGCTGGTGGTGCGCCCCTCTTATGTTTTGGGCGGCCGCGCCATGGAAATCGTGCGCGAGGAAGCCGATCTGCGCCGCTACATGACCGAGGCGGTCAAGGTGTCGAACAAGTCACCGGTGCTGCTCGACCGTTTCCTCAACGACGCGATCGAAGTCGATGTCGATGCGCTGTCGGACGGCGAGCAGGTGGTGATCGGCGGCATCATGCAGCACATCGAACAGGCGGGCGTGCATTCGGGCGACTCGGCGTGTTCGCTGCCGCCCTACAGCCTGTCGAACGAGATTCAGGACGAACTGCGCCGCCAGACGGTGGCGATGGCGAAGGCGCTGAAAGTGATCGGCCTGATGAACGTGCAGTTCGCGATCCAGGGCGACACCGTGTACGTGCTGGAAGTGAACCCGCGTGCGTCGCGCACCGTGCCCTATGTTTCGAAGGCGATCGGCGCGCCGCTGGCAAAGATCGCCGCGCGTGCGATGGCCGGCATTTCGCTGAAGTCGCAGGCCTTCGAGAAAGAGATCATTCCGCCGTATTTCTCGGTGAAGGAAGCGGTGTTCCCGTTCCGCAAGTTCCCCGGCGTCGACACCATCCTCGGCCCGGAAATGAAATCGACCGGCGAAGTCATGGGCGTAGGCGACAACTTCGGCGAGGCCTTCGTCAAGTCGCAGCTGGCGTCGAGTTCCGAGTTGCCGAAGCCGGGTGGGCGCGCCTTCGTCAGCGTGCGTTCGGGCGACCGTGACGCCATTGTCGAGCTGGCGCAGGCGCTGCGCGCATTGAACTTCAGCCTTGTTGCTACCCGCGGCACCGCGCAGGCGATCGAATCGGCGGGGATTCCGGTTGCGGTGGTCAACAAGGTCAAGGAAGGCCGTCCGCATATTGTCGACATGATCAAGAACGGCGACATCGATTTCATCGTCAACGTGGTCGAGGACAAGAAAGCGGTCAAGGATTCCTACGCCATCCGCGCCGAGGCGCTGGCACGTCGGGTTGTGTATTTCACCACGCTGGCTGGCGCGCATGCGGCCTGTATGGGCATGCAGCATGGCGACGAACTCGAAGTGTATTCCCTGCAGATGCTGCATCAGCGTTTGCAATGAACTGAAAAGGCCAGCTTGTGAGCAAATACCCTATTACTGTCGTGGGCGCGGAAAAAATGCGCGCCGAGTTGCAGCATCTGAAGAGCGTTGAACGTCCTGCCGTGATCCAGGCGATTGCCGAGGCGCGTGCGCAGGGCGACCTTTCGGAAAACGCCGAATACGATGCCGCCAAGGAGAAACAGGGTTTCATCGAGGGGCGAATCGCCGATCTGGAAGGCAAGTTGTCCAACTCCCAGATCATCGATCCGACCACGCTCGACGCGGATGGCCGAGTCGTTTTCGGTGCGACGGTAGAACTGGAAGATGCCGACTCGGGCGATATCGTCACTTATCAGATCGTTGGTGACGACGAGGCCGACATCAAGCAGGGAAAAATTTCCGTGTCGTCCCCGATCGCGCGCGCGCTGATCGGCAAGTACGCAGGCGATGGTGTCGACGTCCAGGCACCGGGCGGCGTGCGTCAGTACGAAGTGCTGGGCGTCCAGTACAAATAAATGCGGCGCTTTTGGGACGGCCTTGCCGGGACGATGCTGGTGTTGTGGATCGGCGGCATCTGGGCGATCGGCTATGTCGCTGCACCGGTGCTGTTCGCCAGCCTGGATGACAAGCAACTGGCCGGGATGCTGGCTGGCAAGCTGTTCGAATGGATGGCGTGGATTGGCATCGCCGCGGCAACCTATTTGCTGATTTACCGCGTTGCACGCGATGGCGCGGCCGCATTGAAAACCCTGTTTTTCTGGGCGGTGGCGCTGATGCTGGCACTGACCTTGGTTGGTCTGTTCGGTATCCAGCCCGTCATGCAGAGCCTGAAGGATCAGGCGATGCCGCTCGCCGTGATGCAGAGCGTTTTTGCCGACCGTTTTGCCCGCTGGCACGGCATATCCAGCATTCTTTATCTGATCCAGAGCATGCTTGGGCTGTTGCTGGTCTGGCGTTCGGGACTGGCGCGATAGTCCCCGCCCGGCAACAGTCAGTCCGGCAGGGCGATGACGGGTTTGGCTGCTGGGCGATAAACCACCAACACCTTGCCGATTTGCTGCACAGGCGCTGCATTGCTGGTCGCGCAGATTTCCTCCATCCAGGCGCGTCGCGTATCAGGCTCGTCGGTGGCAGCCTTGATCTTGATCAGTTCATGCGCGCTCAACGCGAGATCGACCTCTTTCAGCACGGCTGCGGTCAAGCCCTGGTTGCCGATCATGACCACTGGCTGCCGGCTATGCGCCAGTCCCTTGAGATATTGCCGTTGTGCGGGCGTGAGTGATTTCATGCGGTTTTCCTTCAAATGAGCGCGGATTGTAGCTGATAGAGCGGTTAGACATGGCGCAAAAACCTAAGCGGACCAAATCGGGCAGTGCCTGGATGCATGAGCACGTGACCGACCCCTACGTCAAAAAGGCGCAGTTGGACAGTTATCGCTCACGTGCCGCCTACAAACTGCTGGAAATCGACCAGCGTGATCATCTGCTGCGGCCCGGCATGACAGTGGTGGATCTGGGCGCTGCACCCGGCAGCTGGTGTCAGGTTGCGGTACAGAAGATGAAGCAGAAGGGGCGGATCCTGGCGATCGATCTCTTGCCCATGGCGCCGATGCCGGGGGTTGAAAGCCTCGAAGGCGATTTCACCGAACAGGCGGCGCTGGACTGGCTGGAAGAAAAGTTGCAATCCGGGCGAGTTGATCTTGTATTAAGCGATATGGCGCCCAACATCAGTGGGATCATGCTGTCCGATCAGGCGCGCCATTACGATCTGTGCGAGTTGGCGCTTGATTTTGCGGTGAACTGGCTGAAACCTGAGGGGACTTTTCTCGTCAAAGTGTTTCAGGGGGTTGGTTTTGAGGCGTTTCGGGATCGGATGCGGCAGGCATTTGAGCAGGTGCTGATCCGCAAGCCGGATGCTTCACGCGATCGCAGCACCGAGGTCTACTTGCTTGGCCGCAGACCCAGGTCATCGTGACATCCCTGCTAGAGTGGGTTTAGAATGAGTCTAAATCCGCTGCGCTTAAATTAAATGTGCTGCATGGGCACCTAGGAGTAAACGTGAACAATTTGTCGAAAAACATTGCTGTCTGGCTGATTATTGCCGTCGTCCTGATGACGGTGTTCAATCAGTTCGGTGCGCAGCGTACCGCGCAGACGCAGATGCCTTATTCGCAGTTCATCGAGGAGGTGCGTCAGCAGCAGATTTCCAAGGTGGTGATTGAAGGCAACGTGCTCAAGGGCGAACGCAGCGACGGTCAGCGTTTCACCAGTTATGCGCCGAGCGATCCTTGGATGGTGTCCGATCTGTTGAAAAATGGCGTATCGGTCGAGGCCAAGCCGGAAGAGCAGCCATCGTTCCTGATGAGCCTGTTCATTTCCTGGTTCCCCATGTTGTTGCTGATTGGCGTGTGGGTTTTCTTCATGCGCCAGATGCAGGGCGGCGGCAAGGGCGGTGCCTTTTCGTTCGGCAAGAGCAAGGCACGCCTGCTGGACGAAAATGCCAACCCGGTGACCTTTGCCGACGTGGCGGGTTGCGATGAAGCCAAGGAAGAGGTGGCTGAATTGGTCGACTTCCTGAAAGACCCGACCAAATTCCAGAAGCTGGGTGGGCATATTCCGCGCGGCGTGCTGATGGTCGGTCCGCCCGGAACCGGTAAAACTTTGCTGGCGCGCTCGATTGCGGGTGAGGCCAAGGTGCCGTTCTACAGCATCTCGGGTTCGGATTTCGTCGAAATGTTCGTCGGCGTCGGCGCCGCCCGTGTGCGCGACATGTTCGAACAGGCGAAGAAAAGCTCGCCGTGCATTATTTTTATTGACGAGATCGATGCGGTCGGTCGTCAGCGTGGCGCCGGCCTGGGGGGCGGCAACGACGAGCGCGAACAGACCCTGAACCAGTTGCTGGTGGAAATGGATGGTTTCGAGGCGACCGCCGGCGTCATTGTCATCGCCGCGACCAATCGCCCCGACGTGCTCGACCCCGCGTTATTGCGCCCGGGCCGTTTCGACCGCCAGGTGGTGGTGGGCCTGCCCGATATCCGCGGCCGCGAACAGATTCTGTTGGTGCACATGCGCAAGGTACCGCTGGCGCCTGATGTCCGTGCCGATATTCTGGCCCGCGGCACCCCCGGCATGTCTGGCGCGGACCTGGCCAACCTGGTCAACGAGTCCGCCCTGTTTGCCGCACGCGGCAACAAGCGCCTGGTCGACATGGATGATTTCGAGAAGGCCAAGGACAAGATCCTCATGGGCGCCGAGCGCAAATCCATGGTGATCACGCCCGAAGACAAGAAGAAAACGGCGTATCACGAGTCGGGCCACGCCGTGATCGGCATGACCCTGCCGGGGTGCGATCCCGTGCACAAGGTGACGGTGATCCCGCGCGGCCGCGCCCTGGGCGTGACCATGTCCTTGCCGGAGCTGGATCGTTTCAGCCTGTACAAGGATGAAATGCTGTCGCAGATCAGCATGCTGTTTGGCGGACGGGTGGCGGAGGAAATCTTTGTCGGCAGTATTTCGACCGGGGCATCCAACGATTTCGAGCGTGCTACCAGCATCGCACGCGACATGGTGACGCGTTACGGCATGTCAGAAGCGCTGGGTCCGATGGTGTATGGCGAAAACGAGGGCGAGGTGTTCTTGGGACGCTCGGTGACCACGCACAAGAACATGAGTGAAACCACCATGCAGAAGGTCGACGCCGAGATCCGCCGCATTCTCGACGAGCAGTACGCGCTGGCCAAGAAAATCCTCACCGAGAACCGCGACAAGGTCGAGGCAATGACGGCCGCCTTGCTGGAATTCGAAACCATCGATGCCGATCAGATCGGCGACATCATGGCCGGCCGCCCGGCGCGTCCACCCAAGCCAGCGGCTACGCCACAGCCGCCAGCCAATGGGGGCGACAAACCCAGCGCGCCAGCACCGACTGCGCAACCGGCTGAGGAAGCCTGAGCGGCAATTTCTCGTCACGCAGTACAATAGGGGGCTCACAGCCCCCTATTTTTATGCTTGTCCTTCATGCCGGTTTGCACCGGATTTCTCTGGATCGCCCCCTCGTGATGGGCATCGTCAACGTTACGCCAGACTCGTTCTCGGATGGCGGACGGTTGGGGGATGCCCAGACGGCAATCAGCCACGCACTCAAATTACGCGAAGACGGAGCCGACATCCTCGATGTGGGAGGGGAGTCCACCCGACCCGGTGCCGCGCCCGTTCCGGTGGAGGAGGAGATTTGCCGCGTGTTGCCGGTTATCGAGGTGCTGGTACGGCAGGGTTGCGTGGTGTCGATTGATACGATGAAGCCCGATGTGATGCGGGCTGCGCTTCATGCCGGCGCGACCATGGTGAATGATGTGACGGCCTTGCGTGTGCCTGGCGCGCTTGAGGCAGTGGCCGCATCCGATGCGGCGGTGTGTCTGATGCACATGCAGGGTGAACCGCGGACAATGCAGCAGGCGCCTGTCTATGCTGATGTGGTGGCAGACGTGACACGTTTCTTGCAGGAGAGGGTGGCAGCCTGCGAATCGGCCGGCATTGGCCGTCAGCGACTGGTGATCGATCCAGGCTTCGGCTTTGGCAAAACGGTGGAACATAATCTGCTCATGCTGAAACACCTGGACCAGTTATCCGGAATCGGCGTGCCGGTGCTGGCCGGGTTGTCGCGCAAGTCGATGCTGGGCGCCCTGACCGGGCGCGCCGTGGGCGAGCGCGAATTTGCCGGTGTGGCGGCGCACCTGGCGGCCGTGGCGCGGGGGGCGCGTCTTGTGCGGGTACACAATGTAGCGGCCATGCGCGATGCGCTGGCCATCTGGAATGCGGTAGAGGAACAACAGGATGGGACGTAAATATTTCGGTACCGATGGCGTGCGGGGAAGAGTGGGCGAGTCTCCGATCACCCCGGAATTCGTCATGCACCTGGGCTATGCCGCCGGACAGGTTTTGGTGGCCGACCGCGGCAGCCTGCCGCCGAATCAGCATCCGACCGTGCTGATTGGCAAGGACACCCGAATTTCAGGTTACATGCTGGAGGCCGCGCTGGAAGCCGGCTTCACTGCTGCCGGTGTAAACGTACTGCTGACCGGGCCGATGCCGACTCCCGCGGTCGCGTATCTGACACGCGCACTGCGACTTCAGGCGGGGGTGGTGATTTCTGCTTCGCATAATCCGTTCGAGGACAATGGCATCAAGTTTTTCTCTGCCACGGGCCAGAAATTGCCCGACAGCGTGGAAGAGGCGATCGAGGCACGACTGGACTATCCAATCGTGACGGTCGGGGCGCGTCAGTTGGGTCGTGCGCGGCGCATTGAGGATGCGCCGGCGCGTTATATCGAGTTTTGCAAAAGCACTTTCCCCAATCGACTCGATTTGCGCGGGATGCGTATCGTGGTCGATTGTGCCCATGGCGCGACTTACCATATCGCCCCGCATGTGTTGCATGAACTGGGGGCCGAGGTGATCGCCATCGGCAACGAGCCAAACGGATTCAATATCAACGATCAATGCGGGGCGACCCATACCCAAACTTTGTCCGAAGCGGTGCGCGCCCATCAGGCGGACATCGGCATCGCCCTCGACGGTGACGGCGACCGCCTGATGATGGCCGATGCGGCGGGACGGATTTATGACGGGGATAAACTGCTTTACATTATTGCGCGTCACCGCATTCAGATTGGCAGCATGAAGGGGGGCGTGGTCGGGACCCTGATGACCAATTTGGGAACCGAACACGCGCTCGGCCGCATTCAGGTTCCGTTCGAACGTGCCAAGGTGGGTGACCGCTATGTGATGGAGCGCCTGCATGCCAATGGCTGGACGCTGGGCGGCGAGGCATCCGGACACATTCTGTGCCTGGACAAGCACACCACCGGCGATGGCATGGTCTCTGCCCTGCAGGTGCTGCATGCGCTGCGCGAAACAGGTGAAACACTGGAGGCTTTTACCGCCGACCTGGAAACCTATCCCCAGGTCATGATCAATGTACCGGTAAACAGGGATTTCAAGCTGAATCAGGCATCCGCTGTCAGTGAGTCAGTTGAAAAGGCTGAGGCCGCTTTGAATGGCAGTGGGCGAATTGTTTTGCGTGCATCCGGTACTGAGCCCTTGATTCGAGTGATGGTGGAGGGCCGCGATGCCGATCTGGTCCGTCATACGGCTGAAACAATCGCTGCTGTTGTCAGGACGGCAGCTGCAGCCGGGTGATTTCCTGTCCTGAAATATCACTGTAATATTCGCCCGTTAGTATGGCGACGTCGCCAATGCGGCAACGTCAACTACTACCGGAGATTCACATGCGTACACTCAACAAATTAGCGCAAGGCGCTGTCGCTACGGCCCTGGGCCTGGCTTTCTCGGTTAGCGCGCTGGCCGCCGACATCACGGGCGCGGGTGCGACCTTTCCCTACGCGATCTACACCAAGTGGGCCGAGGCCTACCAGAAGGCCACCGGCAACAAGGTCAACTACCAGGCCATCGGCTCATCGGGTGGCGTCAAGCAGATCCGCGCCAAGACCGTCGACTTCGGCGGTTCCGATGCGCCGGTCAAGGAAGCGGATCTTGATGCGACCGGTCTGGTTCAGGTGCCCACCGTGATGGGGGGCGTCACCCTTGTCATGAACGTCCCCGGAATCGAATCCGGCAAGTTGAAGCTGGATGGTTCAACGGCAGCAGACATCTTCCGCGGCGCGATCACCAAGTGGAACGATCCGGCCATCGCCAGGCTGAATCCCGGTGTGACGCTGCCGAATCTGGCCATCACCGTCTCGCATCGTTCGGACGGTTCGGGCACGACTTACGCGTTTACCCACTATCTGGCCAAGCAGTCGATTGCCTTCAAGCGCGAAGTCGGTGCAGGCAATACGGGGAACTGGCCGCGCAATGCAGTGGGCGGCAAGGGTAATGCGGGGGTTGCGACCAACGTGCAGAAAATCCGCGGTTCGATCGGCTATGTGGATATCGCCGACGCCCTGAGCAACAACATGAATTTCATCGCGTTGAAGAACCGTGCCGGCAACTACATTGTGCCGACCCAGCAGTCGGTTGCCGATGCCGCCTCCGGTGCGGACTTCAATGTCAAGGGCATGGCGCCGGACCTGCTGGACCAGTTGCACAAGAACGCCTGGCCCATCACCAGCGCTACGTACATGCTTGCCTATGAGAAGGGCAGCGATGCAGCCAAGCAAAAAGGTGTCGTGGACTTCTTTACCTGGTCACTGAACAACGGCCAGAAAATGGCCGCCGACCTCGGCTTTGTGGCATTGCCGCCCAATATCGCAAAGATGGTCGAAGCAGAGATGAAGAAAATCAAGTAAGCGCGCTTGTTAAACCGAATTGACGATGCCGGGGTGCTATGCCACCTCCGGCTTTCTACGAAAGCACCTGCCCGTTTCGGCGGGTGTTCCCGCAGACAATAATTGAAACGATAGGCACCCCAACGTGAGTGACTCCAGTGTATCCGCCGGGATCGATCAGCATGCCAGGCAGGTCCGGAAATTCCGCTTGCAGGACAGGCTTTTCCACCATTCCACCCAGTTGTTCGCGTTCGTCGTGCTGGCGACGCTGGTCGGGATCCTGGTATCCCTGACGATAGAAGCGTGGCCCAGCCTCAAGGAATTTGGCCCGTCCTTCCTGTGGACCAATGTCTGGAGCGTGCCGGACGATGAGTACGGCGCGCTGGCGGCCATTTACGGCACCGTCGTGACGTCCGTGCTGGCGCTGCTGATCGCGGTGCCGATCAGTTTCGGGATCGCCTTGTTTCTGACCGAAAACTGCCCGGTGTGGCTGCGCCGTCCCTTGGGGACGGCAATCGAACTGCTGGCAGGCATTCCCTCGATCGTTTACGGCATCTGGGGCCTGTTCATCTTCGCCCCCTTGTTTGCCGACTATATCCAGCCGCCCTTGCAGGCGCTGCTGGGGGACGTGCCGGTCATCGGCGGCTGGTTCTCCGGTCCGCCCATCGGCGTCGGCATCCTGACGGCCAGCATCGTTCTGGCCATGATGGTGATTCCCTTCATCGCCTCGGTGATGCGCGACGTTTTCGAGACCGTCCCGCACGTGCTCAAAGAATCGGCGTATGGCATGGGCTGCACCACCTGGGAAGTGATGCGCAACATCGTGCTGCCCTACACCCGGGTGGGCGTCATCGGCGGCATCATGCTGGGACTGGGGCGAGCGCTGGGTGAGACCATGGCGGTCACGTTCGTCATCGGCAATGCCAACCGTATCAACAACAGCCTGTTTGCGCCGGGTACCTCCATCGCCTCCACGCTGGCCAACGAATTCGGCGAGGCTGATCCCGGTCTGCATATTGCGTCGTTGTTTGCCCTGGGCCTGGTGCTGTTCATCATCACTTTTGTCGTGCTGGCGATTTCACGCTGGCTGATTAGCCGCAGCATGGGCTCCGAGGGCCTGTAAGCCATGATGAGCCTGTATAGCCGCCGTATCTGGATCAACCGCATCGGCATCACCCTGTCCATGGTTGCGATGAGCCTGGGATTGATCGCATTGTTGTGGATCCTGTGGACGCTGTTTTCCAAGGGTTTTGCCGCGCTGAGCTGGGATCTGTTCACCCAGGATACGCCGGCGCCCGGCTCAGAAGGGGGAGGCTTGCGCAATGCCATCGTCGGCAGCGGTCTCATCCTGCTGTTTTCCATGTTGATCGCGACGCCGATCGGTATCCTGGCCGGCATCTATCTGGCCGAATTCGGCCGCGTTTCCAAGTTTGCGGCGTTCACCCGTTTCATGACCGACATCATGCTGTCGGCGCCGTCCATTGTCATTGGCTTGTTCGTTTACGCGCTGTTCGTCGCGACTACTGGCGGATTTTCAGGGTGGGCGGGCTCACTGGCGCTGGCCCTGATCGCCATTCCGGTGGTGGTGCGCACGACTGAAAACATGTTGAAACTGGTTCCGACCAGTTTGCGTGAGGCGGCGTTTGCAGTCGGCGCCCCGCGCTGGCAGGTGTCGCTTAAGGTGACGCTGCGTGCCGTCAAGTCGGGCGTGGTGACCGGGGTGCTGCTGGCGATGGCGCGCATTACCGGCGAGACTGCGCCGCTTCTGTTCACCGCATTGAACAACCAGTTCTTCAGCACCAATATGTCGGAACCCATGGGCAACCTGCCCGTGGTGATTTATCAGTTCGCGCTGAGCCCGTATGAGAACTGGGTCAACCTGGCCTGGGCGGGGGCATTGCTGATCGCCCTTCTGGTGTTGGCGGTCAACATCGGTGTGCGTGTGGCCTTCCGCAACAAAGACAAACGTTAATTTTCCCGGAGCTTCAAGATGTCCGATCAAGCCATGCAAACCGGCGAAAACTCTGCTTTGCAGATCCGTAACCTGGATTTCTTCTACGGTGACTTCAAGGGTCTCAAGAATGTCAATCTGGACATCGCCCACAAGAAAGTGACAGCCTTTATCGGCCCGTCCGGTTGTGGCAAGTCGACTTTGCTGCGCACCTTCAACCGCATGTACGACCTATACCCCGGGCAGCGTGCTGAAGGGCAGATCCTGTTCCACGGCAAGAACCTGCTCGACAAGGGACAGGACGTCAATCTGGTGCGCGCCAAAATCGGAATGGTGTTCCAGAAGCCCACGCCATTCCCGATGACGATCTATGAAAACATTGCCTTTGGGGTGCGCCTGTACGAGCGCATGTCGAAAAGCGCGATGGACGATCGCGTGGAATGGGCGCTCAAAAAAGCCGCACTATGGGGTGAAGTGAAAGATAAGCTGCAACAGAGCGGTCTGTCGCTTTCCGGCGGCCAGCAGCAGCGGTTGTGCATTGCGCGTGCGGTCGCGGTGAAGCCGGAAATCGTGCTGCTGGATGAGCCGACCTCGGCGCTGGATCCGATTTCAACCGCCAAGATTGAAGAGCTTATCAATGAACTGAAAAGCGATTACACCATCGCTATCGTGACCCATAACATGCAGCAGGCCGCACGAATTTCTGATTTCACAGCCTTCATGTATCTGGGCGAGCTCATCGAATTCAACGAAACCAGCACCATCTTCATGCGACCAGGCAAGAAGCAGACCGAAGATTACATTACCGGCCGTTTTGGCTGATGCAGCCATGCGCAGAACGGGCTCGGCGGTTGACCGCCGGGCCCGTTTTGCTTACCATCGCGGACTTTTGTTTGGCAGACTCCCATGCGCAAGAAGCTCGTAGCAGGCAACTGGAAAATGCATGGCAACCTGGCTGAAAATGCCGCGTTGCTGGATGCGCTCAAACCCGCCTTGGCTGGAATTGACGCTGTGGTGTGCGTGCCGTTTCCCTATCTTGCTCAAGCACAGTCTGTGCTCGCGGGCTCTTCGATTGCCTGGGGTGCGCAGAACGTGTCCGAACAGCCCAAGGGCGCCTTCACTGGCGAAGTGTCGGCGGCCATGCTGCTCGATTTCGGCTGCAAGTACGTGATCGTCGGTCACTCGGAGCGACGCAGCCTGTATGGTGAATCCGACGAGCTGGTGGCGAAAAAATACATGGTTGCGCAGGCTGCCGGCCTGACGCCCATTCTGTGCGTGGGCGAATCACTGGAGGAGCGCGAATCGGGTGTGACCGAGGCAGTTGTCTCGCGTCAGCTTGATGCCGTGATCCAGGCAGCAGGCGTGGCCTCGCTCGCCAAGGCAGTGGTGGCCTATGAACCCGTGTGGGCGATTGGTACTGGAAAAACTGCCTCTCCCGAGCAAGCCCAGTCGGTGCATGCCTTCATTCGCGGAAAGATTGCCGCACTGGATTCGGGCGTGGCAAACCAGCTGGTGATCCAGTATGGGGGTAGCGTAAAAGCCGCGAATGCGGCAGAATTGATGATTCAGCCCGATATCGATGGCGGCCTGATTGGCGGCGCTTCCCTGGTCGCCGATGAGTTCGTTGCGATATGCCGGGCCGCCGCCAAGTAAGAGTCAAAAACATGGAAACACTGGTCTGGATTGCCCACATAATTATTGCCGTCGGCGTGATTGCCATGGTGCTGTTGCAGCATGGCAAGGGCGCCGACATGGGCGCGGCTTTCGGTAGCGGTTCGTCGGGCAGTTTGTTCGGTGCGACGGGCTCATCCAATTTTCTGAGCCGCAGCACGGCCATTTTGGCGACCCTGTTCTTTTTGACCAGCCTGGCGCTGGCCTATTTCGGACTGCAGCAACAGAAACCGGCCAGCGTGCTGGATCGCACCGCGGTTCCGTCGACGACGCAGCCTGCCGTGCCCGCGCAGATTCCTGGCGGCAACGGTTCTAAGGCGGCGGATATTCCGCAGTAAAAAGCAGCAAATACAAAGCAGTATCCATTCGGGCGCGAGCCCATTGGCCGACGTGGTGGAATTGGTAGACACGCTATCTTGAGGGGGTAGTGACCTTGGTCGTGCGAGTTCGAGTCTCGCCGTCGGCACCATCAAATTCCCTGATTCGTTCATTAATGAACGCTATCGTATAAGCATATGATTATTAAGGCGAAAACGACGATTTTTCGGCTTGACAGTTGATGCTTTGCGCCCATAAACTCCAAGCATAATGATTAACAGCCTGAAACAGGCGTAGTCGGAGGAACCCGGTGCTGGAGAATTACCTCCCCATTCTTTTGTTCATACTGGTCGGCCTGGCATTCGGCATTGGTCCGATCATCGCTGGCAGCCTGTTGGCGCCGCACCGCCCTGATAGCGAGAAGCTTTCTCCTTATGAGTGCGGGTTTGAGGCGTTTGAAGATGCGCGCATGAAATTTGACGTGCGTTACTACCTTGTCGCCATCCTGTTCATCCTGTTTGATCTGGAAATCGCCTTCCTTTTTCCCTGGGCCATCGTGCTGGAAGAAATTGGCATGGCCGGCTTTGTGGCGATGATGGTCTTTCTCGGCATTCTCGTCGTGGGCTTTGTTTACGAATGGATGCGCGGTGCGCTCGAGTGGGAATGAGTATGTCTGCAATTATGGGGCGTAGCTGATGGGCATCGAAGGCATCCTGGAGCAGGGCTTCGTCACCACCAAGGCCGACCAGCTCATCAACTACATGCGCACCGGCTCGATGTGGCCGATGACATTCGGACTGGCATGCTGTGCGGTGGAAATGATGCAGGCCGGCGCCTCGCGTTACGACCTCGACCGTTTCGGCATCGTGTTCCGTCCGAGCCCCCGGCAGTCCGATGTGATGATCGTCGCCGGCACGCTGTGCAACAAGATGGCGCCGGCGCTGCGTAAGGTCTACGACCAGATGGCCGAGCCGCGCTGGGTGATTTCCATGGGCTCGTGCGCCAACGGCGGCGGCTATTACCATTATTCGTACTCGGTGGTGCGGGGCTGTGATCGCATCGTGCCGGTCGACATCTACGTACCGGGCTGCCCGCCCACGGCGGAAGCGCTGCTGTTCGGCATCATCCAGCTGCAGAACAAGATCCGCCGCACCAACACCATCGCGCGCTAACGCCACCATGCCCATGACGCTGGAGTCCTTGTCTATTGCTGTGAAAAACGCGCTTGGCGATGCAATCGTCGACGTCAGCGAACGTCTGGGCGAGCTCACCGTGGTGGTGAAGCCGCAAGGCTATGTCGCTGCCATGACGGTGCTGCGCGATCACCCCGATTGCCACTTCGAGCAGCTGATCGATCTGTGCGGCATGGATTACTCCGGCTATGGCGACGGCCTCCGGGAGGGCGCGCGCTTTGCCGTGGTGACGCATTTGCTGTCGGTGACGAACAACCAGCGCCTGCGCGTGCGCGTGTTCTGCCCAGACGATGACCTGCCGGTGGTGGCCTCGATGGTCGAGATCTGGCCGGCCGCCAACTGGTTCGAGCGCGAAGCCTTCGATCTTTTCGGCATCGTGTTCGAGGGGCATCCGGATCTGCGCCGCATCCTCACCGACTACGGCTTCATCGGCCACCCGTTCCGCAAGGATTTCCCACTGTCGGGCAACGTTGAGATGCGCTACGACCCGACCCAGCAGCGCGTGATCTACCAGCCGGTTTCGATCGAGCCGCGCGAGATCGTGCCGCGCATCGTGCGTGACGAAAGCTACGGGGCAGGGCGCTGACATGGCAGAGATCAGAAACTACACAATGAATTTTGGTCCGCAGCATCCGGCCGCGCACGGCGTGCTGCGTCTGGTGCTGGAGCTCGACGGCGAGGTGATCCAGCGCGCCGACCCGCACATCGGCCTGTTGCATCGCGCGACCGAAAAGCTGGCCGAGCACAAGACCTACCTCCAGTCGGTGCCCTACATGGACCGCCTCGACTACGTGTCGATGATGGTCAACGAACACGCTTACGTGATGGCGATCGAGAAGCTGCTGCAGATCGACGTGCCCGAGCGTGCGCAATACATCCGCGTGATGTTCGACGAGATCACTCGCATCCTCAATCACCTGCTGTGGCTGGGCGCCCATGCGCTCGACGTCGGCGCGATGACGGTGTTTCTCTATGCCTTCCGCGAGCGCGAGGACCTGATGGATTGCTACGAGGCGGTGTCCGGTGCGCGCCTGCATGCGGCCTACTACCGCCCCGGCGGCGTCTATCGTGATCTGCCGGATACGATGCCGCAGTATGCGGCGCAGCACACCCGCAACGAGGCGACGATGAAGTCGATGAACGCCAACCGTCAGGGTTCGCTGCTTGATTTCATCGAGGATTTCACCAATCGCTTCCCGACCTATGTCGACGAATATGAAACGCTGCTGACCGATAACCGTATCTGGAAGCAGCGCACCGTCGGCATCGGCGTCGTGTCGCCCGAGCGCGCTAAGGCGCTGGGCTTTACCGGCCCGATGCTGCGCGGTTCCGGCGTCGAGTGGGACCTGCGCAAGAAGCAGCCCTACGAAGTGTATGACCGCATGGATTTCGATATTCCGGTCGGAACCAACGGCGACTGTTACGACCGTTACCTGGTTCGGATCGAGGAAATGCGTCAGTCCAACCGCATCATCAAACAGTGCATCGACTGGCTGCGCAAACATCCGGGGCCGGTCATCGTGGAAAACCATAAGATTGCGCCACCGTCGCGGCTCGACATGAAGCAGAACATGGAAGAGCTGATCCATCACTTCAAGCTCTTCACCGAGGGCATGCATGTGCCGGCGGGCGAAGCCTATGCATCGGTTGAGCACCCGAAGGGCGAGTTTGGTATTTATCTGGTATCGGACGGTGCCAACAAGCCCTATCGGCTGAAGATCCGTGCACCGGGCTACGCGCATCTGGCAGCGCTCGACGAAATGAGCCGAGGCCACATGATCGCCGACGTCGTGGCCATCATCGGCACGCAGGATATTGTTTTCGGGGAGATCGACCGCTGATGTTGTCGCAAGAATCGCTTGCCTTGATTGACGTTGAGGTCGCCAAGTACCCCGCCGAGCAGAAACAGTCGGCAGTGATGGGGGCGCTGCGCATCGCGCAGACCGAGAAGGGCTGGCTCAAACCCGAGCTTATCGAGTACGTCGCGCAGTATCTCGGCATGCCTGCCATTGCAGCCTATGAGGTTGCGACCTTCTACAACATGTATGACACCCAGTCGGTTGGGCGACACAAGATCACTTTGTGCACTAATCTGCCGTGTGCGCTGAGGGGGGCGAACGAGATTGCCGAACACCTCAAGGAAAAGCTTGGCATCGGCTTTGATGAAACCACCGAGGACGGACGCTACACGCTGAAAGAGGGTGAGTGCATGGGCGCCTGTGGCGATGCGCCGATGTGTCTGCACAACAACCATGTCATGCACACGCACCTGACGCCCGAGACGGTGGATGCGTTGCTGGACAAGCTGAAATGAGCCTGCTGACCCCCACTCCCAAGGTCTGCAGCTGGACGCAGGCGCTCGAGAATCCCGGTTCGCTTGCCACGTATGTTGCCAATGGCGGTTACCAGGCGCTACGTCGCATCGTGACCGAGAAGGTGTCGGGCGACGACATCATCGCCGAACTGAAGACCAGCGCGCTGCGCGGCCGTGGCGGCGCGGGCTTCCCCACGGGCCTGAAGTGGAGCTTCATGCCGCGCGCCTTCGCCGGCGACAAGTACATCGTCTGCAACAGCGACGAGGGCGAGCCGGGCACCTTCAAGGACCGCGACATCCTGCGCTACAACCCGCATCAGCTGATCGAGGGCATGGCGATTGCAGGCTACGTGCTGGGTGCGAAGGTTGGCTACAACTACATCCACGGCGAGATTTTCGATTGCTACCAGATATTCGAGGCCGCGCTGAAGGACGCGCGTGAAGCCGGCTATCTGGGCGAGAACTTGTTCGGCACTGACTTCTGTTTTCAGTTGCATGCGCATCACGGCTACGGCGCCTACATCTGTGGCGAGGAAACCGCGCTGCTGGAATCGATCGAGGGCAAGAAGGGGCAGCCGCGCTTCAAGCCGCCGTTTCCGGCGAGCTTTGGCCTGTATGGCAAGCCCACCACCATCAACAATACCGAGACACTGGCTTCGGTGCCGTGGATCATGCAGCATGGCGGCCAAGCTTTCCTCGAACTGGGCAAGCCTAACAACGGCGGCTCCAAGTTGTTCTCGGTTTCAGGACACGTCAACAATCCTGGTAACTTCGAAGTGCCGCTCGGCACGCCGTTTTCGGAACTGCTGGAGATGGCCGGCGGGGTGCGCAGCGGCCACAAACTGAAGGCGGTGATTCCGGGCGGCTCGTCGGCCCCTGTGCTGCCGGCTGACGTCATGATGGATTGCACCATGGATTTCGACTCCATCGCCAAGGCGGGTTCGATGCTGGGCTCAGGTGCGGTCATTGTTATGGACGAAACGGTCTGCATGGTGCGCGCGCTGGAACGTCTGTCTTACTTCTACCACGAGGAATCGTGCGGGCAGTGCACGCCGTGCCGTGAAGGAACCGGCTGGATGTACCGCATCATCCACCGCATCGAACATGGACAGGGCCGGCCGGAAGACCTGGAACTCTTGAACAGCGTGGCAAGCAAGATCGGCGGCCACACTATCTGCGCGCTGGGCGACGCCGCAGCGATGCCGGTGCAAAGCTTCCTCAAACATTTTGGCGATGAGTTCGCGTATCACGTCGAACACAAGCGCTGCATGGTGTGATCAGATGGCCACGTTGAATATTGAAATTGACGGCAAGGCGCTCGAGGTCGAGAGCGGCAAGACCATCATGGACGCGGCCCACGCGGCTGGCATCACGATTCCGCATTTCTGCTATCACAAGAAGCTGTCGATCGCGGCCAACTGCCGCATGTGTCTGGTGCAGGTGGAAAAGGCGCCGAAGCCGCTGCCTGCTTGCGCCACGCCGGTGACCGACGGCATGAAGGTGCAAACCCGCTCGGAATACGCGATCAACGCGCAGAAGAGCGTGATGGAGTTCCTGCTCATCAACCACCCGCTCGATTGCCCGATTTGCGATCAGGGGGGTGAGTGCACCCTGCAGGACCTGGCGGTGGGTTACGGCAGTTCGTCGTCACGCTACCAGGAACTCAAGCGCGTCGTGCGCCAGAAGAATCTCGGGCCACTCATAGCAACCGACATGACACGCTGCATTCACTGCAGCCGCTGCGTGCGCTTCGGTCAGGAAATCGCCGGCATCATGGAGCTTGGCATGGCGGGGCGCGGCGAGCACACCGAAGTGATGCCCTTCCTGGAAAACCAGGTGACATCGGAACTGTCGGGCAATGTCATCGATCTGTGTCCGGTGGGCGCCTTGACCAGCAAACCCTTCCGCTACAGCGCGCGCAGCTGGGAGTTGTCGCGCCGCCCCTCGATCAGTCCGCACGACAGTCTCGGCTCCAATCTCGAAGTCCATGTCAAGGACAACAAGGTGATGCGCGTGGTGCCGCGCGAGAACGAGGACGTCAATGAGTGCTGGCTGGCCGATCGCGACCGCTACTCCTATGAGGGACTCAATACCGCCGAACGCCTGACCCAGCCGATGGTCAAGCAGAATGGCCAATGGATCGAGACCAGCTGGCAGGAAGCGCTCGAATACGTCGCGGACAGGCTGAAGGCGATTCCTGCTGACCAGATCGGCGCATTGTCGACGCCGTATCGTCCGGCCGAGGAGCTTTTCCTGCTGCAAAAACTGATGCGCGGCATGGGCAGCGGCAACGTCGACCATCGCTTGCGGCAGTCGGACTTTTCGCTCGACGACAAGGCGCAGGGCGGTTTCTGGCTGGGTATGCCGGTGACCTACATGTCACGGCTCAACCGCATGCTGGTGGTGGGGTCCAACTTGAGGAAAGACCACCCGCTGATGGCCCACCGCATCCGCGAATCGGTGCGCTGGTATGGAGAGCTCAATCTGATCAATGCCGCGGAAGACGAATTTCTCGGCAAGGTTCACGCCAAGCGCATCGTCGCACCATCGCAGCTGGCCACAGCTCTGGCGGGCGTATGCCGTGCGCTGGCCGAATTGAAGAATCTGCCGGTGCCGGAGCTTGCCGCATGCGGCGTCGCTGACGACACCGCAAAGAAAATGGCCGAGAGCATTTCTGGCGGTGAAACCCGCGCGGTCTTCCTTGGCAACATGGCGCAGCATCATTCGAGCTATGCGCAGATTCACGCACTGGCCCAGGAAGTTGCGAAGCTCGCGGGCGCCAGTTTTGGCGTGCTGGGCGAAGCCGCCAATAGCGTCGGCGCGGTCGCGGTTGGTGCGGTTCCGAAACGGGGACCGCTGGGGCAGGAGACGGTTCAGGGACTGAATGCCCGACAGATGCTGGAAAAGCCGCTCGCTGCTTATCTGTTGCTGGGGGTGGAGGTTGAGCTCGATACCCACGATCCGATCAGCGCAATGGCCAGCATCAATTCGGCGGATTTTGTCGTGGTGATGTCGCCCTACAAAGGCAAGTCGCTCGATTATGCCGACGTGCTGCTGCCGATCGCGCCGTGGACCGAAACCTCCGGAACCTTCATCAACACCGAAGGCCGCGTGCAGAGTTTCAGTGCCGTGGTGAAGCCGCTCGGTGAAACGCGGCCGGCGTGGAAGGTGCTGCGCGTGCTGGGCAATCTGCTGGGCCTGGCCGGATTCGATCATAACGATAGCAAGGAGGTGCTGTGCGATGCGCTGGGCGACACCCCCACCGGCAACGTGCAGGCCTTCCTCAGCAATGAAGTCGATGAAGTGACGGCGGTTCAGCCTCAGGTTCTAGATGGCCTGGAGCGAGTCGCCGAAGTGCCGATCTACCAGACGGATGCCGTGGTGCGCCGCTCGGCTTCGCTACAAATGACACAGGATGCGGCGCTACCGGTGGCGCGTATGCATGGCCGTCTGATTGCGAAGCTGGGACTGGTCGAAAACGGTCGTGTCTCGGTGCGCCAGACTGCCAGCGCACTGACATTGAAGGTGCAGCGTGACGACCTGTTGCCCGATAACTGCGTACGCATTCCAAGCGGTCATCCGCTGACGGCGGGGCTGGGACCGATGTTTGGTCCGATCACGGCGGAGCCGGTTTGATGGAGGGACTCTACGTGGATTGGGCCGCTGTTCAAACCGTTGCCTGGACATTGATCAAGATCATGGCACTGGTGGTGCCGTTGATGCTGGGCGTCGCTTATCTCACTTATTGGGAAAGGAAAATCATCGGCTGGATGCAGGTGAGGATCGGCCCCAATCGTGTGGGATTCCAGGGCCTGCTGCAGCCGATCGCCGACGGCCTGAAACTGCTGATGAAGGAAATCATCATTCCTTCCGGCGCCAACAAAAGCCTGTTCATCCTTGGCCCCATCCTCGCCATCGCGCCGGCGCTGGCGGCGTGGGCGGTGATTCCATTCACCGATACGCTGGTGCTGGCCAACATCAACGCCGGCCTGCTGTACGTGATGGCGATCACCTCGATGGGCGTCTACGGCGTCATCATCGCGGGCTGGGCGTCCAACTCCAAATACGCCTTCCTCGGCGCCATGCGCTCGGCGGCGCAGATCGTGTCCTACGAAATCGCCATGGGCTTCGCGCTGGTCGGCGTGCTGATGGCGGCACAGTCGCTCAACCTGATCGATATCGTACAGGGCCAGTCGGGCGGGCTGCATCAGTGGTACATCTGGCCGTTGTTCCCGCTGTTTATCGTGTATCTGATATCGGGCGTCGCCGAGACCAACCGCGCGCCGTTTGACGTCGCCGAAGGCGAATCGGAGATCGTCGCCGGCTTCCATGTGGAATATTCCGGCATGGCGTTTGCGGTGTTCTTCCTCGCCGAATACGCCAACATGATCCTGATCGCCGCGCTGACCACGCTGATGTTCCTCGGTGGCTGGCTGTCGCCGGTGAGTTTCCTGCCGGACGGCATCGTCTGGTGGCTGCTGAAAACCGGCTTCGTGCTGTTCCTGTTCCTGTGGTTCCGCGCCACCTTCCCGCGCTATCGCTACGACCAGATCATGCGCTTGGGCTGGAAAGTGTTCATCCCCATCACCATCGTCTGGATCGTCGTCGTCGGCGGCATGATGCAGACACCGTATGGTTATCTCTTTCATTGAGGCGGCCATGAAACGGATCACGAATTTCTTCGGCAGCCTGCTCCTGATCGAACTGCTGCGCGGCATGATGCTCACCGGGCGTCACCTGTTCGCGCGCAAGATCACGGTGCAGTACCCGGAAGAGAAAACCCCGCAAAGCCCGCGTTTCCGTGGCCTGCACGCCTTGCGCCGCTACCCCAACGGCGAAGAGCGCTGCATCGCCTGCAAACTGTGCGAAGCAGTATGCCCGGCGCTGGCCATCACCATCGAATCGGAAAAGCGCGAAGACGGCACCCGCCGTACCACGCGATACGACATCGACCTGACCAAGTGCATTTTCTGCGGCTTCTGCGAGGAATCCTGCCCGGTCGACTCCATTGTCGAAACCCGCATCCTCGAATATCACGGCGAGAAGCGCGGCGACCTCTACTACACAAAATCCATGCTGCTCGCCATCGGCGACCAGCAGGAAGAACAGATCGCCAAAGACCGTGCGGTCGACGCGAAGTACCGCTGACACCGGGCATTGATCACAACGAACATGACCTATACGACCGCGATTTTTTATATCTTTGCCGCCATTCTGGTGTTTGCCGGCTTGCGAGTGATCACCGCCCGCAATCCGGTGCATGCCGCGTTGTTTCTGGTGCTGGCTTTCTTCACCGCAGCAGGCTTGTGGATGCTGCTGGAGGCAGAGTTTCTCGCCATTGTTCTGGTGCTGGTCTACGTCGGCGCGGTGATGGTGTTGTTCCTGTTCGTGGTGATGATGCTCGACATCAATCTCGATAAGCTGCGCGAAGGTTTTTGGGATTACCTGCCGATCGCCGGTTTTGTTTCGGTGCTGCTGATGATCGAAATGGCGCTGATCCTGGGCAGCCGTCATTTCGGACTTGACGTGATGGCCACGCCCGAGCCGCATCCGGCCGATTACAGCAATACCAAGGAACTCGGACGGCTGCTGTATACCGACTATGTCTATGCTTTCGAACTCGCAGCCGTCATCTTGCTGGTGGCGATCGTGGCCGCCATTGCGCTGACGTTGCGCCGCCGCAAGGACAGCAAGTACATTGATCCCGCCGAACAGGTGAAGGTCAAGCGTAACGACCGACTGCGCATCGTCAAAATGCAGGCGGTGAAGAAGCAGTCAGGGGAGGAGGGCGCGTGATTTCCTTGTCGCATTACCTGGTGCTGGGCGGCATCCTGTTCGCCATCAGCGTACTGGGCATCTTCCTCAACCGTAAAAACGTCATCGTCCTGCTGATGGCGATCGAACTCATGCTGCTGGCGGTGAACATGAATTTCATCGCGTTCTCGCATTACCTCGGCGACATCCACGGCCAGATATTCGTCTTCTTCATCCTCACCGTCGCCGCGGCGGAATCCGCCATCGGCCTGGCCATTCTGGTGGTGCTGTTCCGCAACCTGCACACGATCAACGTCGATGACCTCGACCAACTGAAAGGCTGATGCCGATGGATATGCAGACGCTTTATCTGATCGTGCCGCTGGCGCCGCTGTTCGGCGCAATCGTGGCGGGCCTGTTCGGCAGGCTGGTCGGCCGCACAGGCGCGCATGTCGTCACCATCGCCGGGGTCGCGGTGTCGCTGATCGCTTCGGTGCTGGTGTTCCAGGATGTGCTGGCAGGGCATACCTTCAACGGCGCGGTTTACACCTGGATGGTGCTGGGCGATCTGCGCTTCGAGGTTGGGTTCCTGATCGATTCGCTGACCGCGATGATGATGCTGGTCGTCACCTTCGTTTCGCTGATGGTGCACATCTACACCATCGGCTACATGCACGAAGACCCCGGCTATCAACGCTTTTTCAGCTACATTTCGCTGTTCACCTTCTCGATGCTGATGCTGGTGATGAGCAACAACTTCCTGCAGCTGTTCTTCGGCTGGGAAGCGGTCGGTCTGGTGTCCTATCTGCTGATCGGTTTCTGGTACCAGAAGGAAACCGCGATTTACGCCAACCTCAAGGCCTTCCTGGTCAACCGCGTCGGCGACTTCGGCTTCATCCTCGGCATCGGTCTGGTGCTGGCGCATTTCGGTTCGCTCGATTACTACACTGTGTTCGACAAGGCGCCATCGCTGGCGAATGAAACCATCACGATCTGGTTCGACACGCCGTGGATGCTGATGACGGTCATCGGCATCCTCCTGTTCATCGGCGCGATGGGCAAGTCGGCGCAGTTCCCGCTGCACGTCTGGCTGCCCGATTCGATGGAAGGCCCGACGCCGATTTCCGCGCTGATCCACGCGGCGACGATGGTCACTGCCGGCATTTTCATGGTCGCGCGCATGTCGCCGCTGTACGAACTGTCCGACGTGGCCTTGAGCTTCATCATGGTCATCGGCGCCATCACCGCGCTGTTCATGGGTTTCCTCGGCATCGTGCAGAACGACATCAAGCGCGTGGTGGCCTATTCGACGCTGTCGCAGCTCGGCTACATGACGGTCGCGCTCGGCGCCTCGGCCTATTCGGTCGCGGTGTTCCACCTGATGACGCACGCCTTCTTCAAGGCGCTGCTGTTCCTGGCTGCGGGCTCGGTCATCATCGCCATGCACCACAATCAGGACATCCGCTACATGGGCGGCCTGAGAAAGTACATGCCGATCACCTGGATCACTTCGCTGATCGGCTCGCTGGCGCTGATCGGCACGCCTTTCCTGTCGGGCTTCTATTCCAAGGAAACCATCATCGAGGCGGTCAAGCTGTCGAACCTGCCGGTGGCCGACATCGCTTACTGGGCAGTGCTGATCGGCGTCTTCGTCACCGCCTTCTATTCCTTCCGCATGTATTTCCTGGTGTTCCACGGCAAGGAGCGCTTCCACCAGGGCCACGCGCACGGCAACGAGCCCGATGCGCATCACGACGAGCATCACGGTCATGGCGGCACGCCGCACGAAACACCGTGGGTGGTGACTGGGCCCTTGCTGGCGCTGGCGTTGCCGTCGCTGGCGATCGGTTACATGACCATCGAGCCGATGTTGTTCGGCGATTATTTCGGCAGCGCGATCTATGTCGCCGACCGCCATCCGGTGATGCACGAGCTCAACCAGCATTTCCACGGGGCGGCGGCGATGGGCCTGCACGCAGTGATGACGCTTCCGTTCTGGCTCGCGGTGGCGGGCGTGGGCCTGTCGGCGTTCTTCTATCTCAAGCGTCCGGATATCCCGGCGGCGATTGCGCAGCGCTTCAAGTTCCTGCATCAGATGCTGCTCAACAAATACTGGTTCGACGAGCTCTACAGCTGGGTGTTTGCCAAGGGTGCCCGACTGCTTGGCGCGACCCTGTGGCGGCGCGGCGACCAGAACGTCATCGACGGCTTCTTCGTCAATGGCACGGCCCACCTGGTCGAACGTTTCTCGCGCCTGGTCAAGGCTTTCCAGTCCGGCTACATCTACCACTACGCGTTTGCCATGCTGATCGGGGTGTTTGCCCTGGTGACCTGGTTCGCGCGGCTCAACTAAAACGATAACCATGTTCGGACAGTCGATACTCTCTCTCGTTATCTGGGTCCCGATTCTGGCCGGGGTGGCGGTGCTCGCCACCGGCTCCGACCGCAACGCGGCGATCGCCCGCTGGGTTGCGCTGGCCGGTGCGCTGCTGGGCTTCATCGTCGCGATTCCCTTGGTTACAGGTTTCGATACTTCCACCTCGGCGATGCAGTTCGTCGAGAAAGCGGCGTGGATTCCGGCGTTCAACATCCATTACCACCTCGGCGTCGACGGCATCTCGATGCCGCTGATTCTGCTGAACAGCTTCATCACCGTGCTGGTGGTGATCGCCGGCTGGCAGGTGATCCAGGACAAGGTCGCGCAGTACATGGCGGCCTTCCTCATCATGTCGGGCCTTATCAACGGTGTGTTCGCCGCGCTCGACGGCATCCTGTTCTACGTTTTTTTCGAGGGCATGCTGATCCCGCTGTACCTGATCGTCGGCGTGTGGGGCGGCCCGAATCGTGTGTACGCTGCGTTCAAGTTCTTCCTCTACACCCTGCTCGGCTCGCTGCTGATGCTGGTGTCGATGATCTACCTGTATTTTCAGTCGGGCGGTAGCTTCGACATCCAGACCTGGCACACCACCACGCTCGGGATGACGGCGCAGACGCTGATGTTCTTCGCCTTCCTGCTGGCGTTCGGGGTCAAGGTGCCGATGTGGCCGGTGCACACCTGGTTGCCCGACGCCCACGTCGAGGCGCCTACCGGCGGCTCGGTGGTGCTGGCGGCGATCACACTGAAGGTGGGCGCCTACGGCTTTCTGCGCTTCATCCTGCCGATCCTGCCGGATGCCAGTGCCGAACTCGCGTGGTTCGTCATCACCTTGTCACTGATCGCGGTGGCCTACATCGGCCTGGTCGCGCTGGCGCAGTCCGACATGAAGAAGCTCATCGCCTATTCGTCGATCGCGCACATGGGCTTCGTCACCCTCGGCTTCTTCATGTTCAGCCCGCTCGGCGTCGAAGGCGGCCTGGTGCAGATGATCTCGCACGGCTTCGTTTCGGCCGCGCTGTTCCTCTGCATCGGCGTCATGTACGACCGCCTGCATTCGCGCCAGATCAAGGACTACGGCGGCCTGGTCAACAGGATGCCGGTGTTCGCCGCCTTCTTCATGCTGTTCGCCATGGCCAACGCGGGCCTGCCCGCCACCAGCGGATTCGTCGGCGAATTCATGGTCATCCTGGCCGCAACCAAGGTCAATTTCTGGTTCGCCTTCGTCGCCGCCACCACGCTGATCCTCGGCGCGGCCTACACCTTGTGGATGTACAAGCGCGTGGTGTTCGGCAGCATCACCAACCCGCACGTCGAGGAGATGACAGACGTCAACGCGCGCGAAATCCTGATCCTCGGCGTGCTCGCCGTCTGTGTGCTGGCCATGGGCCTGTATCCCAAGCCGTTCACCGACGTGATGCACGTGTCGGTGGTCGACCTGTTGGCGCACGTCGCCCAAAGCAAACTGCCTTAAGGTTCCAAGATGAGCGATTTCCTCACGCAATTCGCCCCCGCGCTGCCCGAGATCTTCGTGCTGGCGATGGTATCGCTGATCCTGGTGGTCGATGCCGCAGTCGATGACAGCAAGCGCTATATTGCTTACGTGCTGTCACTCGCCACCGTGGCCGGCGCAGCCTTCCTCACCGCGCGCGATTTCTCCACCATGCCGGTGCTGGCGCTGGGCGGTCTTTTTATCGACGATCCGCTGTCGGATGTGCTGAAGCTGTTCCTTTACCTGAGCGTCTCGGTCGTGATGGTGTACTCGCGCGATTACCTGCGCCAGCGCGGGCTCTACAAGGGCGACTTCTTCGTGCTGGCGCTGTTTGCGCTGCTGGGCATGATGGTGATGGTGTCGGCCAGCCATTTCCTCACGCTGTATCTCGGTCTCGAACTGCTGTCCTTGTCACTGTATGCCATGGTTGCGCTGCAGCGCGACTCCAGCGTGGCGACCGAGGCGGCGATGAAATACTTCGTGCTGGGTGCGCTGGCGTCCGGCATGCTGCTCTATGGCATGTCGATGATTTACGGTGTCACCGGTTCGCTGGCGCTGGCCGATATCGCGCAGAATCTGGCCGACGGCACCGATCTGCGCATTCCCCTGGTGTTCGGCATCGTTTTCATCGTCGCCGGTCTCGCGTTCAAGCTCGGTGCGGTGCCGTTCCATATGTGGGTGCCCGACGTCTACCATGGCGCCCCCACTGCGATGACGCTGTTCATCGGCTCAGCACCCAAGATCGCCGCGTTCGCCTTCGTCGTGCGCATCCTTGGCCAAGGCCTGGAGTCGCAGGTGGTCGAATGGCGCGACATGCTGGTGATTCTGGCGGTGCTGTCCATGGCGGTGGGCAACATCGCGGCGATTGCGCAAACCAATCTGAAGCGCATGCTGGCCTACTCGACCATCTCGCACATGGGCTTCATGCTGCTGGGCATTCTCGCCGGATCGCAGAACGGCTACGGCAGCGCGATGTTCTACGTGCTGGTGTATGCGCTGATGAGCCTGGGCAGCTTCGGCATGATCCTGCTCCTGTCGCGCGCCGGATTCGAGGCCGACCAGCTGGATGACTTTAAGGGCCTCAATCGCCGCAGCCCGTGGCTGGCCTTCCTGATGCTGCTCCTGATGTTCTCGATGGCCGGCGTGCCGCCTGCCGTCGGCTTCTATGCCAAGCTTGCGGTGCTGCAGGCCGTGGTCGAGATCGGCTACGTGTGGCTGGCGGTGGCGGCGGTGCTGTTCTCGCTGATCGGCGCCTTCTATTACCTGCGCATCGTCAAGCTGATGTATTTCGATACCCCGCATGACACCAGCCCGATTGCTGCCTGTCCCGATGCCCGTATTATCATGTCGGCCAACGGTCTCGCCGTGCTGGTACTCGGCATCCTGCCGCAGCCGCTGATGGCGGTATGTGTGCACGCGATCGGCGCGTCATTCTGACCTGAATAGTTGAACCAAACCTGCCGGAGCGGGTCTGCTCCGGCCTTACCTGGCTTTTCGGAATCACCGTGAATTTCTCCACCACCCTGCTGCTGATCCTGGGCTTCATCGCCGCCAACCTGCCGTTCCTCGTCGAGCGCATTTTCTTCGTCGTCAAACCCAAAGTAGGCAGCAAGAATTTCGCCTGGCGGCTGCTGGAGCTGGTGGTGATGTTTTTCGTGGTGGGGGGCATTGCCATGCTGCTGGAAGGCAAGCTCGGCGACATTCATAAACAGAACTGGGAGTTCTACGCGGTCAATGCCTCGCTGTTCGTGGTGTTTGCCTACCCGGGCTTTGTTTACCGCTATCTGTGGCGGCGGCGCGGGGCGTAACAGGCATGGAAACCCTTGAATTCCAACTGCGCGGTGAATACGTCGCGCTGTGCGATCTGCTCAAGCTCACCGGCATCGCCGACAGCGGCGGGCAGGGCAAGCTCATGATCGCCAACGGTGAAGTCAGTGTGGACGGCCAGCCTGAAAGCCGCAAGACGGCAAAAATCCGGGCGAACCAGACGGTTCGGTGTCTGGGGCAGACGGTTCGGGTAGTGGCGGCCGAGGCTTAAAGAAAGCAGTAGTAAAAGCGGCCTGCGTCGAACTCGACAGCCATCCGCGCCCCGCGATTCAACGCGTAATCCCACGACCCCTTGGTGGCGCAGCCTTCGTGACATTCGCTCACGCCCGCAGGCGATTCGAGATCGCGCTCGCGGTCGTACCAGCTCAACAACATCGTATCCTCCCCCAACTGCTGCCGGGCGATGGCTGTTGCCAGTTTCAGCGCGGCGTTGAAGTCGAGGCCGAGTTCGGCGGTGTTGAGGCGCAGGGTTTTCATGGCGAAGTATTGGTGAGCGCTTTCAAGGCGCCTGCCTCCATAGACGCGCTTTCAGCGCGCCAGACTTTCATAAATGCGCTTTCAGCGCATACAGCATATCCAGCGCCGCCTTCGGCGTAAGCGTGTCGGGGTCAAGCTCGCGCAATTGGTCAAGTGCGGGGTGCGGCGGCGGTTCGTCGTTGGGCAGGTGCGCGGTGAACAGGTCGCCCTGCGGACCGGGCTGCAGCTGCGCGTCCTCGAGTTCGCGCAGATGGCGCCGCGCCGCGTGAATCACCGGGCTCGGCACGCCGGCCAGACGCGCGACCTGGATACCGTAGCTCTGCGAAGCCGGGCCCTCTTCCACCGCGTGCAGGAACACCAGGTCGGCGCCGTGTTCCTTGGCGTCGAGGTGCACGTTGGCGAGTTGCTTGAACTCGTTGGCGAGCTGGGTCAGTTCGAAATAGTGGGTGGCGAACAGGGTGAACGCGCGGGTGGCAGTGACCAGATGCCGTGCCACCGCCCAGGCCAGCGCGAGGCCGTCGAAGGTCGAGGTGCCGCGGCCGATCTCGTCCAGCAGCACGAGGCTGTTGGCGCTGGCGTTGTGCANNTCATCTCGACCATGAAGGTCGAACGCCCGCCGGCCAGATCGTCCGACGCGCCGATGCGGGTGAATATCTGGTCGACGTCGCCGATTTTCGCCGAACTGGCCGGCACCCACAGGCCGCAGCAGGCCAGCAGCGTGATCAGCGCCACCTGCCGCATGTAGGTCGATTTGCCGCCCATGTTGGGGCCGGTGATCAGCAGCATCAGGCGGCTGCGGTTCAGGTTCACGTCGTTGGGGATGAAGTGGTCGACCTGCGCCTCGACCACCGGGTGGCGGCCGCCGCGGATGACGATGCCGGGTTCGCTGGTGTATTCGGGGGCGTTGAGCCTCAACGTGCCGGCGCGCTCGGCCTGGCTCGCCAGCACGTCGACTTCGGCCAGTGCGGCCGCAACGTCGAGTAGTGCGGGTACGTGCGGCGTCAGCGTTTCCAGCAGGGCATCGAACAATGCCTTCTCGCGCGCCAGTGCCCGGTCTCGTGCGGACAGCGCCTTGTCTTCGAAGGCTTTGAGTTCCGGCGTGATGTAGCGCTCGGCATTCTTCAGCGTCTGGCGGCGGCGGTAATCGTCGGGGACATTTTCCGATTGCGCGCAGCTGACTTCGATGTAGAAGCCGTGCACCCGGTTGTACTCGACCTTGAGGGTGGCAATGCCGGAGCGCGCGCGTTCGCGGGTTTCCAGTTCCAGCAGAAAGGCCCCTGCATCGTGTGTCAGTGCGCGCAGCTCGTCGAGTTCGGCGTCGTAGCCATCGGCGATCACGCCGCCTTCGCGCAGCACGCTGGCGGGTTCAATGAGGATCGCGCTTGCCAGCAGGTCGTGCAGATCGGGGCGTGCGGCCAGGGCAGTCCGCAGCGCAGCCAGGCGCGCGCGGTCATCAGGCAACGCCGTGGCAAGATCGGGCAGCAGGGCGAGCGTGTCACGCAGGCCGGACAGGTCGCGCGGCCGTGCGTTCTTCAGCGCGATGCGGCCGCCGATCCGCTCCACATCGGCGCAGCTTTTCAGCAATCGGGTGAGGCCGTCGGTGATATCGGGCCGTTCGGCCAGCACGCCGATGGCATCGCGTCGCCGGGTCAGGATGTCACGGTCGCGCAGCGGATGATGCAGCCAGTGGCGCAACAGGCGCGTTCCCATGCCGGTGGCGGTGGTGTCGAGCACCGACAGCAGCGTCGGCGCCGCTTCGCCGCGCAGGGTTTCGGTGAGTTCCAGATTGCGCCGGGTGGCGGCGTCGAGCTGGACGAAATCGCTGTCGCGCTCGGCGCGGATGGATTGGATATGCGGCAGCGCGGTGCGCTGGGTGGTCTGGATGTAGTCGAGCAGGGCGCCGGCCGCAGCGACTGCGAGCGGCAGGTCGGCGACGCCGAAACCGGCGAGATCGCGGCTGCCGAATTGCTGCGCCAGCCGGGTCTGCGCGCCGCTTGAATCGAACTGCCACGGCGCCAGCCGCCGTATCGCACAAGCGGCGCCGCTGAGCGCGAAATCATCGGGTGCCAGGATTTCCGCCGGCCGCACCCGCGCCAGCAGGGCGGGCAGGGCAGTAGTGTTGACCTCGGTGACCTGGAAACGCCCGGCGGCGAGATTGAGCCAGGCCACGCCGATGGTTTCAGTGCCCGGGGCGACAGCGAGAATCAGCGTGTCGCGCGTCTCGTCCAGGAGGCCGGAATCGGTCAGCGTGCCCGGCGTGACGATGCGCGCCACCTGCCGCTCGACCGGGCCTTTTGACGTCGCCGGGTCGCCCACCTGCTCGGCGATCACCACGGATTCACCCAGCTTCAATAAACGGGCGAGGTACTGTTCGGCGCTGTGATAGGGCACGCCGGCCATCTTGATCGGGCTGCCTGCCGACGCGCCGCGGGTGGTGAGCGTGATGTTGAGCAGCCGCGCCGCCTTTTCGGCGTCGTCGAAGAACAGCTCGTAGAAGTCGCCCATGCGGTAGAACAGCAGCATGTCGGGATGCTGTGCCTTGATGCCAAGGTACTGCTGCATCATGGGCGTATGCGCGGAGGCGGCCCGGGTTTCAGGCACGCTCTCCGCGTACGTTGCTGATTTTGTTTTTTCTTTCAAGTTGCTGGTCACGGAACGAGCGGGAAATCCGGGGTGAAGCTTACAACAGTTGGCATTGCGCTGGGGAATACGGTTTCGCCTTTCATGACGTGGCGGCGCGCGGCGGAATTGTCCGCAAAAAAGTGCGGTATCGATCCCGGATGATGGTATTTTTCGTCAAATTTTCGAATGACCGATTTAACCCAACCTGCTTCAACCACACCATGCTGCGACTGACCGAACTCAAACTGCCGCTTGATCACCCGCCCGAGGCCTTGCGCTCGGCGATCCTGCAGCGCCTGGAACTGTCGGACGACGACCTCGTCAGTTTCAGCATTTTCAAGCGCAGCTACGACGCGCGCAAGAAGCACGCGCTGCTGCTGGTCTACGCGGTCGATGTCGAGGTCAGGAACGAGGCGGCGTTGCTGAAGAAGTTTCGCAACGACCGTCAGCTCGCGCCGACGCCGGACATGAGCTACCGCTTCGTCGGCCACGCGCCTGAGAATCTGACCGAGCGCCCGATCGTGGTCGGCTTCGGCCCCTGCGGCATTTTCGCCGCGCTGCTGCTGGCGCAGATGGGCTTCAGGCCGATCGTGCTGGAACGCGGCAAGGCGGTGCGCGAGCGCACGCAGGACACCTGGGGGCTGTGGCGCCGCCACGTGCTCAACCCCGAATCCAACGTGCAGTTCGGCGAGGGCGGGGCGGGCACCTTTTCCGACGGAAAGCTTTACAGCCAGATCAAGGACCCCAAGCACCTGGGGCGCAAGGTGCTGACCGAATTCGTCAAGGCGGGCGCGCCGGACGAAATCCTCTACGTGTCGAAGCCGCACATCGGCACCTTCCGCCTGGTCGGCATGGTCGAGGCCATGCGCCACGAGATCGAGGCGCTGGGCGGCGAGATCCGCTTCCAGCAGCGCGTCACCGACGTGCTGATCGAGGAGGGTCGCGATGGAAATAAAAGGATAGGGGGCGTGACGCTCGCCAACGGCGAAACGCTCGCCAGCCATCACGTCATCCTCGCGCTCGGCCACAGCGCGCGCGATACCTTCGAGATGCTGCACGCGCGCGGCGTTTACATGGAAGCGAAGCCGTTTTCCATCGGTTTTCGCATCGAACATCCGCAGTCGCTGATCGACAAGGCCAGGCTGGGTCCGAACGCCGGCAACCCGCTGATCGGCGCGGCGGACTATAAGCTGGTGCACCACGCGAAGAACGGCCGCTCGGTGTACAGCTTCTGCATGTGCCCCGGCGGTACGGTGGTCGCCGCAGCCTCAGAGCCACACTGCGTGGTGACCAACGGCATGAGCCAGTATTCGCGCAACGAGCGCAACGCCAACGCCGGCATCGTGGTGGGCATCACGCCCGCGGATTTTCCCGGCGACGACCCGCTGGCCGGGATCGAACTGCAAAGGAAGCTCGAAGCGCGGGCGTTCGAACTCGGCGGTGGCAACTACGACGCGCCGGCGCAACGGGTCGGCGATTTCATCGAGGGCAAGCCGTCGACCCGGCTCGGCAGCGTCGAGCCTTCGTACAAGCCCGGCGTGCACCTCACCGATCTGGCCTCCGCGCTGCCGGATTACGCCATTGAGGCGATCCGCGAGGCGCTGCCGGCGTTCGACCAGCAGATCAAGGGCTTCGCGATGGAGGATGCGGTGCTCACCGGCGTCGAGACGCGCACCTCCTCGCCGGTGCGCATCACCCGTGGCGACGATTTCCAGAGCCTCAACGTCAAGGGCCTCTATCCGGCGGGCGAGGGCGCGGGCTATGCCGGAGGCATCCTCTCGGCAGGGGTGGATGGCATCAAGGTCGCTGAGGCGGTGGCGCGCGACATGCTCGGGCTGGAAGCGGCGGGATCCGGCGCGCAAGCGGGGCCCGGCTGCGGGTATTGAGCCGGGGCGGCTATTGCAGTCTGGGTGGCTGAGCGCTGCCCGCCGTAGCGCCTCCTGAGGCGCCTTCTGATTTTTTTGCCGCAGGGGCTTGCTTTCGTTTCCATATTTCAAATATCATTGAAACATGGAAACGAAAGTCGTCGTCACCGCCCTTGCTGCCCTGGCCCAGGAATCCCGCCTGACCATCTTTCGTGCGCTGGTTCAGGCCGGCCCGGCCGGTCTTGCCGCCGGCCGGATCAGCGAGATCACCGGCATCGCGCCGTCCTCGCTGTCCTTCCACCTGAAGGAACTGTCGCATGCCAGCATGGTGAATTCGCAGCAGGCCGGGCGCTTTGTCATCTACACCGCGAATTTCGCGACCATGAACGCGCTGCTCGGTTTTCTCACCGAAAACTGCTGCGGCGGCAATCCCTGTTCGCCGGTGTGTTCGCCGGCCTGTTCCACCGAAAAGGAGTCAAAATGAAACGCCTGCATGTACACGTCGCGGTCGACGATCTGGCCGCCAGCATCAAGTTTTATTCCGCCATGTTCGCCGCCGAGCCAAGCGTCACCAAGGACGATTACGCCAAGTGGATGCTCGACGATCCGCGCGTCAATTTCGCGATTTCGGCGCGCGGCGCCGCGCCCGGCCTCAATCATCTGGGCGTGCAGGTGGAAAATGCCAACGAACTGGCCGAGATGAGTGCGCGCCTGCAGAAGCTCGACGCCGAAGTGGTCGAAGAAATGGGCACCGCCTGCTGCTACGCCAAATCGGACAAGTATTGGGCGACCGACCCCACCGGCATCGCGTGGGAGACCTATCACACGCTCGACAGCATTCCGGTATTCGGCGGGCCGTCGGCGGGCGGATGCTGCGTGCCCGAAGCGCCGGCGGCGCAGAAAGCGCCCTGCTGCACGCCGGGCCAGGCCAATTCTGCCGCGGGTAGCTGCTGCTGATTATTTTTAAATCAATTCACCAAGGACCCATCGTGGCTGAAAAAACCTACACCGTGCTGGTGCTGTGCACCGGCAATTCCTGCCGCTCGCAAATGGCCGAGGTGCTGTTGAACCATGACCTCGCCGGCCAGGTGCGCGCGCTCTCCGCCGGCACCCGGCCGCAGCCGAAAGTGGCCGACGGTGCGATCGCGGCGCTGAAAGCGGCGGGCCTGAATACCGACGGCCTGCACCCGAAGGACATCGACGCGGTGATGAACGAGGCCATCGATCTGGTAGTGACGGTGTGCGACAACGCCAAGGAAGCCTGTCCGATCTTCCCGAAACCGATTCCGGCCATCCACCTGCCGTTCCACGACCCGCACGGCGAGCCGCTGGAGAGCTTCCTCGCGGTGCGCGACGACATCCGCACCCGGCTGGTGGCGGCGGTGCGCGAGAAGTTCGGCCTGCAAGCCGCTGCCTGAATCGAAGGAGACGCTGTCATGGCCGAACCGGTTTTCAATGTGCTGTTTTTGTGTGCGGCCAATTCGGCCCGCTCGATTCTGGCTGAGTCGTTGCTGAACAATCTGGGCAAGGGGCGCTTTCAGGCGTTCAGTGCGGGCAGCCAGCCGGCGGGGCAGATCAATCCGTTTGCGCTGGAATTGCTGGAAAAGAATTGTTTCCCCACTGCGGAATTGCGCAGCAAGTCGTGGGACGCATTCGCACATCCCGATGCGCCGCATTTTGATTTCATCATCACGGTATGTGATGACGCGGCAGGCGAGGTGTGCCCGGTGTGGCCCGGCCAGCCGATGACAGCACATTGGGGCATACCCGATCCGGTTGCGGTGTCAGGTAGCGATGACCGGAAACGCCATGCTTTTGTCGAAGCCATGAGTCAGTTGCAGCGCCGTATTTCCATGTTAGTCAATTTGCCGTTTGCCACACTGGATCAGATGAAGATTCATCAGGCTGTACGTGATATCGGAACGACGACATGAGCGTACCGATTTTAATGGTGCTCGCGCCATGAGCGCGCAGTGCGAAGTAACCGGCAAGCGCGCGGCCGGCGCGCCGATGAGCGCGTTCGAGCGCTGGCTCACGCTGTGGGTGGCGCTGTGCATTGTCGCCGGCGTGGGCCTCGGCCAGCTGTTCCCCGCGCCGTTTCAGGCGCTGGGGCGCATGGAAGTCGCGCAAGTGAATATTCCGGTCGGCATTCTGATCTGGATCATGATCATTCCCATGCTGATGAAGATCGACTTTTCCGCGCTGCATCAGGTGAAGTCGCACTGGAAGGGCATCGGCGTCACGCTGTTCGTCAACTGGGCAGTGAAACCGTTTTCCATGGCGCTGCTGGCATGGATTTTCATCCGCCATCTGTTTGCCCCCTGGCTGCCGGCGGAACAACTCGACAGCTACGTCGCCGGCCTCATCCTGCTGGCCGCCGCACCGTGCACCGCGATGGTGTTCGTGTGGAGCCGGCTCACCGGCGGCGATCCGTATTTCACGCTGTCACAGGTGGCGCTCAACGACACCATTATGATCTTCGCCTTCGCACCCATCGTCGGCCTGCTGCTCGGGCTGTCGGCGATCGTGGTGCCGTGGGACACGCTGTTCACCTCGGTGGTGCTGTATATCGTCATCCCGGTGGTTCTGGCGCAACTCTGGCGCAAGGGTTTGCTCAAACGTGGACAGGCGGCGTTCGACGCGACGATGGCGCAGCTCGGCCACGCCTCCATCATTGCGCTACTCGCTACGCTGGTGCTGCTGTTCGCCTTCCAGGGCGAGGCCATCATTGCGCAGCCGCTGATCATTGCGCTCCTGGCGGTGCCCATTCTGATCCAGGTGTTTTTCAACTCGGGCCTGGCTTACTGGTTGAACCGCAAAGTGGGCGAGAAGCACAGTGTGGCCTGCCCATCGGCGCTGATCGGCGCGTCCAACTTTTTCGAACTGGCGGTGGCGGCGGCAATTGCACTGTTCGGTTTCCAGTCGGGCGCGGCGCTCGCCACGGTGGTGGGCGTGCTGATCGAGGTGCCGGTGATGCTGCTGGTGGTGAAGATCGTCAACCGCAGCAAGGGCTGGTATGAAGCCGGTCTGGTTTCCAGGTAAGGAAATATCATGTTGAAAAATTACGTATTGATTCTGGTCGCTGCCATGTTGGGTCTGTTCGCCCTTGGTGCCCGTGCCGACTACCAGCCCATGGCTGAAAAAGTCGTCGACAACGTCTACGCCATTGTTGGCCCGCTGGGCCAGCGCAGCGCGGAGAACGACGGCCTCAACGCCAACTTCGGCTTCGTCGTCACCCCCCGGGGCGTGATCCTGATCGATTCCGGCGCCAGCCTATTGGGGGCCAAAAAAATCGAGGCCGCCATCGCCAAGGTAACGAAGCAGCCGGTGCGCTGGGTCGTCAACACCGGCAGCCAGGATCACCGCTGGCTCGGTAACGATTATTTCGCCGGCAAGGGTGCCGAAGTTATCGCATTGAGTCGCACTGCGGCCACCCAGGCCGAGTACGCAGCACAGCACATGGACGGGATGAAGCGCTTTCTCGGCGAACGCATGCAGGGCACCCAGCCGTTGCCGGCTCCCAAAACATTGGCGGGTCAGTCGGCCACGCTGGAACGGGGTGGCGAAACGCTTGAGCTGACGGTTACCAATGCCCATTTCCCGGGCGACGCCTGGATATGGCTACCGAAGCAGCGTGTGATGTTCAGCGGCGACCTGGTCTACGTCGACCGCCTGCTCGGCGTGCTGCCCTGGTCCAGCGTGAAAAACGGTCAGCAGGCCTTCAAGGCGCTGGCCGCGCTGAAGCCTGCGCGCATCGTGCCGGGCCATGGCCGGGTGTGCGACCAGGCGCAGGCGCAGCGCGAAACCGGTGACTACTATGACTTCCTCGCCGGCAAAGTGGGTGCTGCGGCGAAGGACATGGAACCGATGGATGCGACGCTCGACCGCTACGCCGACCTGCCTGCGTTCAAGCATCTGGACAACTATGAAGGCCTGCACCGCGCCAACATGAATCGCGCGTTTACCGAGTTCGAGTCGCAATAATGTTCGACGCCTTCGGCAACCTGATTGCTTTCGATCTCTTCGGCCTGACGCCGGGCAGCCCGGCGGGTGCGGCGCTGCACTTCTTCGTTATGGACGTGGCGAAGATCCTGGTGCTGCTGACCACGGTGATCTACCTGATGGGCTGGCTGCGCGCGCTGCTCACGCCGGAGAAGGTGCGCGCGATGATGCGCGGCCGTTCCGGCCCTGGTGCGCGCCTGATGGCGGTGGGGCTGGGTGCGGTGACGCCGTTCTGTTCGTGTTCGTCGATTCCGCTCTTCATCGGCTTCGTCGAGGCCGGCATTCCGCTCGGCGTGACGCTGTCGTTCCTGATCGCCAGCCCGATGGTCAATCAGGTCGCGGTGGTGGTGCTGGCGGGCGTGATCGGCTGGCAGATGACGCTGATCTACGTGCTCACCGGGCTGACCGTCGCTTTCGTCGGCGGCTACGTGCTGCAGGCCTTCAAGCTGGAACGCTGGGTCGAGGACTACGTCTGGAAAATCCAGATGGGCGAGGCGGCGCAAGAGGAGCGGGACAACAGCCTGCGCGCCCGCCACGACTACGCCTGGAACGAGGTGCGGCAGATCGTTGGCCGCATCTGGAAATACGTGTTCATCGGCGTCGGCATCGGCGCTGTCATCCACGGCTATGTGCCGGCAGACTTCGTGGCAAAAATCGCCGGCGACGGCAGCGTGCTGTCGGTGATCGTCGCGGTGCTGGCTGGCGTGCCGATGTATTCCGACGCGGTCGGCATCATCCCGGTGGCGGAGGCGCTGCTGGGCAAGGGCGTGCCGCTCGGCACCGTGCTGGCTTTCATGATGGCGGTGATCGCGCTGTCGCTGCCGGAGATGCTGATCCTGCGCAAAGTCGTCAAATGGCCGCTGCTCGGCATCTTCGCCGCTTATCTCGCCACCGCCTTCGTGCTGGTTGGCGTCCTGTTCAACGCTTTAAGGAGTGTCATCGCATGAGTACCGAACTGCATCCATCCATCGTCGCACTGGTTTCGCTGGCGGCCAATGTCGCGTCCAATCATCCCGGCCAGGGGCTGTGCCAGATCGACCGCCTGAAGGGCTACGGCGTGTCGCGCGAACAGATCGACACGGTGATCGAGATCGCGCGTCACATCCGCGACGAAACCGCGCAGAAGCTCGATGCCAGGTTCGACGAGGCCTACGCGACGCACTACGCTCCAGGGGCTGCCGACAAACTCGCCGGCATCGCGGTAGCGGGCGGCAGCGCCTGCTGCACCCCGACCCCTTCCGGAAAATCGTGCTGCTAGACAGGAGAACGTCATGAAAGACATCAAGGTATTGGGCAGCGGCTGCGCCAACTGCAAAACCACGCTGAAGCTGATCGAGGAAGTCGCGCAGGCACGCGGCGTGGCGGTCAATCTGGAAAAGGTCGAGGATATGGCGGCCATCCTCGGCTACGGCGTCATGTCCACGCCCGGTGTGGTGATTGACGGCAAGGTGGTGCATGCGGGCGGCGTGCCGGATCGCAAGAAGATCGAAAGCTGGCTTGCCTGAATCAGGGCTTGGACGACTGGCCGGAAAACAAAAACGCCGCTCATTGAGCGGCGTTTTTTTACAACTGGTGCCGCTGGCCGGAATCGAACTGGCGACCTTCGCATTACGAATGCGCTGCTCTACCAACTGAGCTACAGCGGCGAAAAACAGCGCGCATTATAGCGGAATCGTCCGCCTGTGTGGCGGCCTAAAGCGCAGTTTTCAGACGGCTGATGACCTTGTCTTTTCCAATCAGCTCCAGCGTGGCATCGATCGCCGGTGTTTGCGGTTCACCGGTCACCAGCACGCGCACCGGCATGGCCAGCCTGGGCATCTTGAGACCATGTGCGGCGAGTGTTTCCTTGAATGCCGCGCTGATGGCGCTACGCTCCCAGGTCAAGGTTTCGAATCGATTCGCCAGATCGGCCAGCGCAGGCAGCACTTCGGAGGTGACGTGCTGCGCCAGTAGTTCTGCCGTGGGGTGCAGGGTGCGGTAGAACAGCGTGGCGGCTTCGGCCAGTTCGACAATGGTCGCGGCGCGTTCCTTCACCAGGGCGCAGACCGCTGCGAGGTCGGGGCCGTCATCCGGATTGCCGCCATTACGTATGAGGAAGGGTCGTGTGAGGTCGGCCAAGCGTGCGTCGTCGGCTGCCTTGATGTACTGCTGGTTGAGCCAGCGCAGTTTCTCGGTGTTGAACTGCGCGGCAGACGGCGTGATGTGGTCGAGGTCGAACCACTGCACGAACTGCTCGCGGTTGAACAGTTCGGCATCGCCGTGCGACCAGCCGAGTCGCGCCAGATAGTTGATGACGGCTTCCGGCAGGTAGCCCTCATCGGAATACTGCATCACCGATACCGCGCCATGGCGCTTCGACAGTTTGGTGCCGTCGTCGCCCAGGATCATCGACAGGTGGGCATATTGCGGCACCGTCGCGCCCAGTGCCTTGAGGATGTTGATCTGGCGCGGCGTGTTGTTGACATGGTCGTCGCCGCGGATGACATGGCTGATCTGCATGTCCCAGTCATCCACCACCACGCAGAAGTTGTAGGTGGGCGTGCCGTCGCCGCGCGCAATGATGAGGTCGTCCAGCTCGGCATTGGCGAATTCGATGGTGCCCTTGACCAGATCCTTCCATGCCACGGTGCCCTCGGTGGGGTTGCGAAAGCGCACCACCGGCTGCACGCCGGACGGCGCCACCGGCAGCGTCTTGCCGGGTTCGGGGCGCCAGCGGCCGTCGTAGCGGGGTTTTTCGCCGCGCGCGCGCTGCGCCTCGCGCATTTCGTCGAGCTCCTCGGAGCTGCAATAGCAGTGGTAGGCCTGGCCGCTGGCCAGCATCTGCTCGATTACTTCCTTGTAGCGATACAGGCGCTGGGTCTGGTAGAACGGACCTTCGTCGTGGGTGAGTTCCAGCCAGGCCATGCCGTCGAGAATCGCCTGCACCGCCTCGGGGGTCGAGCGCGCGATGTCGGTGTCCTCGATGCGCAGGATGAACTGGCCGCCGTGATGACGCGCGAACGCCCACGAGAACAGCGCGGTGCGGGCGCCGCCGATATGCAGGAAACCGGTGGGAGAGGGGGCGAAGCGGGTGCGGATCATGGCGGGGCGGGGCGGCAAATGCGCTATTTTACCGGATCGCACGCGCCAAAATTGACCTCGCCTGCCGGGTTGTGGTTTAATTCGCGCCGCTTCGGGGCAGTTAGCTCAGCGGTAGAGCATCGCCTTCACACGGCGGGGGTCACAGGTTCAAACCCTGTACTGCCCACCACCCGAACATAGTAAAATCAAGGGCCTGCGGAAACGCAGGCCCTTTTTCTTTCCTGCTTCCCACCTTGGTTTATGCCGTGTGGCCAATATGTGGCCGGCGCAGCATGTCAACAAAAAACCATCAGCACATAGGCGTGGATGGCACAGTGCCAATCGGCAGCCGATTTCTGTAGCCAGTGGAGGTAGCAGTGGTAATCCTCCTCGGCAAAGAAACACGGCTCGCGATTGATGCCGCGCTGCACGATGTGCTGCGGTATATCAGCTAACTTGATGCGTGGGCGACGTGGCATGGTTGCTCCAAAAGTATTGCGATGCTGACCCCTTTAGTTGGGTTCTCGTCAAAAATCATCCCCAACAAATCGGTGAGCTTGAAGGTGACTTGTCCCAAGGTGTGGTCGGATGCGGTACTCGTTGGGGTGTCGCCACTTTGCAGGAAAGCGGTGAGTAGGGACTGGGAATGCAAGTTAAATGGCCCAAAATAGTTGCCGTGTGCGATCGGCGGGTTCTCTGTACCAATGGCATCAAGCCCCAGATTGGCGGTGAATTCGCCCGCCACGCGGTAGGTGCTCACCAAATCCGAGTTGGGGATGCCACCGATGTTTTGCTGCACTTGCAAAAAACTGGTCAGGTCAGCCAGCGCGGCATCGCTATAGCCTTTGCCGAGCAGATAGTTCTTCAGGTCCAGCGCATAGCTGGCCGTGCCAAACAACCCCTGCTCTGCGGTATTGGCAAAGGGGGCTTGATCGAAGGTCACCGCTTGCCTGCCGAAAAATACCCCCATCAATGCGGCGATACCACCCCCCAGCGAATGGCCTGTAAAGGTGATGTTGGCGTCCGGGTTGGCGGCTTTGACTTGCAAGTAGTATTCGGCTGCCAGCAATACTTGCCCCGACCCAAAGCCCGTTGCCAACCCGATGTTGGCTCCCCAATCAGCAAGGGATTTCATCTCTGTGCCCGCAAAGGAGATGACGATGTCGGTGCCCTGGGTAAAGGAGATGGCCTCGAAGCCAGAAATGGGGTCTCTGAAATAGGAATCAGGATTCATCACTTTTTCCCATCCTTGAGGGATAGGGAATCTATTCACTTCATCGCGATTGGAAATATAGGAAGCTCCCGCCATCAATGCGTATTCAATTGCAGTTGTCATGTTATTTCTCCCTGAAAAGTAAGTTGCAGAAATTATTTTTTCCCGCTATCCATCATTCGCTTACCAATAGAATCACCTGGCCCAACCCATGCGCCTTTGTAAAAAACCATTTCCGGGCAGGAACTTTCAACACCCCTTACCGCCACCCGCAGGATGGTTTTGTATTCGGGTTGCCTGTAATCTTCATACATCTTTTTAATCGTCTCCGCTGAAACGATGCGTTGCCCTGTTTTTTTTGCTTCGTCGTCGGGTGACGAGGGAATTAAATTAGGCGTTTTAATTTCCGCAGGCAATTCTTGCAGCGTGATACGCTGCCATGCCTTGCCGTCATATTTGAAAATTACGTAAGGCGGATTGGGCCGCCCCCACTTGTTGTAGGACAAACATCCCATTGGATGGGCTACCAAATAAGCCGTGCCTTTGTGTATGTCCAGCAGCTTGGGCAAAAAGTTGGCACTGCCAACGTCTTCGGTGAGTTTGTCTTCCCATGTCACTTCTTCGTTTGTGCTGGGCAAAATGAAGGTCAGGCTTTGCTCTTTGATCGGCGGCTGTTGTCCGATTTCATGCCGCCCACCACGTTCGACCGACCGCTCCACAATGATCCTGCCGCCATCATGCAGCAGCACCTCTTCCTTCCAACTCGTGCCGCCCAATCCGAACAACCCCGCATCTGCATTCATGCCTACCCCCATCATCAAGATCAATCCAAGTTTCATAATTCGCTTCAGCCATGATTGATTCTGGGCTAAAGGGGTCACCAAATTACTTTCCCGAAAATTTTTCATCCCATCACCTCTCTTGAAAAAACCGCCCACTTCAATTCGTCCCCGTTATCGCGGATGTGCATCACACATTCGGAGAGCAACCCTACTCGCATCCCAGGTAAGTGACCGTATACCGAAATGCCTATATATTTCGGCCTAGCACTAGGCCGCCAACGGCATTGGATCGACCGCCGCCTCGCGTTTGATCCGCTCAAACAAAACGGCGCATATCGCGCCGTTCGTTGCCTTCGCAATTCCCGCACCGCCCATGACGATGTCGTTGCCGTCTTCCCCGTGGAGTTTGTCCGACGGTCAAAGGGCTCAGCATTACATTAAGTTTTCGCATTTCTCATCTCCTGTTCAAAATCCAAAATCGGATTGATCCTCATCCCGCAAACTCTGCTCGCGCTTTGCCATCGGCCTGCCCGGCCTTCTTTGCGCACGTCGCACACCGACCGCCGCACACATGCTTTCGCTGAAACGTTCGCTGCCCAGCGGCTGCCCTTGTGCTAGCGCAAGGCGAATGTCGGCAAGTGCGGCTTCATCCAATTCGCTACGGAACAGCCCACGATATTCAGCCAGTCGAATAGCTTCATCCTTGTCCAGTGACTGATACAACGGGTGCGGCGTGATGCGCTCATCCCTTTGCCCCAATCCGTTGTGCCGGTAGCTGGACCAGCGATACTGTGCCGGATCATTCACCATGTTTGCCCGCACCGGGTTCAGTTCGATGTAACGCATACAGGTCAGCAGATATTCTTCCACCTGCACCAAACTGGACTTGAATCGACCTTCCCACAGGCTTCCTGTGCGGTGATAGCTGCGGTTGATGTATTGCACATAGCGCCGCCCGATTGATTGCATCATCCTGGCGATACCGTCCGGTCGATCCGCAGTCACCAGCAAGTGAACATGGTTGGTCATCAGCACATAGGCGTGGATGGCACAGTGCCAATCGGCAGCCGATTTCTGTAGCCAGTGGAGGTAGCAGTGGTAATCCTCCTCGGCAAAGAAACAGGCTCGCGATTGATGCCGCGCTGCACGATGTGCTGCGGTATATCAGCTAACTTGATGCGTGGGCGACGTGGCATGGTTGCTCCAAAAGTATTGCGATGCTGACCCCTTTAGTTCTGCTGAAAAGTAAGTTGCAGAAATTATTTTTTCCCGCTATCCATCATTCGCTTACCAATAGAATCACCTGGCCCAACCCATGCGCCTTTGTAAAAAACCATTTCCGGGCAGGAGCTTTCAACATCCCTCACAGCCTCCCGCAGGATGGTTTTGTATTGGGGTTGGCGCAGGCTGCTGTTGATTTTCTGGATCGCTTCCGCCTTCACAAAGCTCGTGCCAAGTTTCTCCACATTGTTGTCGGGTGATCCGACAATCAGATTCGGCGTTTTAATTTCCGCAGGCAGTTCTTGTATCGTGATGCGTTGCCATGCCTTGCTTTGATATTTGAAGATGACGTAAGGCGGATTGGGTCGCCCCCATTTGTTGTAGGACAGACAGCCTGCGGGAGTAGTAACCACATAAGATACCCCTTGGTATATATCGAGTAGCAACGGCATAAAATCTGCAAAGCCAACGTCTTTGCTGAACTCGTTCTTCCATGTTATGTGCTCATTTATTGCAGGTAGCGTAAAGGCTAGGCTTTCTTCTTTGATCGGCGGCTGTTGTCCGATTTCATGCCGCCCACCACGTTCGACCGACCGCTCCACAATGATCCTGCCGCCATCATGCAGCAGCACCTCTTCCTTCCAACTCGTGCCGCCCAATCCGAACAACCCCGCATCTGCATTCATGCTCACCCCCATCATCAACAGCAATCCAAGTTTCGTAATTCGCTGCAACATTCCATGATGGGTTCTCATGCTGCGGCCCTCCATGCGGGTCAAAGGGCTCAGCATCACATTAAGTTTTCGCATTTCTCATCTCCTGCTCAAAATCAAAAATCGAGCCATCTATCACAACGGGACCGGTCCTTTTTCATTTCCGCCTGCCGGCGGCAGAAATGCATTGCTGCGCCGGGGTATCGCCGGTATAGTGCGCCTTCCCGCACCCAGCCAATCGGTGCGCGGCTCTTTTACCCCGATCTCACGATCCCCTATTCGTCTGCCTCGATTGGTGTTGCCACTGTTTTTAATTAAACCAGCGCAACAGGCCGTCGCAGGAAAAAATTACATGACTACTGAAACAACCTTTGCCAGTCTTGGACTGGCCGAACCCATCATGCGTGCGATTGCCGATGCCGGCTACACCACGCCCACCCCGATCCAGGCGCAGGCCATCCCGCAGGTGCTGCAAGGCGGCGACCTGCTCGCCGCCGCGCAGACCGGCACCGGCAAGACCGCCGGCTTTACCCTGCCGATCCTGCATCACCTGACCACGCGCGCCGCGCAGGCCTCGAAACCGGGCCGTCCGCGCTGCCTGATCCTGGTGCCGACGCGCGAGCTCGCCGCGCAGGTCGAGGAATCGGTCAAGACCTACGGCAAATACCTGTCGCTCACCTCGATGGTGATGTTCGGCGGCGTCAACATCAATCCGCAGTTCAAGGCGCTGAAATCGCGCGTCGACATCCTGGTGGCGACGCCGGGACGCCTGCTCGACCACATGGGACAGAAGACGGTGGATTTGTCCGGCGTCGAAATCCTGGTGCTGGACGAAGCCGA
>DILD01000027.1 GCA_002424845.1 Thiobacillus denitrificans | reverse complement strand
CGAACAGCGGCGTCATTTCCGGCGCAGTGACGAAATCGCCCGCCGCGCCGAACTTCATCGCGCCGGCCGCGTAGTAGCCCAGCCCGGGCGCGTACAGTGTCGCTTCCATGAAATGCGAGAACGGGACCCAGCCTCCGGCAGCGTCGATCAGCGTGCGCAGGTGTGCGGTCACGCGCTGGCTGTGGGCAAGGGCGTCGGGACTTGGAATGGGCAGCATGCGGCGGATGACTTCAGGGATAATGCGGAATCCACGGACTATAAGGGCGAACCCCGATGCAAGGCAAAGTCGTATTGATTACGGGCGGGGCCAAGCGTGTGGGCGCGGCGATCGGCCGTCTGCTGCACGCCAGCGGCGCCAATCTGATGATCCACTATCGCAGTTCGGTCGGTGAGGCGCGCGTGCTGCAGGATGAATTGAACGCCGTCCGCCCCGATTCGGTCGCGCTGATCCAGGCCGACCTGCTCGACGTCAACGGCCTGCCCAGCCTCATCAATCAGACCGTTGCCACCTTCGGCGGGCTGGACGTTCTGGTCAACAACGCATCGAGCTTCTATCCCACCCCGATCGGCAGCATCACCATGAAGGACTGGGATAACCTGATGGGCAGCAACCTGATCGCCCCCATGTTCCTGTCGCAGGCCGCAGCACCCGAGTTGAAAAAGCGCCGCGGCTGCATCGTCAACATCGCCGACATCCACGCCGAGCGGCCGTTGAAAAGCTATGTCGTGTATTCCGTCGCCAAGGCCGGCGTGGTCGGCCTCACCAAGTCGCTCGCGCGCGAACTGGGGCCGCTGGTGCGCGTCAACGCCGTCGCGCCCGGCCCCATCATGTGGCCGGAAGACGACCCCAACTTCGACGAAGTCTCGCGCCAGCGCATCGTCTCCCACACCATCCTCAAGACCGCCGGCGGTCCCGACGACATCGCGCGTGCGGTGCGTTTCTTCGTCATCGACGCACCCTATGTCACCGGGCAGGTGCTGGCGGTGGACGGCGGGCGCAACGCCAAGCTGTGATGCAAACCCCCTCCCTTTTTCGTGGTGAACCCGTTGCCCGATCCAATTGACCCTGTTGTGAACTGGACCGAAGCCGGCGAGAGCCACTCGGCCCGCTGGCGCTCGGAGGGCGGCGCGCCATCGCCCAAACGCGTGACCGTTGCCGACGACCGCATCACCGCCGATGCGGCCTATCGCCTGGCCAGCGAGGGCAACGCGCTGCTGTGGCGGGGCGACTTCCAGAATGCGCGTCAGTTGCTGCAGGCCATGGCGCGCCGCATCGACCGCAAGCCGCGCAAGGCCGCGGCGTCGCCGCTCGAAGCCTTCAATTTCCATCGCCAGGCGCAATCCCAGCGCGCCCGCACGCTGGGGATGCTGCTGCTGCCGCTGGAGGCGGATTTCAGCATTCCCCTGCGCCGCGCGCCGAATGTGAAAGAAGCCTGTGCCGAAGCCTATGGTGTGGGCGATGAGCCCTCGGTGGTCTCGCTGCGCGAACTGCTTGGCGTCATCGGCGCCCACGAGTGGCGCAAGAAAGGCGTGGACATCCCTGCGCTGGGCGAGCGCATTCATCCGCACTACGGCGTGTTTTCGCCGGTGCGCGGCGAGTACCTGCAACTGGTGGCCGAGGCGCCGCTGCCTTCATCGAAGCTCGCCTTCGACATCGGCACCGGAACCGGCGTGCTGGCGGCGGTGCTGGCCAGGCGAGGCGTCAAGCACGTCATCGCCACCGACCAGGACCCGCGCGCCTTGGTTTGCGCGCGCCAGAACATCGCCCGGCTCGGCCTCAAGGGGCGGGTGGACGTCGTCGAAGCCGACCTGTTTCCGGAAGGGCGCGCGCCCCTCATCGTCTGCAATCCGCCCTGGCTGCCCGCGCGCGCCAACTCGCCGCTCGAACATGCGATTTACGATCCGGACAGCCGCATGCTGCTGGGCTTTTTGAACGGACTGGCGGCGCATCTCGAACCCGGCGGCGAAGGCTGGCTGATCCTGTCCGACCTGGCCGAGCATCTGGGGCTGCGCTCGCGCGAGTCGCTGCTCGCCGCATTCGACGCAGCCGGGCTGACCGTCGTGGGGCGGATGGACACCAGGCCCACGCACCCCCGCGTCGCAGACGAAACCGATCCGCTGCACGCTGCGCGCGCGGCCGAGGTCACCTCGCTGTGGCGCCTCGCCTCACGCAACCTTTAACTATCAACGCATCACAGGAAACGCACCATGAACATGCGCCGCCATTTGTTTACCTCCGAGTCCGTCTCCGAAGGCCACCCCGACAAAATCGCCGACCAGATTTCCGACGCCATCCTGGACGCATTTCTGGCCGAAGAACCCGAGGCCAAGGTGGCCTGCGAAACCCTCGTGGCCGACAATCTGGTGGTGATTACCGGCGAGTTCAAAACCGTGCGCAAGGAACTGTTCGACGAAGTGCGGGGCCGTGCCGAAGCGATTGCCCGCCAGGTGCTGCGCGACATCGGCTACCGCGATGCCGAAACCGGCATCGACCCGAACACCTGCGAAGTGCAGGTGCGCTTCAACCACCAGTCGATCCAGATTCACAAGGGCATCACGCTGGCCGGCGGCGACATCGGTGCCGGCGACCAGGGCCTGATGTTCGGCTACGCCTGCGACGAAACCCCCGACCTGATGCCCTATCCCCTCTGGCTGGCGCATCGCCTAGTGCAGAAGCAGGCCGAGCTGCGCAAATCCGGCGCCTTGCCCTGGCTGCGCCCCGATGCCAAAAGCCAGGTCACCGTCGCCTACGAAGGCCAGCAAATGGTCGGCGTCGAAACCGTGATCATTTCCACCCAGATCGAGCGTGGCCTCGACCCCGCCTGGGTCGCGCAGGAAGTCGCGCGCGAAATCGTCGATCCGCTGGTGCCGCTGGCGCTGCGCACGCCGACCTTCAGGCTATGGGTCAATCCCGCCGGCCCGTTCGAAATCGGCGGCCCCAACGGCGACACCGGCCTCACCGGCCGCAAGATCATCGTCGACACTTACGGCGGCTCGTGTCCGCACGGCGGCGGCGCGTTTTCAGGCAAGGACCCGACCAAGGTCGACCGCTCGGCCGCCTACATGGCGCGCTACATCGCCAAGAACCTGGTGGCGGCTGGCTATGCCAAACGTTGCCTGGTGCAGCTGGCCTATGCCATCGGCATCGCCGAGCCGGTTTCCCTGCTGGTCGAAACCTACGGCACCGGAACCCTGCCCGATGAAAAACTGGAAGACATGGTGCGCTGCAGCTTCAAGCTCACTCCGCGCGGCATCATCGACAGCCTCGACCTGCGTCGTCCGATCTATCGGAAGACCGCCGCCTACGGGCACTTCGGGCGGGCCGAGCCGGAGTTCACCTGGGAACGTGTCGATCAGGCGGAGAAGCTGGCGCGGTTTGCCGGCTGACGCGGGTAACGCCCAAGCTGCGCGGTGCCGCGCCACATGCCCGCGCCGGCTTCATTTTAGAAACAAGGCGCGCCTGGTTATTCGTTTGAAAGCCCTGCTTGCCAGGTATTTTGCGTACTCGCGGTATTCCATGGTTCCCGCCATCAGATCCATGTGCCTGAATGGAAGCGCTTTTGCGTCCGGCAGCAGTTTCCTTACAAACAGATATTCACTTGCCTTTGGAAAGATGAAGTACTTGAGGAAATTCGCATGATTCAGCGCGTTGTGTATTTCCCTGCACTTGTCCTTGTAGGAGGGCAATGCACCTGTCTGGTTTTTGGCGTGGAGGGACGCCGCGATAGACGTGCCGGCGAAATATCCGCTCTGCATCGCAAAGGCAATCCCTTCCCCGGTTAAGGATTCAACAAACCCCGCCGCGTCGCCCGCGAGCAGGACCGTGTCCTGGCCGGGCGTTTTCCTGTAATCGCCGAAAGGGATGTGATGCCCCTTTATTTTTTCAGTGGGCACGTCCCCACAAATCCCTTTTGTGAAGGCGATGAAGTCCGCTTTCATGTTCGGGTTCTTGGCATGGACGCCGCCCATGCCGATGGTTAGCGTGTTTTTCTTTGGGAAAACCCATCCATATCCCCAGTTCACGACGCCGAAATATATTTCCGGATTGGTGATCAAGCGGCCGACCTTTTCCCTGTCGACTTCAATTTCCAGCGCGAGCGCTATTTTCTGCTTGTCGAATGCCGATCCGTAAATGGTTTTGGCGACAATGCTGCTGACACCATCGGCGCCAACCAGATAGTCATAGGTAAACTCCGCGCCCGACCGAAGGCGGCAGGTTTTATGCTTGAGATCGATCGAGGCGACGGGGTCGCCCAGGTGCAAGTCGACGCCTTTGGATGCCGCCAGTTTGATGAGGTAGTCATCAAAGTCGATGCGGCATGTAAAAAACAGCTGGCTGTAGTTTTCCACGCTGTTCAGCTGGGTTTCCCGGTAGAAGAATTTGACGCCGTTGGCTTCGAGTTCAAATGCCTTGTCCCAGGGCGCGTCAAAGACCTGTGAAAATATTTTCTTGCTTCTGAGTGTCAGCAGTCCGCCGCATAATTTGTTGCGCGGGAAAACGGCTTTATCAATCAGGCATACATCGATGCCGTGCCTGGCCAGCGTGTAAGCCGCGGACGAACCTGCAGGACCGCCGCCGATCACAATGGCTGAATAGTGTTTTTTCATAAGTGGTCAGTTCGTAGTGTGGCGGCGATGCGGGGTTGATGCCGGCCAGTTTATCCGTGAAGCCGGAGCCCCGGATTTCTGGCTTCACGGGCCGACAGGACGTCATCCGCCGTCCCGTTTCGCACGACGCAATGATAAAGGCTTTACGCTGTCTCCTCGGGCCTTGCGTGTTCTGTTCCGCCACACGGTGCGCTTCATTCCGTCACCCCCGGCCTGCCCCGGCTGACGCTTTCGCCGTCCCCGGGGCGTAGCGACCAGAACGACAGCGACGACAGCATGGTCAGGCCGCCCAGTGTCAGAAAGGCGTAGTGCAGCGCCGTCGTCACCGCCGTGCGGTCGGTCTGCGGCAGGTCGCCCAGATACCAGCCGGCGATCAGCGACCCGCAGGCCAGCCCGAAGCTCATCGACATCTGCTGCATCGAACTGGCAATCGTGCTGGCCATGCTCGAATCGGGCGCCTCGATGTCGGCATAGGCCATCGAATTCATGCTGGTGTATTGCAGCGAATTGAAAAAGCCCAGCGCCAGCCCCAGCAGCACGATCAGCGCGATTGGCGTGGCGGGCGTCACCAGCGAGAACAGGCTGACCACGACCCCGATCATCACCGTGTTCACGGTCAGCACGCGCCGGTAGCCGAAGTGCGCCAGCACCCGCGAGGCGACGAGCTTCATGCCCATGGCCGCCGCCGCCACCGGCATCATCAGCAGGCCCGACTGCCACGCCGGCATGCCCAGGCCGAGCTGGTAGAGCAGCGGCAGCAGGAAGGGCATGCCGCCCACCCCCAGGCGTGTGACGAAACCGCCCACCACCGACACGCGAAACGTGCGCACCCGGAATAGCGCCAGGCGCAGCAGCGGATGGGCCGTCTCGCGCGCATGCCAGCCGTATGCCGCCAGCAGGCCGAGGCTGAGCGCCAGCAGCACCGCCGCCGAGGTCGCGTCGATCTGATGCTCGCCGAAAATTTCCAGCAGCCACGACAGCAGCGCCGCGCCGCTGCCGAACAGCACCAGGCCGACCACATCCAGCGGGCGCCGTGTCTCGCCCCGGTAATCCGGCATGTAGCGATGCGCCAGCCACAGCGCCCCCAGCCCCACCGGCACGTTGATGAAGAAGATGAAGTGCCACGAGAACCAGTGCACGATCAGGCCGCCGACCGTGGGCCCGAGCAGCGGCCCGATCAGCGCCGGAATGATGACGAAATTCATCGCCCGCAGCAGTTCCGCCTTGGGAAAAGTGCGGATGATCGCCAGCCGCCCCACCGGCATCATCATCGCCGCGCCCACCCCCTGCAGAATGCGTCCCGCCACCAGCATCGGCGCGTTCTGCGCCAGCCCGCACAGAATCGAGGCAAAAGTGAAGACCGCGACCGCGATGCCGAACACGCGGCGCGTGCCATAGCGGTCCGCCATCCAGCCGCTCACCGGGATGCACACCGCCAGGCTCAGGATGTAACTCGTCACCACCGCCTTCAGGCTCAACGGCGTCACCTGGAGGCCGTCCGCGATCGCCGGCACCGCCGTGTTGACGATGGTGGTATCGAGCCCCTCCATGAACAGCGCCACGGCCACGACCCAGGGCAGGTAGGTTTTGACCGTGGAGGAGTTCATTTTTGCGGGCGGGAAAAAATGGTTTTTTGGCGTTCAGGCTAAGTTCACGAAACCGTAACCCGTCTCCGGTGGCTTCTTTGATTGAGGCGAAGACTACGCCGCTCGATGTTGTTCAACGTACTCGCGCAAGGCTTCGTCCATGCGAGACTGCCAGCCTTCGCCCGTGGATTTGAAATACGCCACGACCTCGGGGCTGTAGCGCATCGAAACCAGCAGCTTCTTGTTGTCCGACTTGGGCCGGCCACGCAGCGTGCGCAGAGGAACCATGCTTTTCAACTGCTTCGGCTTGAGTGGTTGCGCATCCGGATCGCTGCGGCCAGCGGCGGTGATCGCCTTGTCTTCTTCCACTGTGGGCATTGCCACGGCAGGACGCTTAGATACTTTGGACATAATGTTTCACCTCACGACGACTGGCGCGACGCAGGCTGATGATGCGTCGCGCCCTGCCGCGATCAACAAAGGCCACGTAGCCAGCGTAGGGCGCAATAACCGAAGGGCATTGCGCCGCATGTCAATCGTTATAGCTCAGCTTCCCTTCATCGCCCCCGCCCCAATTTAGCGGATACACGCCTTGCTCAACCAGCCGATGAAACGTCGAATAAGGCCAGTCGGCAACACGTTTCACCAGGCCATGCTTCACCGGATTGATATGCACATAATCCATGTGCGCCCGAAAATCGGCCTCGTCACGAATCAGGTGCTCCCAATAACGCCGCTGCCAGATTCCCCGCTCGCCCCGGCGAGCGCGAGTCTCTGATAACCGCTCCGTTTTGGGAAGCGCCTTTGAAACCCCCATCTTGATCAATCGCCAACGGGTTGCGAAATCGTCGTCGTTGTCCGGCAACTCAATCACGCAATGCAGATGCTCGGGCAAAACCACCCAGCCGTGTATCCGGAAACCATGCCGGCTTTGCACAGCGCGAACGACTTGCCGGAGTGTTTCGATGTGGCGTATCAATAAATCATTGCTATGCCGCTGCAGGAGATTGACCGTGAAAAAGTAGGTGCCGCCTGGATGCCAGGCGCGGCGGTAGTCTGGCATTTTAGTTGGGCACGTCGGGTAACATGCGGCGCAATGCCCTTCGGTTATTGCGCCCTACGCGTGCTGTCCCTGATTGTTCCGTTGTGCCCAGAATCGACGTAGTCACTTCGCTATCGCTGGACATCCTCGAGGGGTACACCGTTGCTATCGTCCTCGTCCGAGTCGACAGTTCCCGCTGGAGCGGTAACGCTGTCCGAATCGGTTTCAGACGCGTAGACTGAAACAGATATACTCATTAAAACCAAAAACGTGGCAAGCAGTTTCATAGTGTTCACAAGTTAAAAGGGGACAGACCACAATTTATTCGCCCTGAGCTGCTCATACATCCAGCCCGGATCCATATCCGCCCCATTGGGCCAGACCACAACGCCCAAATCGAGGCGCGCCTGATCGAAAAAATCCTTGTCCTTGAATGCTTCAAAGATTCCGCACTCCTTCGCAGTCAGCACGGATGAAAAATCCACGATGCCGTTTGTGCCGTCCATAAACGTGACCGCCAAACGATAGTCCGACAGCACGGACAGGGCTTTGATCCGCCAGGGTGCGGCGGGGATTACTCCAGCGGTTTGATCCGCTTCGGGTGTTGTTTGGATTGACATAGATTCCAGTCCTCCATCAGTTCTTCACGGTGCTCGATTGCCCATTCTATCGTCAGACTGAGTGCCCGCCGGGGCAGGCTGCCCCCGATGACATCAAGCGTACGAATGTCGATCAGGGCCTCATGTTCCGCATACATCGCGTGAAAATGCGGCGGTGCGTGTTCGCGCCAGAACATTTGAATCACGATGCCGAAGAACTGACTGATTGTAGGCATGGTTTACCTCGGCATCACATGGTTTTGCCGGAGGTATACCCCCGATACCACTCCACCCACTTCCCGATCCCGTACTCCAACGTCGTAGCCGGCTTGAATCCCGTGTCGCGAACCAGTTCGTCGATGTCCGCGTAGGTCGCCTGCACGTCGCCGTCCTGCATCGGCAGGAAGTTTTTCTTCGCGGTCTGGCCGAGGGCGGCTTCGATGGTGCCGATGAAGTCCATCAGTTGCACCGGGGTGTGGTTGCCGATGTTGTAGACGCGGTAGGGGGCGTGGCTCGATGCCGGGTCGGGGTGGTTGTGGTCGAAATTCGGGTTGGGCTGCGGAATGCGGTCGAGCACTTTGACGGTGCCGTCGGCGATGTCGTCGATGTAGGTGAAGTCGCGCATCATGTCGCCGTGGTTGAAGACGTCGATGGTGCGGTTTTCCAGGATGGCGCTGGTGAACAGCCACGGCGACATGTCGGGCCTACCCCAAGGACCATACACGGTGAAGTAGCGCAGCCCGGTGGTGGGCAGGCCGTAGAGGTGCGAGTAGGTGTGCGCCATCAGCTCGTTGGCCTTTTTGCCGGCGGCGTACAGGCTGACCGGGTGGTTGACCGGGTCGTGGGTGGAGAACGGGATCTTGGTGTTGGCACCGTAGACGCTCGACGAGCTGGCGTAGACGAAGTGCTTGACGCCGTGGTGGCGGCAGCCTTCGAGCAGGTTGGCGAAGCCGACGATGTTCGACTGCACGTAGGCGTGCGGATTCTTCAGCGAGTAGCGCACGCCGGCCTGCGCGGCGAGGTTGATGACGGCGTCGAAGTGGCCCTTCTCGAACAGGTCTTCCATCACCATGCGGTCGGAGATGTCGTCCTTGAGGAAACGGAAGTTGGGATAGGGCTTCAGCTGCTCCAGCCGCGCGAGTTTGAGTGCCGGGTCGTAGTAGTCGTTGAGGCTGTCGATGCCGACGACTTCGTCGCCGCGTTTCAGCAGGATTTGCGCGACGTGCATGCCGATGAAGCCGGCGGCACCGGTGAGCAGGATTTTCATTTGTTATCGCCTCCTAAAGTCGCATCGATTCTAGCACCGGCTGCATGCCGGCCGATGCCGCGTGGTTTGGGCGTTTATGTCCCAGCAGCCTGCGGCTTGGGCACAAGCACCCGACAG
>DILD01000057.1:7309-15823 GCA_002424845.1 Thiobacillus denitrificans | reverse complement strand
TTTTCCTGCTGGTCCTTGTAGGTAGGCACGCGTTCCAGCCAGCCGAGCGGCGTCATCATCGACAGCAGGAGATGCAGTTCGGCGTGTTCGATCACGCGCGACTGCACGAACAGCGTGGCCTGAGCCGGATCGACACCGGCGGCGAGCCAGTCGATGGTCATGTCGCGCACGTTTTCCTCGATCATCTGAGGGCTGTCGTAGTGCGTGGTCAGCGCGTGCCAGTCGGCGACGAAGAACAGGCACTGGTATTCGTTCTGCAGGCGCAGCCAGTTTTTCAGGACGCCGTGGTAATGGCCAAGGTGCAAACGCCCGGTGGGGCGCATGCCGGAGAGAACGCGGTCGGAATACATGGTTGGAGTCGAGAGCGGAGAGTTGAGAGCGGAGAGTGTTTCGGGTCAGGACAGGACGAGCTGGATCAGGCCGATGAGTTGCGCGGATTCGAGGCCGGTGATCAGGGCAACGAAGCCGATGAACAGGCTGATGATCGGCCACAGGATCATGCCGAGGACACCGGTGAACAGGAGGCCGAGCAGGATGAACAGGCCATAGGGTTCCAGTCGCGAGAACTGCATGGCCTGTTTCAACGGCAACAGGCTGACGGCGATGCGTCCGCCGTCGAGCGGCGGCAGCGGGATGAGATTCAGGGCCATCAGAATGACGTTGATGAAAACCCCCGCAGCCCCCATCAGCATCAGCGGCGCACTGGCAAAACCACTGCCGATCGCGTGGCCGAGCTGGATCACCAGCGCCCAGAACACGGCCATGACGAGATTCATGCCGGGTCCGGCGGCAGCGACCCACAGCATGTCTTTCTTCGGGCGGCGCAGGTTGCCGAAGTTGACGGGTACCGGTTTGGCCCAGCCGAACAGGATGGCCCCGCCGCCCAGCAGCTTGCTGGTCAGCAGAATCACCAGCGGCACCAGGATGGTGCCCACCGGGTCGATGTGCTTGATCGGATTAAGCGTGATACGCCCCTGCAAAGCCGCCGTCATGTCGCCGAAGAAGCGTGCGACGTAGCCGTGAGCGGCTTCATGCAGGGTGATGGCAAAAATCACCGGCAACGCGAACACGGCTATTTTCTGGATCAGGGTGAGTTCCATGTCAGGTCTCGAAATCCGAAGTATCGCCCTTGCCGAAGCGCAGGATGGCAGGGGTATCGGTGGTGAGATCGACCACTGTTGTCGGCGTCAGGCCGCACGCGCCGCCGTCGATGACCAGGTCGACCAGATGCTCCAGACGTTCGCGGATTTCCCACGGTTCGGTCAGCGGCACGTCTTCACCGAATAGCAGCAGGGTGGATGACAGGATGGGCTCGCCCAGTTCCGCCAGCAGCGCCTGTACGACCGGGTGATCCGGCACCCGCAAGCCGATGGTATCGTGCTTCTTGTGCAGCAGCCGCTTCGGCACTTCACGCGTGCCGCGCAGGATGAAGGTATACGCGCCCGGGGTGTGCGCTTTCAGAAAACGGAACTGGGTATTGTCCACCTGGGCATAGCGCCCGAGCTCCGACAGGTCGCGGCAGATCAGCGTGAGGTCGTGCCCTGTGTCGAGTCCGCGCACCGACAACAGGCGCATGGCGGCCTCCTTGTCGCCGATGTGGCAACCCAGCGCGTAGCACGAGTCGGTGGGGTACACGATGACACCGCCGCGCTTGAGGATGTCCACCGCCTGCTGGATCAGTCGCGGCTGCGGATTGTCCGCATGAATATTGAAAAATTGCGCCATCAGTCTCAGGCCATGGAAAGGGAAAGGTGCGGTTCGAGTTCCGGCCAGCCCTGCCATACCGGCTGGCAATAGTGCGGCAACGCCGGCAGCCGTCCGATGTCGATGCCCTCGCCCGGCGCATGGAAATCCGCGCCGCGCGAGGCCTTGAGGCCGAACGCACGCGCCAGGTCGGCGAATTTGCCGTACTCGGACGGATGGTGGCTGCCGGTAATGACCTCGATGCCCTCGCCGCCCAGCGCACGGAAGGCATCGAGCAGCAGATGCAGCTCGCGTGCATTGAAAGCGTAGCGCCCCGGATGCGCGATCACCGCCATGCCGCCGCTGGCGCGAATCCAGCCGACGGCGTTTTCCAGCGAGGTCCACTGATGTTCGACATAGCCGGGATGGCCGCGTGTGAGGAAGCGCTTGAACACGGTGCGCATGTCGGGCGCATAGCCCTGCGCCACCAGCCAGCGCGCGAAATGCGTACGGCCGAGCATCTCCTTGTTGACGGCGAAGCCGTAGGCGCCCTCGTAGGCGCCGGCGATTCCGGAACGGGCCAGGTCCTCGCTCATGCGTCGGGCACGCTCGATGCGCCCGCGGCGGATGTCGCGCAGGCCGGCGGCCAGTTCAGGATGGGCGGCGTCGATGCGCAAGCCCACCACATGAACGGTCTGCCCGCCCCAACTCACCGAAATCTCGACACCGGGGATCAGCGTCACCCCGGCCTCGTCTGCCGCTGCGCGTGCTGCGGCGATTCCGGCCACATCGTCGTGGTCGGTCAGGGCGAGCACGTGCACGCCGTTAGCCGCAGCTCGCGCAACGACTTCGGCAGGTGGCAAAACCCCATCGGACACATTGGAATGGCAATGCAGATCGATATTGAGCATCGATGATCGGGAACGGGCGACCAGGGCCAAAAGCACTTGGTCAGGAGGGGGAATCATAGCAAAATAAGCGCTCACACGAATTACAGCTGGCAGCACGGTCCAAGGATAATGAGAAAACTGCTGTTCGACCTCTTTCCCATCATTGTCTTTTTCATGGCCTACAAAGTGGGCGACGCCAACGCCGAAGCCACACGCGCCCTCATGGCCGGCATCGGCCTGCCACTGCCGGCCGGCGCCGGGGAAAAGCCCGGCATCTACCTCGCCACCCTGGTCGCCATCGTCGCCAGCTTCAGCCAGATCGGCTGGGTCAAGCTGCGCGGGCACCGGGTCGAGACCATGCTGTGGGTCAGCCTCGGCATCATCGTGCTGTTCGGCGGCGCCACCCTGTGGCTGCACGACGAAAGCTTCATCAAATGGAAACCCACCGTGCTGTACTGGGTGTTTTCCGGCATCATTTTTGGCGCTGCCGCCCTGGGCCGCAACGTCATCCGAAGCCTGATGGAGGCGCAAATGGAACTTCCCGCCCCCGCCTGGGGTCGGTTGAATGCCAGTTGGGGCGGATTTTTTGCCTTCATGGGGCTTGCAAATCTGTTTGTCGCCTTCAACTTCTCTACCGATGCCTGGGTCAACTTCAAGCTGTTCGGCAGCTTGGGGCTGATGCTGGTTTTTGTAATCGGTCAAAGCGTGATGCTGACCAAGTACCTGGATAAAACCGATCTGGACAAAGCCGATCTGGAAAAGGAAGACCAACCATAATGTTCTATGCCATCGTCGGACAGGATGTGCCCGACAGCCTCGCGTTACGGCTGAGCGTGCGCCCTGCGCATCTGGAGCGGCTGCACTCGCTGCAACAGGCAGGATGCCTGCTGCTGGCGGGGCCCTTTCCCGCCATCGACAGCAGCGATCCTGGCAGCGCGGGGTTTTCCGGCAGCCTGATCGTCGCCGAGTTCGACACGCTGGGCGATGCACAGGCGTGGGCGGAGGCCGATCCCTATGTCGTGGCGGGGGTCTATGCCAATGTCAGCGTCAAACCCTTCAAGAAAGTGCTGCCCGCATGAGTACAGCCGATCTCATCCGCCAGCGCCTTGCCGTGCTGGCGCCCGAAACCTTGACCCTGGAAGACGAAAGTGCCCAGCACAAGGGTCATGCCGGTGCAGCCTCGGGGGGCGGCCATTTCCGCCTCACGCTGGTGTCGCCCAAATTTCGCAACCTTTCCACCCTAGCCCGCCACCGGCTGGTGTATGAAGCCATAGGCGAGCTGATGCAGCGCGAAATCCACGCCCTGTCGATTACTGCCCTCACCCCCGAAGAACTCTAAAGGAACCCTCATGCGTATTGCGCTTCTTCCCGCCCTGATCCTGTTGACGCTGGCCCCGCTGGCACACGCCGCCGATGCCGGCAAACCCCTGGCCGTGGTCAACGGCAAAGCCATTCCAGCCCTCTATGGCGAACTGGTCAGTCGCGAAATGGCACAGGGCCAACCCGACTCACCGCAACTGGCCACCCGCGTCCGCGAATCACTGATCAACCTGGAATTGTTGTCACACGCCGCTCTGGGCAAGGGGCTCGACAAAGACCCGCGCCTGGCCGCCGCGCTGGAAATTCGCCGTCAGGATGTTTTGGCGAAGGCCTATCTGGACGACTACGTCAAGGCCCATCCGGTCAGCGACGCCGAAATCCAGGCTGCATATAACAAGGCCAAGGCCGAGGCTGTCGAGCCGGAATACCGCGCACGGCACATTCTGGTGAAAACCGAGGCCGAGGCGAAAAAAATCATTGCCGACCTCGGCAAAAAGGCCAAATTCGAAGACCTGGCCAAGAAACACTCGGCAGACGCAGGTTCGGCCCAGAATGGCGGCGCGCTCAACTGGTCGGACCGCCGTGTATTCGTGCCGGAATTCTCTGCCGCGCTTGCCGGCCTGAAAAAGGGGGAAACCACCCCGACCCCGGTGAAGACGCAATTCGGCTATCACGTCATTCGCCTCGACGACACCCGCCAGCCGCAAATGCCGCCGCTGGACGCGGTGCGGGATGAAATCGTCAAACAAATGCAGCAGCAACGCATTCGTGACGTCGTGCTGGCGGAACGCGCCAAAGCAAAAATCGAATAATCAGCTAATAATACTTAAGGTGGCTTGACCGCCTTCAACTCAAAGGAAGCCAAAAATGGCCAAAGAACATAACCCGCTGCAAGACATTTTCCTCAACACGCTGCGCAAGGAGCGCATTCCAGTGTCGGTGTTTCTCGTCAACGGGATCAAGCTGATGGGGCGGATCGAGTCATTCGATCAATTCGTGGTCCTGCTGAAAGGCCAGGATCAGGCCGCACAAATGATTTTCAAACACGCCATCTCGACCATTTCGCCCTCACGCGAAGTGGTGCTTCCGCATCGCGAAGCCGAGGCTTAAAACCCGCGCGTCACTCAACGTGTGCCGGCAGTAACGTCCTCGCTGTCGGCACATCCACCAGAAAAGCCGCGCGTCCACGATACGCCTGCTTGTGACGGGCTGGAATCGTGTCCAGATTCTTCCGGTCCTTCAGATAAATCACCACGTAACCGTTTGGATGCTCTGCCATCCATCGAGGCAATTCGGCGCCGTGCAATTCGGCCAGCGGCGCTTCCAGCCTGCCTAGAAACTGATATTGCGCATGGTAGGCGGCAGCATGGGCTACCGGCAGCCCTTCGTCCTGCACCTGCCTGATCGCCTGCGCCATTGGCTTGATATCGTACTGGGGGCCGAGTGCGTGCATGAGCGTACATTGCAGCAAAATCAGCGTAGCACTTCCCAGCAAGGCCAGGTTCATGACTGGCTGTATGCCTCGCCTGCCGATCATCCAGGCCACAAACGACAGCAGCACCAGCAATGCACCCGGCCAGAACGGCGGCATTGCCAGGACCTTTCCCTGCAATGCCGCTATCTGCCCGCTGGCACCCAGCATCAACACGCCACCCAGCAGCGCCGCCAGCAAGGCGGGCAAGCCCGTACTCAAAACCCGGCGATCAGCCAGCACACGTGCTGCCAGCAGCGCAAACGCCGGAATCAGCGGCAGCAGATAATGCGGCTGCTTGCCGCTGATGAAGGAAAACGCCACGAACACAGGCAGCATCCAGGCCAGGCAAAAGCGCGTGCCGCGATCCAGGCCGGAACGCCGGTGATGTGCCAGCGCCTTCCACAGCCCCGGCCAGACGAACCAGGGAAACAGCAGCAACGGCAGCAGCGGCAAATACCACCAGAACGGCCGTTGGTGGGCAAAGGAATCGACCATGCGGTCGGCGGTCTGTCCCCAGAAAATCGCGTTGCGATAGGCCTCGCCACCCGCCATGCCTGCCGGGATCGCCCACGCCAGCGCAATCACAGCCCCCAATAGAACCGCCAGCAGCACGCCACCGAACCAGCGCCCCCAATACAGCCCCGGATTCCACCACAACGCCAGCACGGTGATCGGCAGCAGGTTCAACAGGATGACCGGGCCTTTGGTCAGAATCCCCAGACCGATCGCAACCCCCAGCAAAGCAAACCCTTGCCGCTTTCCGTCCGCGGCAATCAGCACGCCGTGCATGCCCAGCAGCACCCAGAATGCCAGCATGACGTCGAACATGACCGCAGTGGAAAACAATCCCCACAACAATGCGCTCACCAGTATCAGCGTGGCCTGGCCGCCAAGGCCGGCATGCTGCGGCCACAGGCGGCGGGCGAGCGAATAGGTCAGCAGCAATGCACCAGCGGAAAACAGCGGCATCACCAGGCGCGGCCACCAGTCGTTGACGCCAAACAGCGCCCAGCCGGCATGAAACATCCAGAACAGGAAAGGCGGCTTGTGGCTGTAGGGTTCGCCGTTCTTGAACGGCACCAGAAAATCGCCGCGCAGCCGCATTTCCCATGCCGCGCTGACGTACCGCGTTTCGTCGATCGGCATCAGCGGCCGCACCCACAGCGCCACCGCGGCCACCACGGCCAGCAGCAGCAGGCTCAACAACAGCAGGCCGCGTCCGCCGGGCTCAGGAAGGTTTCGGGGCGTCATGCTGCGAAATATCGGGTTCATCGAGCGCTTCGTCAATCCTGTCGTCCAGGCTTTGCCCATGCCGGTAATGGCGATAGAGCCATACCCCCAGCGCGCCGGAGACCAGGAACAGGCCGATGGCGAGTGCGAGTTTCACCGCCGGTGCAATGTGTACGCCGCTGCCGACCAGCGCGAACACCAGTGTTTGCGGTAAATAGCCGAGAAAGGTGCCGGAAAAAAAATACGTGGGGCGGATGCTGGAAATGCCGGCTGCCAGATTGGTCAGCAGATTGCTGCCCGCCGGCAGCAGGCGGATCAGTACCGTCATGGAAAAGGGATGCGTGTGCACGAAGCGGTCAAACCGTCCGGCACGCTCGCCCAGGCGCGAGCGCAGCAGGCCGCGTCCAAAGAAGCGTGCGTACGCAAACGTCAGCATGCAGCCGAGCAGTGCCGCCAGGGCGCCGAGCAAGGTACCAAGCCAGATACCGCTGAAAGCGTAACCGCCGAGAAAGGCAATGATCTGGCGCGGCAGGCCGATGGCGGTAAAGATCCCGCCCATCAGCAAAAACAGCAATGCGCCGTTGACACCATGGCCGCGAACCCTGGCATCGATCCAGACTTCGTTGACGCTATTGCCCAGATCGCTGGTGTTGAACAGATAACCCAGCAAGGCCAGGCTCAGCATCAGCGCCAGGCCTTTGAGGACGACGCGCGCTTTCATTCAGGCCACATCAAAGATCGGAATCAGGTTCGATCAGCGGCAGGCGCACGCGCCGTTGCAGCCAGGCGACGCCAAACAGGTCGACGATGCCCACCCACAGCCGGTTGTGCACGCCGTATTTGGAGGTGCCGCGCTCACGCGCGCGATGATGGACCGGAACCGACACCACCGCGCCGCCGTTGCGCATCACCAGCGCTGGCAGGAAACGATGCATGTGGTCGAAGTTGGGCAAAGCCAGGAAGGTTTCACGGGCAAACACCTTGAGCCCGCAGCCGGTGTCCGGCGTGTTGTCGCGCAGCATGCGCGAGCGCACGCCATTGGCGATTTTCGAGGAAATGCGGCGCAGGAAGGTGTCGTTGCGTTTGGAACGCCAGCCCGCCAGCAACTCCAGGTTGGCCGGTTGCGCGGGGTTGGCCAATTCGGCCAGCAGCGCAGGAATGTCGGCGGGATCGTTCTGGCCGTCGCCGTCGAGGGTGGCGATCCACTCGTAGCGCGCCGCAGTCACTCCGCTCGTCACCGCCCGGCTCTGTCCGCACGATTCGCGATGGCGGATCACCCGCAGCATCGGGAATTCAGCCTTCAGCGCTTCCAGCCTGGCCTGGCTGGCATCGGTGCTGCCGTCGTTGATATAGATGATTTCGAACGTGGTGTTGCCGGACAGGGCCGCCGCGATTTCACGCACCAGCGGCTCGACGTTGTCCTGCTCGTTCTTGACGGGTACGACCACGGACAGCCTGCCGTGGTAGGCATGTTTCGGCATGAAGTTCAGCGTGGTCGAATTGTGTGTGGCGGAGAGGGCGGGATTCGAACCCGCGTTAGGATATTATCCTAAACACGCTTTCCAGGCGTGCGACTTAAACCGCTCATCCACCTCTCCGGGAGCGGCGCATCATACCGGAAGCACCTGCAGGCGGCAAATTGAAATGTAGGTGTGGCCCCGATTTCCGGGATTCTGAAAAAAATGCCCCCTGCCTCTTGAAGCATCTGTTTCTGCCCCCAATTCTCAGAGGGAATTAATTGGGAGCACACATGCAGGACGAACTCAAAACTGACGCGAACCCGGCTGAAAGCCACGAAAAAGAAGTCATGCCCAGCCTGGAAGAGCTGCTGAAAGCGGCCGAACTGCAGGCCGCCGAGCATCACGACGCCTGGCTGCGCGCCAAGGCTGAAACCGAGAACATGCGCCGTCGCGCAGC
>DILD01000057.1:0-7268 GCA_002424845.1 Thiobacillus denitrificans | reverse complement strand
GTGAAAGATAGTCTGGAAGCCGCGCTGGCCGCCGAGTCGCCGAGTGTCGAGAACATGAAGGACGGCGTCGAGCTGACCCTGAAGCAGCTGGTGGCCGCCTTCGGCAAGTTCAACCTCGTCGACATCAGCCCGATGGGCGAGAAATTCGATCCACACCAGCATCAGGCGATCCAGATGATCGAATCCGACCAGCCGGCCAACACGGTGGTGACGGTGCTGCAGAAAGGCTACCGCCTCAACGAGCGCACGCTGCGGCCGGCGCTGGTGATGGTGGCCAAGGGCAAGGACGCTTGAGCCGGCCTTATTGAGCCGCCCTTATTGAAACTGGCGCCACCCTCCCCCACATTCGATTTAATTCAAACTTTCTAGAAGGAACGCATCATGGGACGCATTATTGGCATTGACCTGGGCACCACCAACTCCTGCGTGGCGGTGATGGAAAACGGCACGCCTAAGGTGATCGAAAACGCCGAGGGTGCACGCACCACGCCGTCCATCGTGGCCTACACCGAAGACGGCGAAATCCTGGTCGGCGCGCCGGCCAAGCGCCAGGCGGTCACCAACCCGAAGAACACGCTGTATGCGGTGAAGCGCCTCATTGGACGGAGGTTCGAAGAGAAGGAAGTGCAGAAGGACATCGGCCTGATGCCCTACAAGATCGTCAAGGCCGACAACGGCGACGCCTGGGTAGAAGTGCGCGGCCAGAAAATGGCGGCGCAGCAGGTGTCGGCCGAGACCCTGCGCAAGATGAAGAAAACCGCTGAAGACTACCTGGGCGAGGAAGTCACCGAAGCTGTCATCACCGTGCCGGCCTACTTCAACGACAGCCAGCGCCAGGCCACCAAGGACGCCGGCCGCATCGCCGGCCTGGAAGTCAAGCGCATCATCAACGAGCCGACCGCGGCCGCGCTCGCCTTCGGCATGGACAAGAAGCCGGGCGACTCCAAGATCGCGGTGTATGACCTGGGCGGCGGCACCTTCGACATTTCGATTATTGAAATTGCCGAGATGGACGGCGAGCACCAGTTCGAAGTGCTGTCGACCAACGGCGACACCTTCCTCGGCGGCGAGGACTTCGACCAGCGCCTGATCGACTACATCGCGGAGGAATTCAAGAAGGAACAGGGCGTCGACCTGAAGAAGGACGTGCTCGCGCTGCAGCGGCTGAAGGAAGCCGCTGAAAAGGCCAAGATCGAGCTGTCGTCCGCTCAGCAGACCGAGGTCAACCTGCCCTACATCACGGCCGACGCCTCCGGTCCCAAGCACCTGGCAGTGAAGATCACGCGTGCCAAGTTCGAAGCGCTGGTGGAAGACCTGATCAAGCGCACCATCGATCCGTGCAAGATGGCGCTGAAGGACGCCGGCCTCACCACCTCGCAGATCGACGACGTTATCCTGGTCGGCGGCCAAACCCGCATGCCCAAGGTGATGGACGCGGTGAAGGACTTCTTCGGCAAGGACGCCCGCCGTGACGTCAACCCGGACGAAGCCGTGGCCGTGGGTGCAGCCATCCAGGGCGGCGTGCTGCAGGGCGAAGTAAAGGACGTGCTGCTGCTCGACGTGACGCCTTTGAGCCTGGGCATCGAGACCCTGGGCGGCGTGATGACCAAGCTGATCCCGAAGAACACCACGATCCCGACCAAGGCCTCACAGGTGTTCTCGACTGCCGACGACAACCAGAGCGCGGTGACGGTGCACGTGCTGCAGGGCGAGCGTGAGGTCGCCTCGGGCAACAAGAGCCTCGGCCAGTTCAATCTGTCCGACATTCCGCCCGCGCCGCGCGGCATGCCGCAGATCGAAGTCACCTTCGACATCGACGCCAACGGCATCCTGCACGTATCGGCCAAGGACAAGGCCAGCGGCAAGGAAAACACCATCCGCATCCAGGCCAGTTCCGGCCTGAGTGAAGAGGAAATCCAGCGCATGGTGAAGGATGCCGAAGCCAACGCCGCCGAAGACCACAAGGCGGTCGAACTGGCAACTGCACGCAATGCAGCCGATGGCATGATTCACTCGGTGAAAAAATCGCTGGCTGAACATGGCGACAAGGTCTCGGCCGAGGAAAAGGCCGCGATCGAGACTGCGCTGAAGGAGTGCGAGGACGCCGTGCGCGAAGGCGACAAGGACACCATCGAGGCCAAGACCCAGGCGCTCGCCACCGCCAGCCACAAGCTTGCCGAACAGATGTACAAGACCGAGCAGGCCCAGGCGCAACCGGGTGAAGCGGCCGGCGGCGCAGGTGCGGCCGACGACAACGTGGTCGATGCCGAATTTGAAGAGGTGAAGGACAAGTAAAGGCAGCCGAGAGTGGAGAGTCGAGAGCCGAGAGCGCGTCAAGCCCTCTCGGCTTCTTCGCTCTAGCACTCGCCTATTGGACTTCACCGCTCTCGACTCTCCGCTCTCCGCTCTCGACTCACCGCTCACCGCTCTCGACTCTCGACTACTCATGTCAAAACGCGACTACTACGAAATCCTCGGCGTCACCAAGAACGCCTCGGACGAAGAAATCAAGAAGGCCTACCGCAAGCTGGCCATGAAGCACCATCCTGACCGCAATCCGGACGACAAGGGCGCTGAGGAGAAATTCAAGGAAGCCAAGCAGGCGTATGAAATCCTGTCCGACCCGGACAAGCGGTCGGCCTATGACCAGTTCGGCCATGCCGGCATCGACCAGCAGGCCGGCATGGGTGGCGGCCACGGCGGCAGTGGATTCGGCGATGCCTTCTCGGACATCTTCGGCGATATTTTTGGCGGTGGCGGCAATCGCCGGGATCGCGTCTATCGTGGTGCCGATCTGCGCTACAACCTTGAAATCGGGCTGGAAGAAGCCGCACGCGGAACCGAAACCAAAATCCGCGTCCCCACTCTGGAGGAATGCGGCACCTGCCATGGCAGCGGCGCCAAACCCGGCACCACGCCCACCCCCTGCACCACCTGCGGCGGTCACGGCCAGGTTCGCATCCAGCAGGGCTTCTTCTCGGTACAGCAAACCTGTCCGCGCTGCGGCGGAACCGGCAAGATGGTTTCCGATCCCTGCACCGCCTGCCACGGCGAAGGGCGCGTCAAAAAGCACAAAACCCTGTCGGTGAAGATTCCTGCAGGCGTCGATAGCGGCGACCGCATCCGCCTCGGCGGCGAAGGCGAGGCCGGGGTCAACGGTGGGCCTCACGGCGATCTGTATGTCGTGATTCATCTCAAGGAACACCCAGTTTTCAAACGCGATGGCAACGATCTGCATTGTGAAATGCCGATCAGCTTTGCCACGGCTGCCCTGGGCGGTGAGGTCGACATTCCGACCCTGGAGGGCCACGCCAAGATCAAGATTCCGGCAGAAACGCAGTCGGGCAAGGTATTCCGACTGCGCGGCAAGGGCATCAAGGGCGTGCGCAGCCACGCGCCGGGCGACCTGTTGTGCCACATGATTGTGGAAACGCCGGTGAACCTGTCCGAGCGTCAGCGCGAATTACTGCGGGAATTCGAATCATTGAGTCCGGGACGGAACAATAATCCGCGAGCGCAGTCGTTCATGGACAAGGTCAAAGCGTTTTTCGGGTAATCAGCCAGGGGCGATGCCCCAGCGCAGCCGCCTTGGGATACAGCCCCGTTTCTTTGTCATACCAACCCGCTGTCACGAGGAGAGGAATATGCGTAAACCGTCATTGATTCTGGCAAGCTTCATCACTTCATTGAGCTTTCCGGTGCTGGCCGCCGAACTGCCTGTCATCGTCAAAATCCCCAGGCTGACCGTCGAGGCGTCGGAAAAAATAGCCCGCTCCACCCTGGAGGCTTGCCGCAAGGAAGGCATCCAGATCGGTGTCAGTGTGGTCGATCGCAGCGGTGATGTCATGGTGGTCATGCGCGACACGCTGGCACCTCGCGTAACGCTTGAGGTCAGCCGTCAGAAAGCCTATACGGCGGTCAATTTCAATGCTGCCACCTCGACCATGGAGAATCGCTTTACCCAGCCCTTCTCGGTCGGCAAGGTTGACGACCTGGTGTTTTCCGCCGGTGGCATCCCGATCGAGGCTGCCGGCAACATCATCGGCGCGGTCGGCGTCTCGGGGGCCGCGACAGGTGCACAGGATGAAGCCTGCGCCCGTGCCGGCATCAACGCCATCCAGTTCGAGCTCGAAACCGCAAGTCTATAAGCTGTCGGCCGGGGGAACATTCCCGCCGCCCGGTCCGGGCAAACCCGGCTTCCGGATTCGCTTCTCCATTCGCCATTCCGCCCGGTCTGACGCGGTATCATTCGCGTCATGCGCTTCACCCATCATCTCCCTGCCCCCCTGAAACCGCGTGCCCTTTGGGCTACAGGCGGCTGCCGGCCCAAGCCATGACCGAGCTATTCCACAGCGAGCACGCAATCGATTTCGAACGACGCTTCGGCGGTGTGCGCCGGCTATACGGCAGCGCCACCTTCGAGCGATTCCAGCAGGCGCACGTCTGCGTCATCGGCATCGGCGGGGTCGGCGCCTGGACTGTCGAGGCCCTGGCGCGCACGGCCATCGGCCGCCTTACCCTGATCGATCCCGACCACCTGGCCGAATCCAACGTCAACCGCCAGGTTCATGCGCTGACGCACGAACTCGGGAAATCCAAGATCCAGGCGATGACGGAACGCATCCAGGCCATCAATCCGCGATGCACGGTGACCGGCGTGGAAACGTTCCTGACGCCAGAGAATGTCAGGGAGCTGCTGGGGCCGGATTTCGATTACGTGGTGGACGCCATCGACAGCGCCCGCGCCAAGGTGGCGCTGATCGCCCATTGTCGCCGGCAGCGGCTCAGGCTGGTCTGCGTGGGCGCCGCCGGCGGGCAGATCGACCCGGGGCGGGTGCAACTGGCCGATCTCGCCCGCACCACCGAAGACCCGCTGCTTTCCAAGGTGCGCGCCAGCCTGCGCCGCGACCATGGTTTTCCGCGCGAGCCGGGAAAGAAGTTCGGGGTCGACTGCGTTTATTCCACCGAACCCCTTACGTATCCGGGCACCGAAGGCGGGGTATGTTACGAACGCCCGGAAGACGCCCATTTGCACGGTCTCAACTGCGCCGGATTCGGCTCGTCTGCATGCGTGACGGCCACTTTCGGCCTGCGTGCTGCCGCCCAGGTGCTCAACAAGCTGGCTGCGGGGTCAAATAGAGCGAATCGGCCGCTTACTGGCGTGCAGCCTTGAACAGGCTGAAGAAGTTTTGCGTGGTGGCTTCGCCGACTGCCTCGACCGCCATCCCCCGTACCCGCGCGATTTCTTCCGCAACATGCAGAACAAAGCCCGGCTGGTTGGTCTGGCCGCGATGCGGCACCGGGGCCAGATAGGGCGAATCGGTCTCGATCAGCATGCGATCCAGCGGAATGGCGGCCGCCACCTCGCGCAAGGCCTTGGCATTCTTGAAGGTGACGATGCCGGAGAACGAAATATAAAACCCCTGCTCGATCGCGGCTTCCGCCACCGCCAGGCTTTCGGTAAAACAATGCATCACCCCGCCGGCCTCGCCCGCCTGCTCCTCGCGCATGATGCGCAGGGTATCGTCGGCCGCCGAGCGGGTGTGAATCACCAGCGGCTTCTGGCAAGTGCGTGCCGCGCGGATATGGGTGCGGAAGCGCTCGCGCTGCCATTCGAGATCGCCCGTCAGGCGGAAATAATCCAGCCCGGTCTCGCCAATCGCCACCACTTTGGGATGATCGGCCAGCGCCAGCAACTGTTCCACCGTGGGCTCGGTGCAGTCTTCATGATCAGGATGCACGCCGACCGAGGCAAATACGTTCGGATGCGTTTCAGCCAGCGTGCGGATTTCAGGGAATTTTTCCAGTTCCACGCCGATGCACAGCGCGTGGCTCACCTGGTTGGCTGCCATGAGGTCGAATACCTCGGGCAGTTTGTCTGCAAGATCGGGAAAATTGATATGGCAGTGGGAATCAATGTACATGCGGACCTGCGCGGACAAAAGCGCGTTTCATCAAGGGAAGCGCACCGCAAGGCGGTGCGTTACATGGTGTGGGTGGGACGCACCGATTTCAGCGAACCGCCAAGCAAACCTTCAATCTTGTTTTGCGCCAGCTTGCCGCTTTCATTGGCTGCAAACTGCACCCCAACGCCTTGCGTGCGCCCCCCCTGGGCGCTCGCGGGCGTCAGCCACACCACTTTGCCCGATACCGGCAGTTTGGCGGCTTCATCCATCAGCGTCAGCAGCATGAAGACTTCCTCGCCCATCTTGTAGCTTTTATTGGTCGGAATGAATAATCCACCGCCCTTGAGGAAAGGCATGTAAGCAGCAAACAGGGCGGATTTTTCCTTGATCGAAAGCGAAAGCACGCCCGGACGGACTTGTCCCGGTGCCGGCTGGTTTGCGGTTGTATTCATGCTCGGTTCTCTTCAATCAAATAAGTGTCGATATTGAATCAGCCAGGCTTCCACTTGCAAGGTCCGGTTGAGCGGATGAGCCAGTGTCCTGCCCTCGTGTGCATGCGTTCTGACCAGCGTCAGCAATTTTGCCAGATCGGCACGCCTGCCGAGACGTGCCAGTGCCTCGTCATAGTCGCGGTTGAACTGCACGCTACCCCTCAACCTGACCGCCAGCAAATCGCCCAGCCACTTGTACGCCACCCGATGCCAGGTTTGCGGCTTGATCGCCTTCCAGCTTTCACCCAGCGTCACCGGGTCAAGCTGCTCGGGGCGCATCAGGCCATCCAGCACGCTACGGCGCTCGTCCAGTTCGGCGCCATCGGCCCAGTTTAGCGCCTCGAGCGGCGCACCACCAGACAAGGCCAGCAAGGTTGATGCATCCTCGACCTGCTGTCCTGACAACCACTGTGTCGCGACATCGATCCTGGGCAGGCCAATATCGAGGCGCGTACAACGGCTGCGTATCGTCGGCAACAATCGCCGGGGTTGATCCGACACCAGGAGGAACACGGTATTTAACGGTGGCTCCTCCAGCACCTTTAACAAGGCATTGGCTGCAGCCAGATTGAGGCTGTCCGCAGGATTGACCAATACCACGCGATGGCCTGCCCGGTACGTGGAAAGCTGCACAAAGTCGACGGCTTCACGCGCCTGCTCGACTTCAATGGCCGTAGCCATGCGGGTTTCACCTTCCTTGTTGGTTTTTTCCTGCAACGTCACCAGGCGAAAATCAGGATGCGTCCCGCTGTCGAACCAGTGACAGGCCGCGCAGCCGCCGCATGCCGAGCCATCCGGCTGAGGAGACTCGCACAGCAGCACCCGCGACCACGCCAGGGCCAGCGCGCCCTTGCCCACGCCGCGCGGCCCG
>DILD01000047.1:618-7338 GCA_002424845.1 Thiobacillus denitrificans | reverse complement strand
ATCAAGGTCAAGTCGCTCAACTTCATGCGCGGGCGCACCTTCCTCAACAAGTTCCTCATCATCGACGAAGCGCAGAATCTGACGCCCAAGCAGATGAAGACCCTGATCACGCGCGCCGGCCCCGGCACCAAGGTGGTGTGCCTGGGCAACATCTCGCAGATCGACACCCCCTATCTCACCGAGGGCAGCTCCGGCCTCACCTACGTGGTCGACCATTTCAAGGGCTGGCCGCACAACGGCCATGTCACCCTGCAGCGGGGCGAACGTTCGCGCCTGGCAGACTATGCAGCGGAGGTGCTGTAAACCAGTTCCTCAAGGAGCGCACGATGGCTGCCTTCGCTTCACAGCGCTGGATGATCCTTGCTGCCGGCCTCACCCTGGCCCTGCCTGCCCAGGCCTTCGACTGGAATGAAGTGCTGAAGGGCGTGATCAACAAGCCCGCCAGCACGCCCGCCACCAGCGGCGTCGATGCGCTCTCCAGCACCGACATCAACGCCGGCCTGAAAGAGGCGCTCACCCGGCAGGCGCTCGACCGGCTCTACACTGTGATCGGGGAAAATAGAGACCGCGATCCCGGCCAACCCCATGCAGGCCGGCAGCGCGCTACTGAAAAAGGTCTTTGGTGCAGTCCGTACCCCATGATGGCCGAGTCGGCAACACCCCGGTTGCGCAAGCCCCGCCCGCTCCCGGAAGAAACAGGCGGCCCGCCGCTTTTCACACGTGAACGACCGGGCCTGTTTTTTTCGTCCCTGTAGAGGATTCTCATGGAACAAGGCTACTTGCTGATCATTGCCACATCGCTTGCCATCGGCCTGATCGCCGGGTTCGTCATGCATCGCGCGGATTTCTGCACCACCGCGTCGTTCCGCGACCTGTTCCTGTTTCGCGATTTTTTCCTGATGCGCCAGATGATCCTGCTGATCGTCGTCAGCATGGTCTTGTTCGAATTCGGCCGCCTCTCGGGCCTGATCTCGCTCTATCCCTTTCCCCTGCTCGGCGCCCCCTCGCTCGCCAACATCGTCGGCGGTTTCATTTTTGGCATCGGCATGGTGCTGGCTGGCGGCTGCGTCGTCGGCAGCCTGTTCAAAATGGGGGCTGGAAGCCTCGCCAGTGCCGCAGCCTTTCTCGGCATGCTCGCCGGCTCGGCGTATTACGCCGAGATCCATCCGCAGTGGAGTGCGTTTGCCAAGTCCACGCGCTTGGCCAAAGAGGCCATCACACTGCCGCAATGGCTGAACCTGTCGCCTGGCGCCCTGCTGTTGCCCCTCGCTGCGGCTGGCAGCCTCTGGCTGATGAGGGAATTCCGCGCCGGCCGCATGCAGCGCCCGGCATTCGCCCTCGGCCATCTGGCGCCGTGGCGCGCGGCCGTCATTCTCGCCCTGCTCGGCTTCGCCTCATATGTCCTGATCGGCATGCCCATGGGTATCACCACCAGCTACTCGAAACTTGGCGCCGGCATCGAATCGCTGGTCGCAGCCGGGCATGTCAGCAATCTGGAATATTTCTCGCTACAGCCTCTCAACTACACGCCTCCTTTTTCCGATCAGGCGATTCAGGGCGGACCAGGGCCGGGACTCGACGCCATCGCCGCCATCCAGTTTCCGCTGATCATTGGCATCGTCGCCGGTGCGATGGTGTCAGCAGTGCGCGTGGGCGAATGGCGGCTGCAGTGGCGTATTCCGCGCCGCCAGCTGCTGTCCGCACTCACCGGCGGCCTGTTGATCGGGCTGGCGGCGCGCATGGCGCCGTCATGCAATGTCTGGCACCTGTGGGGAGGCATGCCGATACTCGCCCTGCAGAGCCTGTTTTTCGTGGCCGGGCTGATCCCCGGAACCTGGGTCGGCGCCCGCCTGCTCACGCGTTTCGTGATACGTTAATATCCCTATGAAGACCATAGATATCGACATTCGTGGCCAGATCTGCCCATCCTGCCTGCTGCTGACCCTGAAAGAACTCAATCTCAATAGCGCAGCCGTTCGCGCCGGCCACACCGAAATTGTGGTGACAACCGACGACCGCCAGGCCACCACCACCATTCCGGTTACGGTTGAACGAATGGGCTTTCGCAGCACTGTCGTCCGAATGGATGACGGCTATCTTGTCCGGATTTTCAGCAATACCTGAATCCGAATCGCTGCGCCATTTTTCCTGACACCATGCCCAAACAAATGGAAGCCCTGGACTACATTCGCGCCAAAGTCGATCAATTGCTGACCGTGATCGGCACACAGCCGTTACGGCCTGAAGAACTCGATGACGACATGCTGATCGAGCTGGATCCCATTGGCATCGTTGCCGACTCCTTCACCCAGGTCATCAAACATCTCAACGAAACCAACCACCGCCTGAGCCTGGCCACCGACGAGATCCGCGCCATTTTCGACACCCTGGGCGCGGCCGTGGTCGTACTCGACCTTGAAGACAAAGTTGAAGACTGCAACCGTCGCGCACTCGATTGGCTTTTCGGCAGGGCTGAAGCGGTTCAGGTCATTGGCCACTCGGCATGCGAAGTGTGCAGTTGTGCCGATGCATTGAGCAATGTACGTCTGGTCGCCGATGGCACCTGCCACGTCATCAACCTGCATGGACAGGATGTGCAGGTGGTTGCCTCCCGAATCAATGATGAACACGGCAAGCATGCCAAGACCGTCATGCTGTTCACCGACATTACCCAGCAAAAGGAAAACGAACGCCATTTGCAGCTCTATGCCAGGGTATTCAGCCATATCGGCGAAGGCGTCCTGATTACCGATGCCGACAACCGCATCGTCGAAGTCAATGCAGCGGTATCGCGCGTAACCGGATACGACCGCGACGAGCTGATCGGCGCCACCCCGGACATCTTCAAATCGGGACTGCATGATCCCGTCTTTTACGAGACCCTATGGCGCACCCTTCGCCAGAAAGGCTACTGGCAGGGCGAGATTTTCGACCGGACACGCGATAACCGCATCGTCCCCCTGCTACAGACCATCAGTGAAGTGCGGGATTCTGCGGGCACCCTGACGCACCACATCTCGGTCATGACCGACATCTCGGCCATGAAGGAAACGCAAGCCAGACTGGATTTCCTTGCCCACCACGACGCACTGACCGAGCTACCCAACCGGCTGCTGTTCAACGATCGTCTAAACCATGCCATCGCGCTCGCCAGGCGTGGCGAGCATGTCATTGCCCTGCTCTTCATTGACCTCGATCATTTCAAAAATATCAACGACAGCCTTGGCCATCTGGTCGGCGATCAGTTATTGATCGCCGTCTCGCAACGGCTAAAAAATCTGGTGCGCCAGACCGATACCGTCGCCCGCCTGGGAAGAGACGAATTCGTGGTGCTGATGGAAAGCAAGGTATCGCACGCCACCGCCTCCACCCTGGCCGACAAGCTGGTGGCCGCCTTCAGGCAGCCATTCCCGGTAAACGGCACGGATCTGCACATTGGGGGCAGCATCGGCATCACGCTCTACCCGGAAGACGGCACTGACGCGGTCACCCTGCTTAAAAATGCCGATGCGGCAATGTACCGGGCCAAGGATGCCGGACGCGACGGCCATATGCGCTACAGCATGGAACTGTCGGAAGCGGTCCGCAACAAGATTGCACTCGACAACGCGTTGCGCGCCGCCGTGCGGGATGGCGAATTCGAACTGCATTATCAGCCCATCATGGACATCGGACTCGGCAAGACCATTGCCTGCGAGGCCCTGATTCGCTGGCCAAGCGCACCAGCGGGTGCGCACATGCCGGTCAGCTTCATACCGCTTGCCGAAAACACCCGGCTGATTGTTCCATTGGGCGACTGGATCCTGCGTGAAGCGCTGGCACGCATGCATGCCTGGCATGCCGCCGGCATCGAGCTCGACTACATCTCGGTCAACATCTCGGCGGTGCAACTGGCACAACCGGATTTCATCGAACGCGTCATCACACTGCTGCGGGAATACCAGCTTCCCGGCCATAAGCTGCAGATCGAATTGACCGAGAATATTCTGATGCGCGACATCAAACTGTGTGCCACGGTGCTGACCCGGTTGCGCGAAAATGGCATCCGTATCGCCATTGACGATTTCGGGACGGGCTACTCATCCTTGTCCTATTTGAAACAACTCCCGATCGACAACCTCAAAATTGACCGCTCATTCGTCCGGGACATGCCCGGCAACGCCAACGACTGCGCCATTGCCTCCGCCATCATCGGGCTCGCCAAGACACTTGGACTGGACACCATCGCCGAGGGCATCGAAACATCCGAGCAGCAGGATTACCTGGTGCAAATTGGCTGCAAAAAAGTCCAGGGGTACCTGTATTCCAGGCCGATTGAAGAAGATGCCTTTGTCGCGTTCGTTACCGGACAGCAAGCGCTGCCCCATAGCGGCATCACCGTCCTCAAGTTCTAGGACCGCCCAGCCAAACTCGGGGTTTACTCGAACCGATCACCCCTGCTCGCTTGCCAGCAGGCCTTGACGCGCAAATAGCCACAATTGACGGTGCGTCAGTTCGGTGACGGCATCCATGGACAACGCCAGGCCTGCCTCGGCAAGAAAGGCTCGCATGACCGCCACCAGATCATCGAGCGTTCGGTTGCCATCCAGCAAACTCAGCAGCATCCGTCCAGCAGGGTCCAGATCGATCGCCACATGCCGTGCACCACTGACAACCCATCCTGAAGTGGCGGCCTGCAGACGTGCCAGCCGATGTGCAATCGGGCGCTCGCCCGGCTCCATGGCAGCCTCGGCCGCCCACACGGTGGGCATGACGCCATGGGCGATCACCAGTTGAAACAAGGCTTCACGGTATGTTGGCTCATCCGGGCTGTCCGGCACGCCATAATCAGCCATCAATTGGCGTGCCGCGCCCAGCAAATCCGCATGGTTCAAAGCCAGGGGATAGGCCCCCGATAACACCATCACAGCGGCTTTCATCAGCGGCAAAACGACAGGAAAGCCATTTCCCGCGGGATTGATGAAGGCCTGCTCCGTCATGCCATCCAGGTCGATTTCCTCGTCACAGCGCAAATCAGCGTGAAACGACAGCCCGCCAAGGGCTTCCATTTCAGGCGGCTGGGCGCATGGCGCATCAGCGCAGGCGATCAGGGCCCGGCGAAAGCGAACAGAAAGCGCATCGTCAAGGGCGCTTTCCGCGTCCATCCAGCGCCCTGCCATGCTCTCTGGTATCAAGCCCCAGGCGTCTTCGAGTTCGACTACCGCACAGCGCGGACCGGCTTCTCCGACATAGCGCAAATGATGTGCGTCGAGTTGCGCCGTGAACTCGCCGAAAGACATCGGCGCGTTGAACTCGGCAAGGTATTCGTGGAACAGGTAAGACGGTGCCGCCGTTTTCAGATAAGCAATTTCCTTGAGTAAAAACGGATCGCTCCATTCGGCCGCCAATTCATCCAGTATGCGCAGCGCCTGCTGGTGGCGTTGCGGCGCAGGCAGGCCGGGCGAGGTGCGCTCAACCAGCGCAGCCCGCAGTGGCTGAAGCCTCTGCCAGCCTGCGGCGACATTGAAGCTGACGTAGGCCACGCCGTTCGCCGACAGATGACGGCGACATAGATCGAGCAGCGCCTGCTGCACCGAGGGCGGCACCCAGGAAAACACGCCATGGGCGATGATGTAATCGAACTCGCCCAGACCGTCCGGTAGCGCAGCGAGATCGGCATGCACGATGCGGGCATTGGGCAGGTCCAACGCCCGGATGAAGGCCGCGCCCGACTCGGCCTGAATGCGCGACAATTCCACCCCCACGCATTCCGATTCGGGCCAGCGCCAAGCCAGGGGAATCAGGTTGCCCCCCTGCGCACAACCGAGTTCGAGGATGCGTGCCCGGACAGGATCCGGGGCATCATAGCCATGCAGCCTTGCGACCGCCGCCAGAAAATCCGGCTGGGTTTCAGGCAGGGGCAGGCTGTCGTAGGGGAGTTCGTCGTAACTTGCTAGCGTATCCATGCAAAAGATTGTAGCGTCCGCCATACTTAGGGCGTGTTAACACTCGTTTCACGTCCGCGTTGCCACGAGAAATCGATGGATGCAAGGCGCGTCGCGCCNNCTGCCGGATGACGCCGCTGCGCTGGCTCGCCAGCACCCTGCTTTTATTGATGCTGCTGGCGCCAGGCGCCCGCGCCGACGCGCCCTGGATCGAACCGGGCGCCGACGGCCAGCCCGTGGTGCAGATGTATTTCTTCTGGTCGCTCGCCTGCCCGCACTGCCTCGAGGCGCGGCCCTTCATCGAGGCCATCCCCGCCAGCCGGCCATGGGTAAAGCTGCATTCGCTCGAAATCACCCGCCATCCCGAGAACGCCCGCCTCTATGTCGCGTTGGCCGAGCAGTTGGGCCAACCCGCGCAATATGTGCCGGCGCTGCTGGTGTGCGGCCGCATGCAAACGGGCTGGGAGAACGCCGCGACGAGCGGACAGGCGCTGCTCGCCGAACTGGACAGTTGCCGTGCTGCCGCCCAAAGCGGCCGTGCGATCGACACCGCCCGCACCCCGCCGGCGCACGCGTTCAGCGTGCCTGTCCTGGGCGATGTGAGCGTCGATGGCCTGTCGCTGCCGCTGATGACGGTCCTGATCGCCGCCCTCGACGCCTTCAATCCCTGCGCGTTTTTCGTGTTGCTGTTTCTGCTGTCTCTGATGGTTCACCAGAACAGCCGCGCACGCATGCTGACGATCGGCGGCGTATTCGTGCTCACCTCCGGGGTGATGTATTTCGCCTTCATGGCGGC
>DILD01000047.1:482-611 GCA_002424845.1 Thiobacillus denitrificans | reverse complement strand
AGCTGCTCGGCAATCTGGCCTGGGTCACGCTCGCCGCCGGCGGCCTGGCCCTGGCGGTCGGGCTCATCAACGTGAAGGACTTCTTCTTTTTCGAACGCGGCATGTCGCTGTCGATTCCGGAAAGCCGCA
>DILD01000047.1:0-448 GCA_002424845.1 Thiobacillus denitrificans | reverse complement strand
TGCTCGCCGCCACGGTGCTGCTCGCAGTGGCTGTCAATTTCTACGAACTCTTGTGTACCGCCGGATTTCCCATGGTCTACACCCGTCTGCTGACGCTGCAGGACGTGAGCGCTGGAACGCATTACCTGTATCTGGTGCTGTACAACCTGGTCTACGTAATTCCGCTCGCCGTCATCGTCAGCGTGTTTGCCTTTACCCTGGGCGCACGAAAATTAAGCGAGCGCGAAGGCCGCCTGCTCAAGCTGATGTCGGGTCTGATGATGCTGCAACTGGGCGCGCTGCTGGTGCTGGCGCCGGACTGGCTGAACCGGCTTGGCGTCGCGTTCGCCCTGCTGGGCGTGGCGCTTGGCGTCACCTGGCTCGCGGCACGCCTGACCCGGACGTAATGCCCGGATCAGATCAAGCGGATCAGTGTCCGCGCGAACCCGGCTTGGACGAGAACAGCGCG
>DILD01000064.1 GCA_002424845.1 Thiobacillus denitrificans | reverse complement strand
GTGCAGGTTGCGTGCGCGGCTGTAATAGCCGAGGCCGCTCCACAGGGCAAGTACGTCGTCCTCATGCGCCGTGGCGAGGCTGGCCAGATCGGGAAAGCGCGCGACGAACCGTTCGAAGTAGGGAATGACGGTGGCGACCTGGGTCTGCTGCAGCATGATTTCAGACAGCCAGATGCGATAGGGATCGCGCGAGGAGGCGTCGGTGCTCTGCCAGGGCAGGGTGTGGCGACCGTTGCGCTGTTGCCAGCGGACGATGCGGGAAGAAAAGGAATTCATGCCGGCAGCGTAACCGGGGTGAGGCGCTTGAACAATGGAGCGGGCGAAGGGAATCGAACCCTCCTCATGAGCTTGGGAAGCTCAGGTAATGCCACTATACGACGCCCGCGCAGCGCTGATGCCTTCATGCCCTGCAACCTGCTTCAGGGTAGAATCCGGCATGATACTGAAACTCATGCCCGGATAGAAGTTGTGATTGAACTTGTCATCAATGGCGAAGCCCGCAGCTTCCCTGCCCCGCTTACACTCGACCGGCTTGTCCAGACGCTGGATCTGACGGGAAAACGTATCGCTATCGAAAAAAACGGCGAGATCGTTCCTCGCAGCCAGCACGCCGATACGCCGCTTGCGAGCGGCGACCGCCTGGAAATCGTCGTCGCGGTCGGCGGCGGCTAAAGTGGGTGGAGGGGTGAGGCGTCAGGGGTGAAGCGCGAACCCCGGCCTTTATTCTTCGTTCCTCCCCGCGCCTTACCCTTTACCTCTTACGCTTCACTGAACTTATGGAACCACTCGTCATCGCCGGACAATCCTATGCCTCCAGACTTCTGGTCGGCACCGGGAAATACAAGGATTTTGAACAGACGCGCCTCGCGGTCGAAGCTTCGGGCGCGGAAATCGTCACCGTCGCCATCCGCCGCACCAATATCGGCCAGGATGCCAGCCAGCCCAGCCTGCTCGACGCGCTGCCGCCGTCGAAATACACCTACCTGCCCAACACCGCCGGCTGCTACACGGCGGACGACGCCATCCGCACGCTGCGGCTGGCGCGCGAACTGCTGGATGGCCATTCGCTGGTCAAGCTCGAAGTGCTGGGCGATGCCGAATCGCTCTACCCCAACGTGGCCGAGACGATCAAGGCCGCCGAGGTGCTGGTGAAGGACGGCTTCCAGGTGATGGTCTACACCTCGGACGACCCCATCGCCGCCAAGCAGCTGGAAGACATCGGCTGCGTCGCGGTGATGCCGCTGGCGAGCCTGATCGGTTCCGGCATGGGCATCCTCAATCCGTGGAACCTGCAGATCATCATCGACCGCCTCTCGGTGCCGGTGATCGTCGATGCCGGCGTCGGCACCGCGAGCGACGCCACCATCGCGATGGAACTCGGTTGCGATGCCGTCTTGATGAACACCGCGATCGCCGGCGCCGGCAACCCGGTGCTGATGGCCTCGGCGATGAAGAAGGCGGTGGAAGCCGGGCGCGAGGCTTTTCTCGCCGGGCGCATGCCGAAGAAGGTCTATCAAGCCAGCCCGAGTTCGCCGACCAGCGGCCTGATTACTGATAATAAAAGCGCGGGTAGCAAATAAGCATGAGCGATACTGGCGCGCATCCGCGTATCCGTTCCTATGTGCTGCGCGCCGGGCGTGTCGGCTCCGGCCAGGCGCGCGCGCTGGCCGAAATCGGGCCGCAGTTCATGCTGCCATACCAGCCTGCGGTGCTCGATCTCGATGCGGTATTCGGACGCGCTTCACCGCACATTCTGGAAATCGGTTTCGGCATGGGCGAGGGCCTGGCCGAGATTGCCGCGGCTCACCCGGGAAACGATTACCTCGGCGTCGAGGTGCACACGCCCGGCGTCGGTGCGCTGCTGAAGCAGATCGGCGAGCGCGGGCTGACCAATGTGCGCGTGATTCAGCATGACGCAGTCGAGGTGCTGACCAGAATGCTGGCGCCAGCGAGCCTGGCCGGCATTCACATTTTCTTTCCCGATCCCTGGCACAAGAAGCGCCATCACAAGCGCCGTTTGATCCAGCCGCCGCTGGTGACGTTGCTGGCGAGCCGCCTGCAGCCCGGCGGCTACATCCATCTCGCTACAGACTGGCAGGATTACGCCGAGCAGATGCTCGCGGTGCTCTCCGCCGAGCCTTTGCTTGTCAATACCGTGACGGACTACGCGCCGCGCCCGGATACGCGCCCGCTCACCAAATTCGAGCAGCGTGGCATTCGTCTCGGACATGGCGTGTGGGACCTGCTGTTTCGCCGGCCATAGAACATCGCCGCGTCATGCGGCTATGATGGGCGCATGGATTTCTTCGCCCTCGCCAAATCTGCTTTTGCGCTGTTTGCCATCGTCGACCCGGTCGGCGTAATCCCCCTTTTCCTGATGGCCACGCAGGGTTACACCCTCGCGCAGAGCCGCACGGCGGCACGGGTTGCTGCGTTGACCGTGCTGGGCGTTCTGACCCTTTTTACTTTCGCGGGCGAGCCGATGCTGGGCTTTTTCGGCATCCGGCTGGCGGCTTTTTCGGTGGCCGGCGGGCTGTTGCTACTGTTGCTGGCTCTGTCGATGGTGCAGGCGCACGTCAGTCCGCAGCGGCAGACGCAGGACGAGGCAATCGAAGCCGAGGAAAAGGATGCGGTCGGCGTGGTGCCGCTGGGCATCCCGCTGCTGGCCGGGCCGGGCGCGATCACGCATGTGATCGTGGCCGCCGGTTCCGCACAGGGTGATGTGCTGCACCAAGGCCTGCTGCTGATCCCGGTAGTGCTGGTCGCCCTGTCGGTGTGGCTGGCATTTCGCGCGGCACCGATGATTGCACGGCGGCTCGGAAAAACCGGGATTCACGTCGTCACGCGTTTGATGGGCTTGATCATCGCGGCGATTTCAATCGAGATGATCGCAGGCGGTCTGGTCAAGCTGTTCCCGGGCTTGTTGACCTGATTAGGTGCATTGCGCACCGGATGGGCGCGAGCCAGTCACCATGCGCCTGTCACCCATGCGCTTTATCATGCACTTACCGCTGGCGTGATCATTGCGTCGGCTTCATTGATTTCAATACGGGAGCACGACATGGAATTCGGACTCGTCGGACTCGGCCGCATGGGCGGCAACATGGCGCGACGGCTTGCACGCAAGGACATCCGCATTGCGGTGAACAATCGCAGCCACGAAGTCAGCGTAACCCTGGCAGCGGAAACCGGGCACCAGGCCTGTGCCACGCCGGCTGATCTGGTGGCTGCATTACAGGTCCCGCGCATCATCTGGTTGATGCTGCCGGCGGGCGAGGCAACCGAGGCCGCCCTTGATACGATTCTGCCCCTGCTGTCGCCGGGCGATCTCGTTGTCGACGGTGCCAATGCGCATTTCAAGGACGATGCGCCGCGCGCGGCGCGCTGCGCCGAATACGGTGTCGAGTTTGCCGATGCCGGTGTCTCAGGCGGCGTGTGGGGGCTGGATAACGGCTACTGCATCATGTTCGGCGGCACGGATGCGGCGGCGGCCCGCCTCAAGCCCTATATGGAAGCTTTGGCGCCGACGCCAGTCACCGGCTGGCTGCATACCGGTCCGGTCGGATCGGGGCATTACGTCAAGATGGTTCACAACGGCATCGAGTACGGCATGATGCAGGCCTTTGCCGAAGGCTTTGCGCTGATGCAGTCCAAGCCTGACTTCGAGCTTGATCTGGCAGCGATTGCCGAGTTGTGGCGGCATGGCAGCGTGGTGCGCTCGTGGCTACTGGACTTGACGACGGATTTTCTGGCGAGCGACCAGACGCTTGAGACCATCGAGCCCTTTGTCCAGGATTCTGGCGAGGGCCGCTGGACTGCGCTTGCGTCGGTGGAGCAGGGCGTGCCGACGCCGGTGATGACACTGGCGTTGATGATGCGTCTTACCAGCCAGGGCAAGAGCGATTACGCCAATAAAATGCTGGCAAAAATGCGTCAGGGCTTCGGTGGACATACTGTGAAGGAGGGCTGAGATGAACCTGGGCAAAAATGACGCAGCCGATCATCTGCCGTGTTCGTTCGTGATTTTCGGAGCGACCGGCAACCTCGCGTCCAACAAGCTTTTGCCTGCGCTCTATCACCTGGAGGCCGCCGCGCGTCTGGCGGAGTCGCTCACGATCATCGCATTTGCACGGCGTGACTGGACGACGGAAAACTGGCGCGAACACATGCGCGAGACGCTCGAGGGCAAGATCAAGGGTTCGCTCGACACGCCGGTGTTCGAACGCTTTATTGCACGCTTCAGCTATTTCAAGGGCGATCTCAACGACGCGGCTTCCTACCGCGCGCTGGCCGAGCGGCTGCCGCCCGAATCGGCGTGTTCGAGTACGGTCTACTATCTCGCGATCAAGCCGGCGGAATTCGGCGCGGTGATCCAGAATCTGGAATCTGCGGGACTCAACAAGCCGCGCGGCCTGAACCGCGTGGTGATCGAAAAGCCCTTCGGCGAAGACCTTGAATCGGCGCAGATGCTCAATCGCCTGCTGCACCAGCATTTCGATGAGGAGCAGGTTTACCGCATCGATCACTTTCTCGGCAAGGAGACAGTGCAGAACCTGCTCGTCTTCCGATTCGCCAACACGCTCATCGAGCCCCTGTGGAACCGCAACTTCATCGACCACGTGCAGATCACCGTGGCCGAGTCGATCGGCATCGAGAACCGTGCCGATTACTATGATCGTGCTGGCGCGCTGCGCGACATGCTGCAAAACCATTTGATGCAGTTGCTCACCGTCGTCGCGATGGAACCGCCTGCCGCGCTCGAAGCTGACGCATTGCAGGACGAAAAGGTGAAGGTGCTGCGCTCGATCCGACCGATCGCCAAGCGTGCGGTGCACGCCCATGCGCTGCGTGCGCAATACACCCGCGGCATGATCGACGGCAAGCCCGTGGCGGGCTACCAGCAGGAAGCGGACGTCGAGCCGAATTCCATCACGGAAACTTTTGTCGCCGCCAAGTTCTACATCGACAACTGGCGCTGGCGCGGGGTGCCGTTTTACTTGCGCACCGGCAAGCGCATGCCGCACCAGACCTCGATGATCGCGATCCGCTTCCGTCATCCGCCGCAGCAGCTGTTTCGCGAAACCCCGCTCGAGTCCATCGACCCCAACTGGATCCTGCTGTCGATCCAGCCCGACGAATCGATGCGCATGGAAATCCACGTCAAGCAGCCCGGGCTCGACATGGACACGCGGCTGATGCAGATGAATGCGAGTTTTCTGAAGACCGACGAGCAGACGCTCGACGCATACGAAACCCTGCTGCTCGACGTTATCGAAGGCGACCGCTCGCTGTTCCTGCGCTTCGACGAAATCGAATGGGCGTGGCGGGTGGTCGATCCCATCCTCCAGCACTGGGCGGTCGAGCGCGAATACATTCCGACCTATGCCGCAGGCAACTGGGGGCCGGCCGACGCCAATCGTCTGTTCGACAATGACGACCAGGTCTGGCGCAACGAGTTATGACACTGCCCGAATGGCGGGTGTTTGCCGACGCTGATGCGCTGGTGGTGGCGTTGGCCGATGCGCTGTGCGCCGAAGCCGCGGCGGCAATCGCCGCACGCGGCGCATTTCATCTGGCGCTGGCGGGTGGCGCCACGCCGCGTGCGGTATATGCCGAGCTTGCGCGGCGTGGCGCAGGCGATGCGCACTGGCAAATCTGGTACGGGGATGAACGCTGCCTGGCAGCGGATCACGCCGATCGCAACAGTGCCATGGCTGAAACGACCTGGCTTGTTGCCTCGCACATTCCGCCCGAAAGCCGTCGCCCGATCCCGGCCGAACGCGGCGCGTGCGAGGCCGCCGCCGTGTATGCCGGCTGGCTGGCCGGCGTGCCGGATTTCGATGCGGTGCTGCTCGGTGTCGGCGAGGACGGCCATACCGCCAGCCTGTTTCCGGGACACGACTGGGGGACGGCTGCGGACAGTCCGGATGTGCTGGCGGTAGCGGGTGCGCCAAAGCCGCCGTCCGAGCGGGTGAGCCTGTCGGCGGCTCGGCTGAATCGTAGTACGCGCGTGTGGTTCGTGATCGTCGGCGACAACAAGCGGGATGCACTACAGCGCTGGAAAAACGGTGAGGCGCTACCGGTGACGGCCGTGTACGGCACGCGAGAAACCGTGGCCTGGCTCGATGCCGCGGCTTGGCCGGCCGATGCGTGATTACTCGATGGCGTCGGGTTCCGGTTCGGCCGTTTTTCTGGGTTTGTTTGCGGCAGCTGCCAGCATCGCTTGCCGCGTCGCCGGCGTCTCCAGGCTGATGCGTCCCAGCGTGCCGCTGCGGTAATCGGTGAGCAGGATCATTGCCGCTTTTTCCAGGTCGAGTTCACCACCCCTTCCTTTCAGGATGCAGCCGCGTTTCTTCGCCACGGCTTCCAGCACGCCGGTGGCATCCAGACCTTCCAGGGCAAATCCATAGCGCGCCTTCAGCAGGGCGGGGTAGCGTTCGAGCAGGATGCCGGCGAGGAAGGTCGCCACTTCCTCATCGATTACCGCGTTGCGGCCGATGGCGTGGCTGGCCGCCAGCATGAAACCATCCGAATCATGCTCGATCTTCGGCCAGGTCATGCCCGGCGTGTCGACCAGGATCAGGCGCGGCGACAGGTTGATGCGCTGCTGCGACTTGGTCACCGCCGGCTCGTCGCCGACCGCCGCCACCTTGCGCTTGACCCAGGTGTTCATCAGGGTGGACTTGCCGACGTTGGGGATGCCCATGATCATCAGCCGCAGCGGTTTGAAGGTGTCGTCGCGATGCGGCGCCAGCTTTTGCGCCAGCGCCGGCAGCTTGGCGACGTCGCCCGGTTTCTTGGCGGAAATCGCCACCGCCATCACGCCGGGCTGTTTGTTGAAATAGTCGATCCAGGCACGGGTGGCTTCCGGGTCGGCCAGGTCGGCCTTGTTCAGCAGTTTGAGGCACGAGCGCTGGCGATGCAGGCGCAGCTCGTGAATCATCGGGTTGCTGCCCGCCTCTGGCAGGCGCGCGTCGAGCACCTCGACCACCACGTCGATCTGCGCCATCGTCTCCGCGGCTTTCTTGCGCGCGGTGGTCATGTGACCGGGGAACCACTGGATCGCCATGGGGGTGAGGTGTCGGGTAACGGGCGGTGATTATCGCATCAGGCGGTATCAGCCGGCACCGCCGCCGCTGCCGACGCCGTGCGCCGCCTGCAGCACCAGCGCGTCGAAGTCGGCCGCGCTCATCAGCCCGCGCTCGGCGACGATGTCGCGCACCGGGCGGCCGGATTTTTCCGATTCCTTGGCGACTTCGGCGGCCTGGTTGTAGCCGATTCGGGTGTTGAGCAGGGTGGCGAGCGCGACGCTCTGGTGGATGAAGAAGGCGCAGCGTTCGCGGTTGACGACGATGCCCTTGAGGTTCTTTTCGGTGGCGGCGTTCATCGCGTGGGTCAGCCATTCCATGGCGTCGAACAGCGCGCTGCCCAGCGCCGGCATCATCACGTTGAGCTCCATCTGCCCGGCCTGCACCATGTAGGACACGGCGGCATCCTGTCCCAGCACCTGGAAACACACCTGGTTCAGCATTTCGAACATCACCGGATTGACCTTGCCGGGCATGATGGACGAGCCCGGCTGCACCGGCGGCAGCTGGATTTCGCCCAGGCCCGTGCGCGGGCCGGAAGCGAGCAGACGCAGATCGTTGGAGATGCGGGTGAGTTCCAGCGCGAGGTTACGGATTTCGCCCGATAGCCGAGCCAGATCGTGCATCGACTGCATCTGCGCGACCAGTTGGCCGACGCGGATTGGCTCGCCGGTGAGCTTGGCCAGTTCGGCCGCGGCGCGCGCCGGATAGTCGGGCGAGGTGTTGAGGCCCGTGCCGGCAGCCGAGCCGCCCAGACCGATCTCGCACAGCGCCGGGCGCACGGCATCGAGCGCGGAGGCGCAGCGGGTGAGCGTCCAGGCGTAGCCGGCGAACTCCTGCCCCAGGGTGGTCGGGACCGCGTCCTGCAAATGGGTGCGGCCGGACTTCACGGTGTCCTTCTCGCGTTCGGCCAGGCGGCTGAATTCAGCCGCCATCGCATGCACGGCAGCGACCAGGCGCGGCAGCTTGGCGAGCACGGCGAGGCGGATCGCGGTGGGAATGGTGTCGTTGGTCGACTGCCCCATGTTGACGTCGTCGTTTGGATTGACCGGCTTGTAGCTGCCTTTTTCGCCGCCCAGTGCGACGTTGGCGAGGTTGGCGATGACTTCGTTGCTGTTCATGTTGTGGCTGGTGCCGGCACCGGCCTGGAAGCGGTCGACCACGAATTCGTCGTGATATTCACCCGCGAGAATCTTGTCGCAGGCCGCGACGATGGCATCGCGTTTTTCTCCCGGCAGCCAGCCCGGCTGGCAGTTGGCATGTGCTGCGGCAAGCTTGATTCGCACGTGCGCTAGTACGAAATCCTTATCCGGGAGACGCCCGGAAATGGGAAAATTCGCTACGGCGCGTGCGGTTTGTGCGCCATACCAGGCCTTTGCGGGAACCTTGACCTCGCCGAGCGAGTCCTTCTCGATGCGGAATTCATTCATGATGGAAACAACAATGCAAACGTTACAAGGAAGTCGATTTTATCCGATGTGGCTGGCCGGACTATTGCTGGTGCTGACAGCTTCATGGGCGCAGGCAGCAGACTTCCGTGTGACCGATACCGACGGCAAGACTCACAGCCTGTCCGGTTACAAGGGCAAGTGGGTGCTGGTGAATTACTGGGCGACCTGGTGTCCGCCCTGTCTGGAGGAAATTCCCGATCTGATCGCGTTGCACGAGAACAAGAAAAACAACCTTGTGGTTATCGGCGTCGCCATGGATTACCACAGTGCCAAACAGGTGACCGACTTTGCCGATGGCCTGCTGGTCGAATATCCGATTGTGCTCGGCACACCCGAAATCGTGCGTCAGATCGGCCCTGTGCCGGGTTTGCCGACGACTTACCTGTTCAATCCGGATGGTAAAATGGTGGCTCAGCAAGTGGGGTTGATTACCCGAGAGGCGGTGGAAAGTTTCATCGCCAAGTCCGCCCGGCCAAAAAAATAGTTCTGACCACAATATCGAGGTGACCTCATGCGTCAATTGCTTATTGCCTGTTTGCTGCTGTTAGCCATGCCTTCATGGGCTGAGACGCGCGATCCGGCCAACCATTTTTTCCAGTCCAAGTTCGGTGATCTGCAGGCAGACCTTCAGGAAGCCAAAAAGCAGGGCAAGCAAGGTATCTTCCTGTTTTTTGAAATGGACGATTGCCCGTTCTGCGATCGCATGAAAACCACCATCCTCAATCAGTCTGACGTGCAGGATGACTACCGGGCAAAATTTCTGCTGTATCCGATTGATGTAAACGGCGATACCGAGCTCACCGATTTCAAGGGCAATGTCACGACCGAGAAGGCATTTTCGTTCGGCCTGCGCGTGCGTGCCACGCCTGTGCTGATGTTTTTTGATCTGGATGGCAAGTTGATGGCACGCCATACCGGGCCGGTCAAGGACAAGGATGAGTTCCTGCTGCTGGGGCGTTATATCAGCGAAGGCGCCTACGCGACACAGCACTTCACCAAATACAAGCAAGGCAAATGAGGCGCATCGTCTGGAGTGTCGTGCTGACGTGGGCGCTGTCCGGTGTGGCCGTGGCTGAAACCTTGACGCTCGACCAGGCGCTGGCAACGGTGGCGGCAGCTCACCCTGACCGCCGGATGGCCGAGAGCGATCTGGAAATGTCGCGCGCCGACCGCGAGCAGGCCGCCAGTCGTCAGGATTTCAGTTTGTTCCTGGATGGCGCTCTGCGCACGGGACTTCGCTCAGACGATGGTCTTCCCAATGCGGGCGACTGGAGAGCGGACAACGCAGGGCGTCTTGTTGCACGCAAGCCCTTGCTGGATTTCGGGCGGACCGGGCAGGCTGTCGCCGCGGCCGACCAGGACATCGCGGCGCGCCAGGCGGAGCTTCTCAATGTCGAGAGCCTTCGTCGCATCGACATCATGGTGCGCTACTTCGATGTCCTGCTGGCCGACCAGCAGTATGTCGCGGATAACGAATTCATGACGGTGGCTTATCTCGAGTGGGACAAGGCGCGTGAGCGTTTTGAGGTGGGCATCGGCAACCGTCCCGACATGCTGCGGCTGGAAGCCTTCTACCAGGATTGGCGTGAACGACGCAACGCCAGCCTGCAGCGCATGCGCATTACCCGGCAGAAACTTGCGCATGCCATGTATCGCCCGGGCCAGTTGCCAACAGAGCTTGCTGTCCCGCTCTTGCAGGACAATGCCCGAGCGATACCGGATTACGAGTCGCTACAGCCCTGGGTCATGCAGCGTAACCCTCGCGTGCAGGTCTTGCAGGCGCAGCTTGCGGCATCAGATGCGCGGCTGGCCGCGATTCGTGCCGAGCGCAATCCGGTGCTGGATGCCGAAGTGGTCGGCGCCAGCTATAGCCGTCCATCCACCACGCGCGATGATGTGAGCGCGGGGCTGGTATTCAGTATTCCGCTTTACCAGGGCGGACGTGTCGATGCGCGCGTGGCACGCGAGCTGTCTCTGAAAGAGCGTCGTGCCGCCGAACTGGAGAAACTGAAACTCGATCTTTCTGACGCGCTGCTCGCCACCCTGCAGGAAATCGAGTGGTTGCGCGGTAGCGGCCGTGCCGCAGCCGACAAGCAGGCCGAGTATCGCGATTGGGCGCTTGAGCGCGCGCGGGCTGAATATGAGCTCGAACTGAAAACCAATTTGGGCAACAGCATGGCGGAAACTCAGGCCGCGCAATTGCGTCGCAGGCAGGTGGAGTTTCGGCTGGCGTTGGCGCTGGCCCGGTTGGAAGCAATGTCTGGCGGCAGCCTGCCGCCTGTTGAGGGAGCGCGATAGTTATGAAACGGTGGTTTGTGGCAATAATGCTGGCTGGGGTGGGCGTTCCAGGTTCGCTATGGGCGGCAGAGCGGGTTGAACTGACTACCCGTGTGTCCGGGGTAGTCGAGGAAGTCCTGGTAAAGCCCGGTCAGCACGTAAAGAAAGGTTCGGTGCTGCTGCGCCTGGACAGAACCGTGCTGCGGGCCAGGCTTGACGAGGCCGCAGCGGAACAGGCGCGTGCAGAAGCCGATGAGGAGGACACCCGGCGCGAACTTGAGCGGGCCGAAGAGCTTTTCAACCGTACCGTATCGTCGACCAGCGAGCTTGAAGCAGCCACGCTGCGCCATGCGCGTGCGAAAGCCGCCCTGTCAGGGACCCATGCGCGTCTGGTGATTGCGAAAAAGAATCTTGGCGATGCTGAACTCAAGGCCCCGTTTGGCGGGGTGGTGCGTTCAGTGCCGGGTGGTGCGGGCACCGTGGTGACAGCGGACTGCCAGCCGAAGCCGCTGGTGATTCTGGAGTCAGGCCAGCCCTGACCGGGCTGGCACAGGTTTGCCCGGCCGCAAGGGTCGAGCAGAAAAATGATAAGGGTCAGCCGCCCAAATGCTGAATCGCCGTGGTTTCCATTTCCGTTGCCTGATGGGGTGAGGCTACTGCGGCAACCACCTTGCGACACATTTGCAGAACTTCCTTGAAACTTTCCTCATCCTGCACTTCGCTCATCTTTCGGTAGGCAGGGGACTTGGTTCCCGCTAGCGAAGCCATGATTTCCAGTACATGGTTGCGCGCGGCTTCCACGCGTCCAGATGGCTGGCTGGATGAGGCTGCCGGCTGGGCGGCGGGCGGCGGCTCGGCAGCAACTGGTGGCGGTGCGGTACTGATAGGGGATTCCGGAGCCGTCTCGGCAATGGGGGGGGCTGCGACGGTGTCGGTCGCGGGCTGGGCCGTTATCGCCTCGTTCTGGACCTCGATGTAACCGCCTTGCAGCAAGTTGTCGAGCAGCGTTTGCAGATCGTCGGTGTTCGGCAGCTTTTCCTGCAGCTCGCCCACAGAAGCCCCGTTTCCGATGGCAAACAGGATTTGCCGGCATTTGGGACGAACGGTGTGGCCTTGATTGAAAATCTCTTCTTGTCCCTTGGTCGTGCGGGACAGCTTTGCTTTCATGTCCATGGGCGTCTCCAATAACCCTTATATTCGAGCGAGTCGTGCGAGCAAATCATACAGCAAGCCTCGACCGCGTCATGGACAAAGCTTGCGGGCATATCGGGAATTTTGCAATTGGTGCGCGAACCGTATAAACGTACCAAACCGCAGAGGGCCAAGGACTCACCGCAGCTGGTCGGCCGAAAGTTCCAAGTGGCAGGGCCTTCGGGTGGGCGGTGCGCCCTGTGCTGATACGGCGGGTCTCGTCTATTTACCGAGCGTGTCGATCACGTCCAGTACAACGCGCGTGCGGGTATTCAAAATGCCCAAATCCGTGCCGATCATGATCCGCACGTAACCATCCGGCAGTCGGCTCAGGCGCTTCTCCAGATCGGTCGGCAGGCTTTTCCAGGCGATGCCCGGCGGGATGCCCTGGCCGCGTGCCAGCTTGAAGGCGTGCCCTGGCGGAACCTTGCCCTGTTTGGCCAGGCCCGGCGGAAGGCCGCGGTAGCTGGCGCGATAATAATTTTGGATCACCGCGCGGTCCTTGTCGCTGAAAACCGCGCGAACATCGTAATCGCGATCGTGCGCGCGCACTTCGCCACGAGTGGGGTAGGTCTCACAAGCTGTCAGACCTGACAATACGACAAAGGCAAGTAATGCGGTTGCTGGGTGGATTTTCATTTGGTGTTCTCCTGACATGGGTTGGTCAAGCCGGATGGCACGATGCCACGATCGGTTTTGATTCAGTCGGATGTGGCGGCCTTCGCCAGTTTCTCGGGCGGGTGGGCGTTTGGTGCGTAGTCCCAATGCCGTTTCCAGGCGCCAACGACGAGATTGGGGTACTCCGGGCGACCCAGGCTGCCGTTATAACGTCCCAGTGCGCGGAACAGGTCGCCCCGTTCGATATCGATGTAATGGCGCAGGATCAGCGCGCCGTAGCGCAAATTGGTGCGCAACTGGAACAGGTTGTGGTCGGGGCTGCCGATGGTTTTGACCCAGAACGGCATGACCTGGGTGTAACCGCGTGCGCCAACCGGGGATACCGCGTACTTGCGAAAGCCGCTTTCGACCTGGATCAGGCCGAGCATGAGCTGCGGGTCGACCCCGGCGCGGGAGGCTTCCCAGTGCAGGGTCGTCAGAAATTCCAGCCGCTCGGCTTCGTCCGGCATGCGTTTGGCCAGGCGGCGCGACATTTCCTCAAGCCAGGCCGATTCGTCGGCGACCTTGCGGAAGGCGGTGCGGGTGGCGCCCGTGTCGGCCATGGCGCGTTGCAGCGATGCCTGCACATTGGCCGACATCGCTTCTTCGCGCTGCCCGCCCGCCTGTACGGGCTGGCACAGTAACAGCGCGGCGATCAGAAGTCCGGTATGGGAAATCGTTTTGTTCATCTCAGCATTTCAGCAATCGTGTCAAAAAGTCCTTTGCTTCGGCGAGGGTGATTTTTTGCGCATCGTGGCTTTGTCCCGCTTCGGCGCGCCGCGACTGGTATTCGATGATGCCGTCCTTCAATCCGCGTTCGCCTACGGTGATTCGGTGCGGAATGCCAATCAACTCGGCATCGGCGAACATGACGCCCGGGCGCTCATCGCGATCATCCAGCAGCACATCGAACCCTGATGCACTCAACTCAGCATACAACGTATCGGCAGAAGTTTTAACCATCTCGCTCTTGCCATAGCCGATTGCAACGATGACCAGCAGGAAAGGTGCCAGGGCCGTCGGCCAAATGATGCCCTTTTCATCGTGGTTCTGTTCGATGGCCGAGGCCACGATGCGCGACACGCCGATGCCGTAGCAGCCCATTTCCAGTGCCTGCGTCTGGCCGGCCTCGTCCAGATAGGTTGCGTTCATGGCCTGCGAATACTTGTTGCCGAGCTGGAACACATGGCCGACTTCGATGCCTCGGCATAGCGCGAGGGTGCCTTTGCCATCCGGACTGGAGTCGCCGGGGATTACATTCCGTATATCGGCCACACTATCCGGTTCCTGCAGGTCGCGGCCGAAATTGACCCCGGCGAGGTGGAGCTTCGGCTTGTTGGCGCCGCAGACGAAATCGCTCATCGCGGCGACCGTGCGGTCGGCGATGAGCTTGATTTTGGCGCGGTCGATGCCGACCGGCCCGAGGAAGCCGGGCGGGCAGTCGAAGGCCGCGCGGATTTCGGCTTCGTTCGCCAGCCGGAAATCCGCCAGGCCGTCGAGCTTGCCGAGCTTGACTTCGTTCAGCATGTGGTCGCCGCGCAGCAGCAGGGCCACCATTTTTTCGTCCGCAATGACAGCGATGAGCTTGACGGTGCGCGCAAGCGGGATGTCGAGCAGGGCGGCAACGTCCTCGCAGGTGGTCTGCTTCGGGGTATCGACTTCGCGCAGTGTTTCCTGCGACGCGGGGCGCGGGGTCGCGGGGGCCAGCGCCTCGGCCAGTTCGACGTTGGCGGCGTAGTCGGAATCCGGGCAGTACGCGATCAGGTCCTCGCCGGAATCGGCCAGCACGTGGAATTCGTGCGAGGCGGAGCCGCCGATGGCGCCGGTGTCGGCAGCCACGGCGCGGAAGGTCAGCCCCAGACGGGTGAATATCCGCCCATAGGCGTCGTACATGATCTGGTAGGTGGCGGCGAGGCTGTCACGGCTGGCGTGGAAGGAATAGGCGTCCTTCATCAGGAACTCGCGCGCGCGCATGACGCCGAAGCGCGGACGGATCTCGTCGCGGAACTTCATCTGGATCTGGTAGAAGTTGACCGGCAGCTGGCGGTAGCTCTTGATCTCGCGGCGGGCGACATCGGTGATGACTTCCTCGTGGGTGGGGCCGAAGCAGAAATCGCGCTGGTGGCGGTCCTTGATCTTCAGCATCTGCGGGCCGAACACCGCCCAGCGCCCGGTTTCCTGCCACAGTTCGGCCGGCTGCACCGCCGGCATCAGAAGTTCGATCGCCCCGGCGCGGTTCATTTCCTCGCGCACCACCGCCTCGACCCGGCGCAGCACGCGCAGTCCCAGCGGCATCCAGGTATACAGGCCCGAGCCCAGGCGCTTGATGAGGCCGGCGCGCAGCATCAGCTTGTGGCTGACGAGTTCGGCCTCGGACGGGGCTTCCTTGGTGGTGGAAATGAAGAACTGGGTGGCGCGCATGGTGGAATAATCAGGACGAAAACGCGCATTTTAGCGTGCGGACGGGTAATCTTTCGCGCTCGATTTTGAGGATGGAACAGCAATGCGCATGAAGTTTGGCAAGCGGCGGGCCGACGATGAAGGGCTGGAAGTGACCGAGGAACGCGGCATACGCACGCTGCACCTGGGTAGCCGCGCCATCCAGAGCGCGATGCGGATGAGCCGGCCGTGGGACCTGGAACTTGCCTACACCCGTGCCATGATGGGCTTCCTGATGTTCAACCCGATGCCGCAGAACGTGCTGATGATCGGTCTGGGCGGCGGCTCGCTGGCCAAGTTCATCCGCAAGCAGCGGCCGCAGACGCATATCACGGCGGTGGAAATCGATCCGCGGGTGATTGCCGCCGCGCGCACGCATTTCGACCTGCCGCCGGACGACGAGACCCTCAGCGTGATCGAGGCCGATGGTGCGGTCTACGTGCGCCAGCATCCCGCCAGCGCCGACATCATCCTGCTCGACGGCTTCGACGCCGGCAATCAGGTGGAGGCGCTGGCGACGCAAACCTTTTACGCGGCCTGTCGCCGGGCACTCAAGCCTCGTGGGATGCTGGTGGTCAATTTATGGGGACGGGATACCGAGTTCAAGGAATACTTTGCCCGCTTGGCGCGTGCGTTCGATGGTGAGGTCGGCTGGATTTCGGTGCAGTACAAAACCAACGTTATCGTGTTCGCCTTCAATGATCCGGGTGCGCAGGCTGAGCTTGAAGCCGTCATGCCAAGGCTGGCGGATCTTTCCAAACGCTATGGTCTCGACTTCCGCAGCTTTGCGCGCGATTTTCAGTGGGTGGATGACATCATGCCTTTACTGGAATAGCGAGCCCGGTCTGAACAATGCCGGGGGGATTCCGCCTTCTCGCACGCTTCTGTTGGAGCAACTGTTTCCGCCCCCGGGTGTTTGCCACAAAACCCAATTAAAACAATGCATAACGATGGCGTTTGGGTTGTGGAAGGTTTGCATTTTCTGACGGGTGTGAAAGAATGTGATCAATCGAACTTTATAGATGGTGGCGGCCATGATCGACCGAGAAGGGTACCGCCCGAACGTAGGCATCGTATTGTGCAATGCGCAGAACCAGGTTTTCTGGGGCAAGCGCGTCAACCAGCACGCCTGGCAGTTTCCCCAGGGCGGCATCAATGCAGGGGAAACGCCGGAACAGGCCATGTTCCGGGAACTGGAGGAAGAAGTCGGATTGCAGCCCGCGCATGTGCGCATCCTCGGGCGCACGCGCGAGTGGCTGCGCTACGATGTGCCCACGCACTGGACGCGGCGTGACAATCGCGGCCTGTATCGCGGGCAGAAGCAGATCTGGTTTTTGTTGCGACTGACCGGACGCGATAGCGACGTTTCGCTGCGGGCCAGCGAACGCCCCGAATTCGATGCCTGGCGCTGGAACGAGTACTGGGTGCCGATGGAGGCAGTGGTTGATTTCAAGCGCGAGGTATACCGTCTGGCGCTTGAGGAGCTCGAACGCTATCTGAATAAGGACGTGCGTTATTTGCAGCAGCGCGGACACCCCCCGTGCGACCGCCGGGTCGCAACGCCCGACCTGCGGTTGAAGCCTTGAATTGAGGGACGGAGGCGCGGTGAAGATACGGATTGATACTTCAAGCGCGCCGATTGCCGTTGCCGAATCCTCTCCCGGCCTGCCTTTGTGGCAGATCGCCCCCACGCGTGACAGCAGTGGCAGACGACTGATCGATTTCATGATGCTGATTCCGCGACTGCGCAGCAGGACGCCAGACGAGATCGAGCGTGCATCACGCGACATACAGGCGGTGCTGGCCATGCATCAGGATGTGGTATTTGCGGATCTGAACCTGAAACTCAATGTGCTGTGGGTGTCGTTGCGCTCACGGCCGGGGGCGATCAGCGAGTTGGTCGCCGCGATCCGGTTGCGCGTCCCGGAGGCGGTGCTGGTGGGCCATCATTCCGATCTTCACTAGTGCCGGGCCGCCCCTTTGGCCCTCTCCGTTGAAGGGATGAATGTCCCTGTAAAACGCATGGAATCCCGCGTCCTTTCTGCGTTTCCGTTCACCCAAAGCGGCAGAATTCGTTAAAATGAGCATTTGCTAATTAACCCGCTGGAGCAAACATGGCCGTTTCTGAACTTCAGGTGCAAACCGCACTGAGAGAGTTGGTGGACCCCAACACGCAAAAGGATTACGTCTCGACCAAATCCGCTCGCAACATCAAGATCGATGGGGGAAGCGTCTCGGTGGATATCCTGCTGAGCTACCCTGCCAACAGTCAGTTGCCCGTCATCAAGCAGCAGGTCGAGGACAAGCTCAAGAGTATCGAAGGCGTGACCAGCGCTACGGCCAGCGTCAGCTTCAAGATTGTTTCGCACAGTGTGCAGCGCGGCGTCAAACTGATCCCCAACGTCAAGAACATCATCGCCGTGGCTTCCGGCAAGGGTGGTGTCGGCAAATCCACCACTGCCGTCAACCTGGCGCTGGCGCTGGCCGCCGAAGGCGCGCGCGTCGGCATGCTGGACGCCGACATCTACGGCCCGTCGCAGCCGACCATGCTGGGCATCACCGACAAGCCCGAATCGACCGACGGCAAGAACCTCGAGCCGCTGATCGGCCATGGTATCCAGGCGATGTCGATCGGCTTCCTGATCGACGTCGAGACGCCCATGGTGTGGCGCGGCCCGATGGTGACGCAGGCGCTGGAACAACTGCTCAACAACACCAACTGGAGCGAGCTCGACTATCTGGTGGTCGACCTGCCGCCCGGTACCGGCGATATCCAGCTGACGCTGGCGCAGCGCGTGCCGGTGACCGGCGCGGTGATCGTCACCACGCCGCAGGACATCGCGCTGATCGACGCGCGCAAGGGCCTCAAGATGTTCGAGAAGGTCGGCATCCCCATCATCGGCGTGGTCGAAAACATGAGCCTGCACATCTGCTCGAACTGCGGCCACGAGGAGCGCATCTTCGGCGAAGGCGGCGGCGAGCGCATGTGCAAGGACTACAGCGTCGAGTTCCTCGGCGCCCTGCCGCTGGACGGTGCGATCCGTGCCGACACCGATTCCGGCAAGCCCTCGGTGGTGTCCGATCCGGAAGGTCGCGTGACCGAAATCTACAAGAAGATCGCGCGCCGTGTTGCGGTTAAAATCGGCGAAACCGCGGTGGATCACTCCGCCAAATTCCCCAACATCGTCATTTCCAATACCTGATGAGCATCAAGTCCGACCGATGGATCCGCCGCATGGCGGCTGAGCAGAATATGATCGAGCCGTTCGAACCGGGGCAGATCAAACAGGCCAATGGCCGGTCCATCGTGTCGTACGGCACGTCGAGCTACGGCTACGACGTGCGCTGTGCCGACGAATTCAAGCTGTTCACCAACATCAACTCGACCATCGTCGACCCCAAGGCCTTCGATCCGAACTCCTTCGTCGAGGTGAAGGGCGATTCCTGCATCATTCCCCCCAATTCCTTTGCACTGGCGCGCACCGTGGAATACTTCCGCATTCCGCGCAACGTGCTGACCATCTGCCTCGGCAAAAGCACCTACGCGCGCTGCGGCATCATCGTCAACGTGACGCCGCTGGAACCCGAATGGGAAGGCCACGTGACGCTGGAGTTTTCCAACACCACCCCGCTGCCCGCGCGCATCTACGCCAACGAAGGCGTGGCGCAGATGCTGTTCCTCGAGTCCGACGAGGTGTGCGAAATTTCGTACCGCGACCGCGGCGGGAAATACCAGGGCCAGGTCGGCGTGACCCTGCCCAAAATTTAACGCCACCGTCTCCCGGTCGACGTACAATCCGCGTTTTTCCCACGCTCAGACTCAGGAGCCGCCATGCGCTTCCGCTTTCCCGTTGTCATCATTGACGAAGACTTCCGTTCCGAAAACGCATCCGGACTCGGCATCCGTACGCTCGCCGAGGCGATCGAAAAGGAAGGCATGGAGGTGCTGGGCGTCACCAACTTCGGCGACCTGACCTCGTTCGCCCAGCAGCAGGCGCGCGCCTCGGCCTTCGTGCTATCCATCGACGACGAGGAACTCGCGGGCAGCGACGAGGATACGAGCAAGGCGCTGCAAAAGCTGCGCGCTTTCGTCGAGGAAGTGCGCTTCCGCAATGCAGAAATACCGATCTTCCTGCACGGCGAAACCCGCACCGCGCGCCATATTCCGAACGACATCCTGCGCGAGCTGAACGGCTTCATCCACATGCTGGAAGACACGCCGGAATTTCTCGCGCGCTATATCGGCCGCGAAGCGCGCGCCTACCTCGATTCGCTGGTGCCGCCGTTCTTCCGCGCGCTCACCCATTACGCGGCGGACGGTTCGTATTCCTGGCACTGCCCCGGCCACTCCGGCGGCGTCGCCTTCCTGAAATCGCCGATCGGGCAGATGTTCCACCAGTTCTTCGGCGAGAACCTGCTGCGCGCCGACGTCTGCAACGCGGTGGACGAGCTCGGCCAATTGCTCGACCACACCGGACCGGTGGGGGCCTCCGAGCGCAACGCGGCACGCATCTTCAACTGCGACCACCTGTTCTTCGTCACCAACGGCACCTCGTCGTCCAACAAGATGGTGTGGCACGCCACCGTGGCACCGGGCGACATCGTGGTGGTCGACCGCAACTGCCACAAGTCCATCCTGCACGCGATCATCATGTGCGGCGCGATCCCGATTTTCCTGACGCCGACGCGCAACCACTACGGCATCATCGGACCGATCCCGCTGGATGAATTCCGTCCGGAAAACATCGAGAGGAAGATCGCCGCGCATCCGTTCGCCAAGGATGTGAAGCGCAAGCCGCGCATCCTCACCATCACCCAGTCGACCTATGACGGCATCCTCTACAACGTAGACATGATCAAGGATCTGCTGGGCGACTACATCGACACCCTGCATTTCGACGAGGCCTGGCTGCCGCACGCGACCTTCCACGACTTCTATCGCGGCATGCACGCCATCGGCCGTGACCGACCGCGTGCCAAGGATGCGCTGGTGTTCGCGACCCAGTCGACGCATAAGCTGCTGGCGGGCCTCTCGCAGGCCTCGCAGATACTGGTGCAGGACTCGGAGACGCGCAAGCTCGACTTCACGCGTTTCAACGAAGCCTATCTGATGCACACCTCGACTTCGCCGCAGTACGCCATCATCGCCTCGTGCGACGTGGCGGCGGCGATGATGGAGCCGCCCGGCGGGCCTGCGCTGGTCGAGGAATCGATCAAGGAAGCGCTCGACTTCCGCCGCGCCATGCGCAAGGTCGACGCGGAGTTCGGCGATTCCTGGTGGTTCAAGGTGTGGGGGCCCGAGAAGCTGGCCGACGAAGGCGTGGGCGACCGCGAGGACTGGATGCTGAAAGCCGGCGAGCGCTGGCACGAGTTCGGCAACCTCGCGCCCGGCTTCAACCTGCTCGACCCGATCAAGGCCACCGTCATCACCCCCGGACTGGATATGGACGGCGCGTTTGCCGACTGGGGCATCCCGGCGGCGATCGTTACCAAGTATCTGGCCGAGCACGGCGTCATCGTGGAGAAGACCGGGCTCTATTCCTTCTTCATCATGTTTACCATCGGCATCACCAAGGGCCGCTGGAACACCCTGGTGACCGCGCTGCAACAGTTCAAGGCCGATTACGACGAGAACCAGCCGCTGTGGCGCGTGCTGCCCGAGTTCATCGAAAAGCACCCGCGCTACGAGAAAACCGGGCTCAAGGACCTGTGCGACCAGATCCATACCATCTACAAGGCCAACGATGTGGCGCGCCTGACCACCGAAATGTACCTGTCGGAAATGGCGCCGGCGATGAAGCCGGCCGATGCCTTTGCCAAAATGGCGCACCGCGAGATCGAGCGGGTCGAGATCGACAAGCTTGAGGGCCGCATCACCGCCATGCTGGTGACGCCTTATCCGCCGGGCATTCCCTTGCTGATTCCGGGCGAGCGCTTCAACAGCACCATCGTGCGCTACCTGCAGTTCACCCGCGACTTCAATGTGAAATTCCCCGGCTTCGAGACAGACGTGCACGGCCTGGTCGAGGACGTGGTCGACGGCAAGGCCACGTATTACGTCGACTGCGTCATCTGAACCAGCCTCCGGGTGCGGCGACTGGCTTGATTTGTCAGGTAAAAAGCGTATGATTCGCAGTCCCCGGTTTGCCGGGGATTGTTTTTTACTTTTGCTTTTTTACCTTGCTCTACCGCACCGCAGCGGGGGGCTGAACCGAAAGGAACAAGATGCGGCATTACGAAATCGTATTTATCGTCCATCCCGATCAGAGCGAGCAGGTGCCCGCCATGATCGAACGCTACAAGGGCAATATCACCACGCGCGGCGGCAGCGTCCATCGCCTGGAAGACTGGGGCCGCCGCCAGATGGCCTACCCGATCCAGAAAGTCCACAAGGCCCACTACGTGCTGATGAACATCGAGTGCGACCAGGAAACCCTGGAAGAGCTCGAACATGGCTTCAAGTTCAACGATGCCGTGTTGCGCCATCTGACCATCAAGCGCGATGACGCCGTCACCACGGCCTCGCCGATGATGAAGGAAGAAAAGTCGCGCGATGTGCTGGACAGCGCCAAGGTAGAAGGCGCCAAGCCGGAAGCCGCAGCCGAGCAGCCCGCTGCAGCCTGAGTGAGTGCCGGGTTGAATGAGTGAACAGGCTGGTTATCAGCGGAGTCCTCATTCAGGTTGACCCTGTGCGTTACAGTCCGGCGGGCGTGCCGATTGCAGAAGCGGTGATTCATCATCGCAGCAGTCAGACAGTGGCCACGCAAGCCCGACAGGTGGAATGCGAGTTGACAGTGCAGGCAAGCGGATCGCTCGCTGCCCAGTTGGCTCAACTGACCACCGGAACGCAGGTCAAGCTGGAAGGCGCGTTGAATCGACGCAGCGTGAACAGCCGGCAGCTGATATTGATATTGAATCGAATCGAAAAGGAATAAATCATGGCACGTCCCATGGGTGGTAAATCCGGCGGCAAGTTCGCCAAAAAAGGCGGCCGCGACAGCGGCAATCGTGGTCTCTTCAAGCGTCGCAAGTTCTGCCGCTTCACCGTCGACAAGGTGGTTGAGGTTGATTACAAGGACATCGAAGTGCTGAAGGAATTCATCGCCGAAAACGGCCGCATCATTCCGGCGCGCATCACCGGCACCAAGGCGCACTATCAGCGCCAGTTGGGCACAGCGATCAAGCGTGCGCGCTTCCTGGCGCTCATGCCTTACACCGACCTGCATTAAAAGGAGACGACCATGCAAATCATTCTGATGGACAAAGTCGTCAACCTGGGCAATCTGGGTGACGTGGTCAAGGTGAAAGACGGCTATGCCCGCAACTTTCTGATTCCCTCCGGCCGTGCCCGTCGCGCCACGCAAGCCAACATGGAAGCGTTTGCCGCGCAGAAGGCCGAACTGGAGCGCGCCGCTGCCGAGAAACTGGCCGATGCGCAGCGCCGCAGCGAGAAGCTGGAAGGCAGCAGCGTGACCGTTAGCCACAAAGCGGGTGTCGATGGCCGTCTGTTCGGTTCCATTACCAACGCTGACATCGCCGACGCATTGAAGGCGCAGGGCCATGAAGTGGTCAAGGCGGAAGTCCGCATGCCGGATGGTCCGCTCAAGGCCATTGGCGAGTATCCGATTGTGGTGGCGCTGCACAGCGATGTGCATGCCAATATCACGGTAGTGGTAGCTGGCGAGCAGTAATTTCGCCGGGCACGCCAAAAAAGGGGAGCCAGCGGCTCCCTTTTTTACTTGTGCCCTGCTGGGTATTCCTCGCTGTACACGTCTTATCCACAGTCTTATCCCTTGGTGCCGGATGGGCTGAAGACTAGAATCCTGCCATGGCTGCCATTCACTCGTTCAACACCAATACCGATCCCCAGCTGACGCAAATGCGCCTGCCGCCGCATTCGCTGGAGGCCGAGCAGGCCGTGCTGGGCGGCCTGCTGCTGGACAACGGCGCGTGGGATCGCATTGGCGATGTGGTGTCGGAAAGCGATTTCTACCGCCAGGATCATCGCCAGGTCCTGCGCGCGATTGTGCGGCAGATTGCGGAAAACCGTCCGGCCGATGCGGTGACGGTGTCCGAGGCGCTGCAATCGATGGGCCAGCTCGAAAGCGTGGGCGGACTGGCCTACATCGTGGCGCTGGCAAGCAACACGCCGTCGGCCGCCAACATCCGGCGCTATGCCGAAATTGTGCGTGAGCGCTCGGTGATGCGCCGTCTGGCCGAGGTCGCGACCGGCATCGCCGATACCGCCTACGCCCCGGCCGGGCGTAGCGCCTCGCAACTGCTCGACGAGGCCGAGGCCAAGGTGTTCGAGATCGCCGAGTCCGGCAGTCGCGGCCAGGCCGGCTTCACCGAGATCAAGCCGCTTTTGAAAGAAGTGGTCGAGCGCATCGACGAGCTGTACCACCGTGACAACGATTCCGGCATCACCGGCGTGCCCACCGGCTTCCACGATCTCGACCAGAAGACTTCCGGCCTGCAGCCGGGCGATCTCATCATCGTCGCCGGGCGACCGTCGATGGGCAAGACCGCGTTCTCGCTCAACATGGCTGAAAACGTCGCGCTCGATACCGGCCTGCCGGTGGCGGTGTTTTCGATGGAAATGGGCGGCGCCCAGCTGGTGATGCGGATGATCGGTTCGGTCGGCAAGCTCGATCAGCACCGCCTGCGTACCGGCAAACTGGGCGAGGACGACTGGCAGCGTCTTACCTACGCACTGGGCAAGCTCAACGATGCACCGGTCTTCATCGACGAGACGCCGGGGCTCAACGTGCTCGAACTGCGCGCCCGCGCGCGCCGGCTGATGCGTCAGTGCGGCAAACTCGGCCTCATCGTGATCGACTACATCCAGTTGATGTCGGCCAGCAGCACTGGCGAAAACCGTGCCACCGAGATATCGGAAATCTCGCGGGCCTTGAAGGGCCTGGCCAAGGAACTGCATGTGCCGGTGGTCGCGCTATCGCAGTTGAACCGCGGCCTGGAGCAACGCCCCAACAAGCGTCCGGTGATGTCCGACCTGCGCGAATCGGGCGCCATCGAGCAGGATGCCGATGTCATCCTGTTCATCTACCGCGACGAAGTCTACAACCCCGACACCCAGGACAAGGGCACTGCGGAAATCATTATCAGCAAGCAGCGTAATGGCCCTATCGGTACGGTCAGGCTGGCCTTCATCGGCGAGTACACGCGCTTCGAGTCGCTGGCGCAGCCGGGTTCCTACTAAGCCTTAGCTTATGCGGCCCATCCAGGCGCGAATTTCCATTGCTGCCATGGCGCACAACCTGGAGGTTGCACGTCACCACGCAGGCGCGGCGCATGTGTTTGCGGTAATCAAGGCCAATGCTTACGGGCACGGGCTGTCACGCGCGCGTCGCGCACTGGCGGCGGCAGACGGTTTCGCCGTGCTGACGCTGGACGAGGCAGCCAGTCTGCGGCAGATGGGGGTGACGCACCCCATTCTGTTGCTCGAGGGGATTTTCAGCGCAGATGAAATCGCCGCCTGTTCCGAGCTGGATCTGTGGCCGGTGCTGCATCATAAGACGCACCTGGACTGGTGGCAGCAACAGCCACCACACCGCCCGCTTCGGGTCTTTCTCAAGTTCGACAGCGGCATGCACCGCCTCGGGTTTCCGCTCGCTGATCATGCGGCCATCGTCGCGCGGGCCCTAACGCTTCCCGGCGTGGCCGGCATCACCCTGATGACGCACTTTTCACAGGCGGACGAAGCCGAAGGCGTGGACTGGCAGCTACGGCCTTTTCTGCGCGAGTTGGTCGGTTACGGCCTGCCTTGGAGCAGTGCCAACTCGGCCGCGCTGTTACGTTATCCGGATACACGGGGCACATGGGTGCGGCCGGGGCTGATGCTGTATGGGGCGTCGCCCTTTGCCGACATGACAGCCGAACAATTGGGTCTGAAACCGGCCATGACCCTTCAATCCGAAATCATCAGCGTGCAGACCCTGCAGCGCGGCGAGGGCGTGGGCTATAACCAGTTGTTTCGCGCCGAACGCAGCATGCGGATTGGCGTGGTTGCCTGTGGCTACGCTGACGGCTATCCGCGTCATGCACAGACAGGTACGCCCGTTCTGGTGAATGGCCGTCCTGGTCGCACGCTTGGACGGGTGTCGATGGACATGTTGTGCGTGGATTTGAGCGAATGCACCGAGGCTGGTGTGGGCAGTCCTGTCGTGTTATGGGGCACGGGCCTGCCGGTCGACGCTGTCGCTGCCGCTGCCGGCACCAGCAGCTATGAACTGCTTACGGCACTTGCGCCTCGCGTACCGGTGGTCGAGTCTGACTGACGCTGTCGCCTAGTGGGTCGTCCCGAACGACGGATCGCGGGTGCCCGGCGGCATGGGCAATCCGGCGTAGCGGCTGGCTTGGGCGATTGGCCCCAGCGGAAACAGGTTATAGAGAAACTTGTGCCCGCCTAGCCCGGCAAACTCTTCTTCCAGCGAATGCATCAGCATGCGTGCATTGACTGTTCCGCCATGATCGGCATAGCAGTCGCGCAGATAGCGGATGATGCCCAGATGGTCATCGGTGAGTTCCAGTCCGTCCTGCCGTGCCATGTCGATGGCCTGTTTCTCGGTCCAGGGATCCAGTTCGATCAAGTGACCGCGCATGCCGGGTTCCCCGGTTTCCTGGGCTACCCATTTATTGATGTCCAGCATGATGTTCCCCTCAAAGTCGAAGATGACTTTTTTATAGGTCGGGCGGAGAAAAAACCAAGATGGTTTCAGGCCGGGGAGGCCATTGTGGGAGGGGTTCCCCCATCCAAAGCCGGGAGGGCAAGAGGAGCGGTCGCCGTATCCCTTGTCAGGGAAATGCGGGGGCAGTCTGGGAGAAGCATTCCAGATGGCGTTCGCCCCGGGTAAACGCTGCGCAATCAAAGTGCTGTACCGCTGCATCCAGCGCCCGGGCAAACGCGGCAAAATCGGATATGCCCTCGTAAATTTCCATCCAGGTTGCAGGATCATCGCAGCGTGCGAGGCGGCGTGGCGGTTGGCTGCAATAGCCGGCCATCGTCGCCAGCAGGCCATCGATACGCGAAGTTGCGATGGCGGCCAGCGTCAGGTCGATGCGATAGTACAGATAGGCATGTTTCACCTAATCAGGCAATGCGTAGGGCAGGGGCTTCAAGGTCAGGGGGGCTCCGTCGAGGGTTTTCAGGTGCAGAGTCTGCGTGTTCGCGCTTTCGACCTGGGCAACTGCCAGCACATCGTAGCCACCCGATGGCGCCGGCGCTGCGTTGACCACGGTACCGCTGGTCTGACCGCCGAGGTCTGCGCTGTAGAGGTTGTCACCCGGCACAGCTTCGGCATCGACATGTGCGAGGAACATGCGGCGCTTGAGCTTGCCCAGATACTGGCTGCGGGCGACGATTTCCTGCCCGGGGTAGCAGCCTTTCTGGAAACTGACGCCGCCGATGACTTCGAGGTTGACCATTTGCGGGACGAACTGCTCCTGGGTGGCGGCGACGACCATCGGGATGCCGGCATTGAGGCGTAGCCAGTCCCACACCGGTGCGCCGACCGGGGTGGCCGACTGGCGCAGCGTGTCCCAGATGGCCGCGGCGCGCCCGGGGGCGATAGCCAGCACGAACTTGTCCACGCCCAGGCGGATCACCTGGCCGGCCTCGCAGGCCGCCGAGCGCATCGCTGCATCCGGCACGATACCCATCGCAGCATTGACTGCTGCTTGCGCCTGTTTGCCGGCCACCACCAAGCGTACACTTTCGTCGCTGGCATCGCGTCCCTGCACCTTGGCGCGCAGGATGAACATGGACAGGCGTTTCAGTACGCCGGCGAGGATGTCGCCTGATAGCTGCAGGCAGGTATCCTCGCCCTGCCGCCACATCAGGAAATTGCCCAGCAGGCGTCCCTTGGGGCTGCAATAGCCGTTCCATTGCGCACCGTCGGCGTGCAGGTTGCGCACATCGTTGGTGAGCTGGCCTTGCAGGAAGGTGGCGGTTTCCTCGCCACGGAATGCGATGACACCCAGTTGTGATAGGTCCGCCACAATGGTGCCATTCACTGCGGCTGCCCGTTCTGCATCAGGGTTGCCGTAGTGCAGCACGGCGTTGCCTTCGATGACGGCGCCTTGCGTTTGCAGATGGGTTTTCCAGGAATCGATCACGATGCGGTCCAATAGTAGATGCGATGAAGGGCAAAAGTGTACACGCTGACGCGCGAGATTGAGATCAAGCCCTCACGCTGGCTGGGGATGTTGCTGCTGGGCATGGTTGGGCTGGCACTGTTTGCCATCAGCCTCGCGGCTTTGCCAGACGTCGCCCAGCTGGCGGGGAGCGCGTGCATGATCGGCCTGGGTGTGTGGGGCTGGCGCCGGGCATTGCCGCAGACGAGCCTGCGTATTGTCGCGGACGGCCGGCTGCAATGTCTGGACAGCGCGGGTGAATGGCGCGATGCCGAAGTGCTGGGAGGCAGTTTTGTTTCGACTGCGTTGATTGTGCTGAACTACCGGGTGAACGGGCGCATGCGGACCTTGACACTGTTTCCAGACAGTGCGGATGCCGACAGTCTTCGACGGATCAGGGTATTGCTTCGCTGGGCAGGCCGCACACGCTCGGGCACAGTGTCCCGGGACGCGGATTGAGCACGGTATTGCCGGCGATCGGAAGCGTCTCGGGGTAGTCGTGGCTGTAATGCAGGCCGCGGCTTTCCTGACGCAACTGGGCCGAGCGGATGATGAGGTCGGCGCTTTGCACCAGATTGCGCAGCTCGATCAGATCGTTGGATACGCGGAAATTGCGATAGAACTCGTCGATTTCGGCGCGCAGCAGGCGGATGCGGTGGGTCGCGCGCGTCAGCCGCTTGTTGGTGCGCACGATGCCGACGTAGTCCCACATGAAACGGCGCAGTTCATCCCAGTTGTGCGAGATCACCACTTCCTCATCGGGATCGGTGACGCGCGAGGCATCCCAGTCTGGCAGGTCGAGCGCGGGTGCGGACGGGGTGGACAGGATGTCGGCGGCGGCGGCATGGCCGAATACCAGGCATTCCAGCAGCGAGTTCGATGCCAGCCGGTTGGCGCCATGCAAACCGGTAAACGTCACCTCACCTACCGCATGCAGGTTGCACAGGTCGGTGCGCGCGTTCATGTCGGTGACCACGCCGCCGCAGGTGTAATGTGCGGCCGGCACCACCGGAATCGGCTGGCGCGTGATGTCGATGCCGAGTTCCAGGCAGCGGCCGTAAATGGTGGGGAAGTGCTCGCGTACGAAATCGGCCGGCTTGCGGCTGATGTCGAGGTAGACGCAGTCGATGCCGCGTTTCTTCATCTCGAAGTCGATCGCGCGGGCCACTACGTCGCGCGGCGCCAGTTCCGCGCGCTCGTCGTGCAGGTGCATGAAGCGGCTGCCGTCGGGCAGCAGCAGATGGGCGCCTTCGCCGCGCACCGCCTCGCTGATCAGGAAGGATTTGGCATGCGGGTGGAACAGGCAGGTCGGATGGAACTGGACGAACTCCAGATTGGCCACCCGGCAGCCGGCGCGCCACGCCATCGCGATGCCGTCGCCGGTCGCGGTATCGGGGTTGGTGGTGTAGAGATAGACCTTGCCGGCGCCGCCG
>DILD01000093.1 GCA_002424845.1 Thiobacillus denitrificans | reverse complement strand
TGCGCGGTGCGCGCGCCGAGCGGGGCGGTCAGCACGCTGCCGGCGACGATACCAGCGAGCGCCGGCAGGTAAACGAACCCCAGGCTGCCGGCCGGCAGTCCCTGCACCTGCCATCCGCCCAGCACGTAGCCGGCCGCCCCGGCGACGGCGATGGGAAATCCGATGGCGGCCGAGGTGGCAATCGCCCGGTGCAGCGTGACGTTGTGCCACAGCATGAAGGGCACCGACAGGGTGCCGCCGCCGATGCCGACCCAGCTCGACACCGCGCCGATCACCCCGCCCGCCAGCGTGGTCCCGGCCCGCCCCGGCAGTTCACGATGCGGTGCGGGCTTGAAGTCGAGCCACATCTGGGTGGCCGCATAAAACAGGAAGGCGACAAAGAATATTTTCAACACCAGCGCCGGCATCTGCGCCGCGAGCAGCGCGCCCACCAGGGTGCCGGCAAGGATGCCGGGCGTAATGCGGCGGACCAGCGGCCACTCGACGGCGCCGTGGCGATGATGCGCGCGCACGCTGGACAGCGAAGTGAACAGAATGGAGGCAAGCGAAGTGCCAAGCGCCAGCTGCGGCTCCATGCCGGCAGCGAGGCCGTTCGCGTGCAGCAGCATGATCAGCACCGGCACGATGATGAGGCCGCCACCGACGCCGAGCAGGCCGGCGACGAAGCCGACCACCAGACCGAGGCCGACGTAGGCCGCGAACAGCGCGGAGACCAGTTCCGGCATCAGAGGTGCTTGACGATGAAGGCGTACTCGGCCGGATCAACCGGGGTGATCGACAGGCGATTGCCCTTCTGCAGGATGCGCATGTTGGCGAGTTCAGGGTAGCCGCGGATTTCGGACAGCGGCATCAGCCGCGTCTTCTTCACCAGTTTGACGTCGACGTTGAACCAGCGCGGCGTTTCCGGCGTGGCCTTGGGGTCGAAGTATTTATTTCCGGAATCGAACTGGGTGGCATCGGGATACGCCAGCACGCTCACCTCGGCCAGTCCGGCAACGCCCGGTTCGGCGCACGACGAATGGTAGAACAGCACCTTGTCGCCGGGCCGCATCTGGTCGCGCATGAAATTGCGCGCCTGATAGTTGCGCACGCCGTACCAAGCCACGCTCTGCTTGGGCATGGCGGCCAGATCGTCGATCGAGACATCGGAGGGTTCGGATTTCATCAGCCAGTAGCGCATTCAACTTCCTTTTACATCCTGGATTTACGTACATGCATTGATCATCAAGTCATTATTTTTATCTTGGTTTTGCCACATCCAGGTAGATCCTATTGGCTTCCCCATGTTCAGCATGGCCGCCGGGGGCGATGATGGGGCACACCAATGGTTTGTTTCCACCGGGGCCGCCAACGCGCTCAATTGCGGTCTTGCTTACGCGGACGATGGGGGGCCACGTACTCTTCCGGTGGTGTCTGGGCTGGTACGATAGCCGGCACGACAGCCGGCACGATGACGGGCTCTTCAACCAGCGGTGCAACCGGCTTTTCAGCCGGCGCCAAGCTTAGCAGTTCATCCGGTGTCCCTGCCAGCACGACGATAGGCATTACGTCTGGCGCGACGGCCAGCGTCGCGTCCGGCACCAAGATCAGCGTTGCTGGCGGCGTGTAGGTGCCCGACATTCCACTGGGCGGACCACTGGGTAGAACACTGGGGGGAGCATTGGGGGGAATCGGCGTGATGTCCGCCGTCGTGAGTGCGATGGAGTTGACCGTGTAGTTGCCCGAGTCAGCACCATCGAGGCCAAGACCGGTGCCCGTCACCGTCTTGTCGACACCCACGGCCGGGGTGTCGAAAGTCGCCGTACCGCCGACATAGTTCACAACGTCCCCGGCAACCACGCCGTCCAGGGTGCGGGTCAGGATCGTCGCCGAGTTATTGGCGTCATAAACCTTGTCGGCCGCCGTGATGCTGCCGGTCAATGTCAAAGGGGTTATCGTCAGGTCGCCAGACACATAGGTGATATCGTAGTTGGATGCAATAAAACCGTTGCCGCCTGTGGCGTTGCTGGGCGTGATGTCATCAACATAAACGCGCACCGGGGACCTCTCCACCGGACCCGCAACACTCACCAGGCCCACGAAATCAACCGTCTCGCCATTTTGAGTCGATGTGTAGGCGAACTCGGTGCCAGCGAACGGCGCCAGTGTGCTGCCGTAGACCTTGGAGGCGTCGTTCGCCGTCACCGTCAATGGCGCAGGATCAATGCTGAGCACTGCGCCCGTATAGACCAGGCTGTAGTTGCTGTTGGCGAGCAGGCTGCCCTGGGTGATGGCGTAGGGGCCGCCCGCAACCGTCTCGCCTGCCGCGCGATCGAGCGTGCCACTGAGTACCGTACCGGCTGTGTCGCCTAACTGGAACACGCCAGCGACATAGCTCAAATTGGGGTCGGCCGCGCCGTAGGTTTTGTTCTGCGTATCCGCCACTATCACCAGCAGCGCCGGGGTGATGCTGGCGCTGTTGGTGATCAGGTCGCCCAGCACCAGCGCGTTGTAGTTGCCGGTGTCCGCGCCAAGCAATCCGGTGATGGCGCCGGAGGTGCTGATGAAGCTGCTGGCCGTGGCGACGTCCTTGCTGTTGGATACCGCGCCGGCAACGGTGAAGTTTTCTCCAGCAATGCCGGTCAGCGCGACGTCGCTGAAGTTGGCGTTGCCGTCGTATAGCTTGCTGTCGCTCAGGATGGTGTAGTCGGCCGGGGTGATGCTGGCGCTGGTGACTCCGCTGCCAGCAGCAACATTGCACGCAGCCCAAAGGGAAAATTGCGCGGCATCTCCACCATCAAGACTATAGCCGCTATAGGTGATTGTCTTGTCCGTGCCTACGTCTTTGGTATCGAAATCGGCAGTACCAGGGACCAACGAGATATCGTTGACGCCGCCGAAAGTGGGGTCGCCCCGAAAGGTAAGGGTTGTTGTTGTGAGGCCGTCGTAGGTTTTGTCGTTCCCCTGCATGAACACCAGCATGTATTGCGTCAGATAGGTGCTAGCGTTCCCGGTAAAGTTGCCCGAATAATCATGCGGCGTGTTGTATGTGTCCGGCGTGTAATAAATTTTGACATCTGTGACAGCGGGAGTAGCCCCTGAGACGGTGTAAAGAATGCCAGGGCCAAAGAACACAGTGCCACCGATGCGCCCCGGCACCGCTGCAGAAGGCTCGCTGCCGGCACGCAGTACGACGTGACCATCGGTCGTCGTCATGACCGCCGTAATGCTGATATCGCGTCCTGCATTCAGCAGAACGTCGCCTCTGGTCGTCGTCACGGCTGCCGCGACGTTTATATCACGGCCGCAGCACACTGAAAAATCTCCATCGGTCACCGTAACGGCCGACTCGATGGTGACGTCGTTCCCCGCGACCCAGGTGATATTTCCACGCGTCGCTGTAACGCCCCCGACAACGCCTGCATTCACTATTATGTCGTTCCCGGCGCTCCAGGTAATACTGCCATCGGTCGTAGTAATGCCCGTACCGGGCATCGCGTTCACGATAACATCGGTTCCAGCATCCAATACCAAAGTTCCGGTGGTGGCAGTGATGTTCGCATTCAAATTCACGTTTCGCACGGCGTTCAAGGTCAGCGTCGTCGCCGTGCTCCAGGTGACGTCATCGTTTACATTAATATCACCATTTCCGCCCACGCCGCTGACGAGGCCGTCGTTGCTGGAAATGATGACGTTCGCTGCCAAGGCAGAGGCGAGATCAGTAGGAGTCATGTCGCCGCCAATAGTTGCGATGGTGAAGTCAAACGGGTCGATCAGCCAGGTGCCTGCCTTACCTTGTGCGGATTGCGCGTTAATAATCGTGCCCTCGGCAATTTTGACATGCGCAGCGGACGTTTCAATGAAGCCGCCATCGCCGCCATTCGGGGCTGACGCGTCCAACGTGCCGCCCACGTTCGTCGTGCCCGTTTGCATGTCGCCCATCAGCCGGATAATGCCGTTGTGGTTCTCGATGCTCCGCGCCTGGATCACGCCGGTGTTGTTGACCGCGCTTTGCAGCAGACTCCCCGCTGCCATGGCGGTCAGGAGCACGTGTCCGCCGTCGGCCTGGATCAGGCCGCCGTTCTGTACCAGCGTGTTGACCGCGCCCTGATCTACCGTGACGTTGAGCAGTCCGTCACCGGCCACGTCGAGGGTGATGGCGTCACCCGCCGCGAGCGCCACCGTGCCAAGTTTTGCGACGATCACGCCCTGGTTGCTGACATTGGCGCCCAGCAGCGCTACATAGCCGCCGTCGGCATTGATCGATCCCTGGTTGAGGATTGCTCCATTGCCTGCGCCGGAGAATGTGTAATTGCCGGCCATGAAGTCGCCGTCGCTGATATTGAGGGTGGACGCGACCAGCCCGCCTACGTTCACCTGCGCCCCCTGGCCGAACAATATGCCGTTCGGATTCAACAGGAACACGTTGCCGTTGGCCGACAGGCTGCCGAGGATACTCGAAGGGTCCGAACTCAGCACCCGGTTGAGGGCGACCGAGTGGCTGTTGGGCTGCACAAACTGCACCGCCTCTCCCTGCCCGATGTTGAAGCTCTGCCAGTTGATCGCCACATTCTGGCTCGACTGGGTGATGGTCGTGCTGCCTGGACTGCTGCCAATGCTGGCGCCACCGGCCGTGACGACGCCCCCCACGGGCAATGCGTAGACATTGGACCCGAAGGACAGCATCAGGGAAATTGTCAGGGCCTTCAGCGTGAAGCGCGCCCCACTCGCCACCGCAGTAGCGCCAGGCGACGATTTCTTGCCCGCGCCCCTGGCGGTTTCAGGAACAGCGACAAAGGTGCCCGTCCTGTCGTTCCAGATCGATCGGTAGATGCGGTTCATTTCATTGCTCCATTGTTTTTTGAAACTGATGAACCAGACGAGCGTTTCTGCCCGGCATGCTCAAAAGCATTTCACGACCTATATCCGGAAACGCCCGGCCGAGCGGCCACATCCGCAACCGAACAACCGCAGTCGGTCACCTGCCGAACCGCTTCTTTTTTAAATTCCGAGGGGGAATCTCTGCGAACTCATGACACCCCTTCCATGCTTGGATCATAGACACGGGATGCCGGCTGAACAGGGGGAAGTCCAGGGTGGCCCTGCCGGTGTCGACGAAGCCTATCAACGGCGTTGCCTCTGGCAGTCGTTCGGAGCGCTTCGGCAGTTGCTTTCCGACCTCCGGAGGCAGTATGTAAGCTGGATTCCCATAGGCCTCGCCTTCCGGATAGGCTCGCACGGCATACATGCCGCCCGGTTACGTCTTCTCTGAAATACCCGGGTTCTTCGAGGCGATTTGCCCGTTGATAGATGCGTAAAGCGAGATGGAATCGGCAAAACGCGCTGCGCCAGCTTGCATGTCGAGATTGCCGGCGGATCAGGTAAGCGAATGCGCGCCCAACCTGCCGCTAAAATTGTCACGATGGTTGCCAACGGGCCGACCATCGATACGTCTACACCTTCGTTCGGTTTTCGTCTAGGCGAATCCGCCTAGACGAAATGTCTTGGCATCAAAGGCAAGCTGGGTTTAGCGCTTGTTGTTGCGCGCTCAAGGCGAGCCGGTCAGGCCGGCCAGTGAAATCCGTTCTGGATCAACTGGACAAACTGCTCGGCCGGAACCGGACGGCTGAACAGGTAACCTTGCGCGGTATCGCAGCCTGAGCCGCGCAGGAATGCCAGCTGGGCCTCGGTTTCCACACCCTCTGAAATGACTTCGAGTTGCAGAATGTGCCCCAGCTGGATGATGGCCTTGACGATCGAGGCGCCATCGCCGTCCGCCAGCATGTCCTTGGCGAACGATTGGTCGATCTTGAGCTTGTCGACATCGAGCTGCTTGAGATAGGACAGGCTGGAATAACCCGTTCCGAAATCGTCGATGGAAAGCTTGACGCCCAATGCCTTCAGGCCGCGCAGGGTTTCCACCGTCGTATCGATATCCTGCAGCAGGATGGACTCGGTCAGCTCCAGCTCCAGGCAATTTGCCGGCAAGCCCGAATCGGCAAGCGCCGACGTCACGATTTGCAGCACATTGCCGCGCTTGAACTGCACCGCAGAGAGGTTGACTGCCATGACCAGCGGCGCCAGACCAAGATCCATCCAGCGCCGAGCTTGCCGGCAGGCTTCGTTCAGCACCCACTCGCCAAGCTGGATAATGTGGCCGCTGCGCTCCGCAAGCGGGATGAACCGGCCCGGCGGAATCAGGCCGTCGACCGGATGCTGCCAGCGGACCAGAGCTTCCGCGCCGATGATCCGGCCATTCCTGATATCGACCTGGGGCTGGAAGTGCAGCATGAACTCCTGTTGCCGCAGGGCCCGGTTCAGCTCGCTGGTCAGCCGCATCTGCGCCAACAGGTCGGCGTTCATTTCAGGGGTAAACAAACGATAAGTATTGCGCCCGGCGGACTTGGCGCTGCCGACCGCGGCATCGGCACATTTGAGCAAGGTGTCAAAATCCCGGCCATCCGCCGGAAACACGCTGATCCCGATCGAAAAAGACACGTTCAGCGTGTGCCCCTCAACCACGAGCGGCTCGGCAAAAACATCGCGAACGGCGACGGCCACGCCGGCGATCCCGGGCATATCGCGCGGCCCCACCAGCAGCGCGGCAAACTCGTCGCCGCTCAGGCGACTCAGCGTATCGGTTTCGGCAAGGCACCACTGCAGACGTTCCACTGCCGAGACGAGCACCTTGTCGCCCATATCGTGACCGAGGCTGTCGTTGATCTCTTTGAAATTGTCCAGGTCAAGATAAAGCATCGCCATCGTGGCGTGTCTGCTTTCCGCGACCCGAACCGCCTGGTCGAAGCGGTCACGAAGCAACAGGCGGTTGGGGAGCTGGGTCAGCGGATCGAACTGGGCCAGGAAAGCCAGTTTCTCTTCCGCGGCGGCGTGCGCCAGGCGTGTCCGCAGCGTCACGATGCCGAAAGCGAGATCATCGGCCAGCTCTTGCAGCAGCCGCACCTCTTCGCTATCAAACGCCTCCGCTTCGCGCGCATACATGGTCAGGGCGCCCAGCACGACTTCATTGTCGATCAGCGGCAACGAGATGCTGGACTGATAGCCGCGCTTGATCGCCGCCTCGCGCCACGGCGCCATCGCGGGGTTGGTCAGAACATTCTCGTTGATGCCGGGCAGCCCGCTCCGGATTGCCGTGCCGGTCGGGCCGCGCCCAAACTCGTTGTCCGCCCAGCTCAAGCGGATGCTGTCGAGATAACCGACCTCATAGCCCGACTGCGCGATGGGCCGGATGCTCTTGGCCTCGTCGTGTTCCGCGTAACCGACCCACGCCATCAGGTAACCCCCGCTTTCGACACAAAGCTGGCAGATCTGATCCAGCAGCTTGTGCTCCTCTTCCGCGTGTACCAGTGCCATGTTGCAATCGCTGAGCAGGCGCAGGGCGCGATTGAGCTTTTTCTGCCGGGCCTCGCTCTGCCGCAGGTCGCTGGTCATGCCTTCCGCCAGGGCCAGCGCCCGCTCCCGCCCGGTGATCAGCAGCCACAAGACCAGCGCCAGCATCAGGCTGCCGACGCTGCCGGACACGGCAATGATATTTGCCTCTTCGCGATTCAACTCCTGGTCGAAAGCGGGCAGCGAGGCAATATCCAGCGTCCAGGTATGGCCGAAGAGCGGGATGCGCCTGATGGTTTGAAATCCGGTTTGCGCAGGCCGGGGCCGGCCGCTGGAATCGAACATCAGCGTGTCCGCCTCAGGCCGGTCGCCATCGTGGATGTGCAGGTCCAGCGTCGAGCTGATTTCCCCGAAATGCTCGCCCAGCACCCCCTTCATGAGGTCCCCCATGCGGAAGGGGGCGTACACCCAGCCCAGCAGGTGCTTCCCGGCGGCCTCAGAAGAATAGACCGGCAGATACATCAGGAAGCCCGGCTGGATATCCTGCTCGGTTTCCTGCACCAGCCGGACCTTGCCGGAAATGCGGATCGCCCCCTCGTTCCGCGCCTGGTCCATCGCTGCCCGGCGCACCGGCTCGGAATACATGTCGTAGCCGAAAGCCCGCTGGTTGCGCCAGTCGAAGGGCTCCAGATAAACGATGGAAGAATAGGCATCCCGTACGCCCGCAGGATGGATGTCGTATTGAGGAAAGCCCTCGGCGCGGATCTTCGCGAGGTGCGCGTCCTTTTCCGCCGCCGGTACCCACAGCGAAAACCCCACGCCCTGAATGCCGGGAAATCTCTCGCTGATGTTCAGCGTCCTGATGTAATCGGCAAACTCCCGGCGCTCGAGCAGACTGGAGGCCGCGAACAGTCCGTGCGCGCCTTCCAGAACCTGCTCGTATTTGCCCATGCGCTCATAGATGTTCCGGACGATCTCGTTGACCCGAAAGTCGAACTTGTCGTGCAGTTCATGCTGCGCATCTTCGCGCACGTCCCGTTGCAGGACATAGGTCATCGCCAGGCCCAGAACGAGGACCAGCGGGGGAATCAGGGTGAGAGGGCGAAGGGCGAACCGGCTTTTCAATATCCCTCCCGTGTGCAAGGCGCCACGCCGATTCCGGCGCAACGCGTCGGTTCGCAGCGTATCCCGATCACGTCAGAAGCGGAAGCTCAGGCACGTTTGATCAGCGTCCCGACGCCCTCGGGCGTCAGCACCTCCAGCAGCAGCGCATGTTCGACGCGGCCGTCGATGATGTGTGCGGTTTTCACGCCGCTGTTGACCGCATCGACCGCATAGCCGACCTTGGGAATCATGCCGCCGGAAATGGTGCCGTCGGCGATGCGTTCGTCGACCTGGCGCGGCGTCAGGCCGGTCAGCAGCTCGCCCGCCTTGTCCAGCACGCCCGGCGTATTGGTGAGAAAAATGACTTTCTCCGCCTTCAGCACGCCCGCCAGCTTGCCGGCCGCCACATCGGCGTTGATGTTGTAGGCGTTGCCTTCGCTGTCGGTGCCGAGCGGCGCGACCACCGGAATGAAATCGCCGGAATCGAGCAGCTCGATGATTTTCGGATCGATACTGGTGATCTCGCCCACCTGGCCGATGTCGACGAACTTGCCGGTTTCCTCCTTGCTCGCCACCAGCATTTTCTTGGCATGGATGAAATTGCCGTCCTTGCCGGTCAGGCCCACCGCCTTGCCGCCGTGCTTGTTGATGAGGGTGACGATGTCCTGGTTGACCAGGCCGCCCAGCACCATCTCCACCACGTCGAGCGTTTCCTCGTCGGTCACGCGCATGCCTTGAATGAAGTCGGATTGCTTGCCGATTTTCTTCAGCAGGTCGGCGATCTGCGGGCCGCCGCCGTGCACCACCACCGGGTTCATGCCCACCAGCTTCAAGAGCACCACGTCCTTGGCGAACGCCTCCATCAGGTGGCGCTCGGTCATCGCATTGCCGCCGTACTTGATGACGATGGTCTTGTCGTAGAACCGCTGGATGTAGGGCAGCGCCTCGGACAGGATGTGGGCCTTCTCGGCGGCGGTGTGGGCAGGGATCATGGTGGCTCCGGATAAGATTCAGCGAATTTTACGCCAAACAAAAAGCGAAAAGGCCGGGCAAAGCGGGCATTGCGACGACCGGATGAACTTTGCCTGCATGCGGACACCCGTCGGCACCGCGTTCCGAAACCGGTCACGGTTGCCGCCTTGCGCGACTGCCTCTAAAGTTCCCGCACCCGGCACAATGCGGACAAGGAGCATCATGGGCACGCTTGACCCACACACCTGGCTGGCCGACCACGGGGATTACCTGTTCCGGGTGGCACGCCGCCAGTTGCATTCCGACGAACTGGCCGAAGACGCGGTACAGGAAACCCTGCTCGCCGCGCTGGCCGCACAGGCCCGTTATGCCGGCGACGCCAGTCCGCGCACCTGGCTCACCGGCATCCTCAAGCACAAGATCGTCGATTTGATCCGGCGCAACCTGCGCGAGGTGGAAATCCCGCGCGACGCCGACGGCGAGGAGGCACTCGACAGCCTGTTCAAACAGGACGGCCACTGGGCCGAGCCGGTGCGGCCATGGGGCAACCCGCTGGCCGAGGCGGAACTCGGCCAGCTGCGGCGCGTACTGGACGAATGCGCCGACCGCCTGAAGCCGGCCATGGCACAGGTGTTCAGCCTGCGCGAGGTGGCGGGCATGGAAACGGACGATATCTGTAAGGAACTCAACATCACCCCGACCAACTGCTGGGTACTGCTGCATCGGGCACGGGTGTTCATGCGGCAATGCCTGGAATTGAATGGCTTTGCGAAAGCAGGTGCCGCATGAAGTGGATGGTGACATGCCGGGAGACCACGGAACTTGCCTCGCGCGCGATGGACGAACGGCTGCCGTTTGCCGATCGCGTGGCGATGCGAATGCACCTGGCTATCTGCACGAACTGCGCCCACTTCAACCGGCAGCTGCAGCAAATGCGCTTTCTATTTCGCAGCGAAACGGGCGATGCGTCCGGGGAACCCGGTCTTGCACCCGAGGCCCGGGAACGCATCGAGGCCGAATTGCGGAAAAAGCTCGATGCATGAGCTTCCCGCAAACGGCCGAATCCATCAGCCGTAAGCATTGACCGTCGTTAACTTTGTCAGGAGAGAAACATCATGTCCAGGAAATCCCTTATCGCCACCGCCGTCGGCTCTGCTTTTGTCGCTGGCATGGGCACCGCCCCCATGGCCGCAGCCGCTGAAAACCCCTTCGCCCTGTCCGGCCTGTCATCCGGCTACCAGGTGGCCGACCATCATGGCGCCAAGCCCATGGAAGGCAAGTGCGGCGCCAAGAAGGAAGGCGAGATGAAGGCCGGAGAAGGTAAATGCGGCAACACCGTCAAGATGAAGGACGGCAAATGCGGCGAAGGCAAATGCGGCGGCGCCAGGAAGCCCACGGAAGCGCCATCGGACGCAAAACCATAAGCACCCGTCTGATGCAACCCCTGCGCCTGTCCGGCGCGGGGCTCGGGTTTCGGCGCGAACTCATTCCCGCGCTGAAATCCCGGGTGCCCGACGCCATCGATTTTTTCGAGCTCGCTCCGGAAAACTGGATCGACCTGGGCGGCGCCTACGGCCGCGACCTGCGCGGCTTCACCGAACGCTATCCCTTCGTCTGCCACGGCCTGTCGCTGTCGCTCGGCGGCCCTGCCCCGCTCGACGAAATGCTGCTGACGAAAACGCGGCAGTTCATGGATGCGCACGGCATCCGGCTCTATACCGAACACCTGTCGTACTGCTCGGATGACGGGCATCTGTACGACCTGCTGCCGATCCCCTTCACCGAAGAGGCGGTGAAACACGTCGCTGCGCGCATCCGCCGCGCGCAGGACATCCTGGAACGCCGCATCGCGATCGAAAACGCGTCGTATTACACGCCCTCGCCGATTGCCGAAATGAGCGAACTCGCGTTCATCCGCGCGGTGCTGGACGAGGCCGGCTGCGATCTGCATCTGGACGTCAACAATGTCTACGTCAACAGCGTGAACCACTGCTACGACCCGCTCGGCTTCATCCGCGCCCTGCCGACCGAACGCATCGTGTACCTGCACATGGCCGGGCATTACGTCGAGGCACCAGACCTGATCGTCGACACCCACGGCGCCGACGTGATCGATCCGGTGTGGACGCTGCTCGACGAAACCTACCGCATCCACGGCGTCGCCCCCACGCTGCTGGAACGCGACTTCAACATTCCGCCGCTGGATGAGCTGGTGCGCGAGGTTGAGCACATCGCGCGCATCCAGGCCGCGCATCGAGCCGACGAACATGCCGTCCGCGCTTCCTGAATTCCAGCGCTTCCAATTTGAATTCACGGCGCATCTGCGCGACCCGAAAGCGCAGCCGCGCCCGGCCGGCGTCGAAGCGCGGCGCATGAAGGTCTACAACGAACTGCTTTACAACAACCTCGAAGGGTTTCTGCTGGCGTGCTTTCCGGTGCTGCGGCAGGTGCTGGGAGCAGGCAAATGGGCGCGGCTGGTGCGCGCGTTTTTTGCCGCGCACCGCAGCCGCACGCCTTATTTCCGGCAAATCCCGGACGAGTTCATCCAGTTCCTGCAAAACGAGTGGACAGCGCCCGAAGACGCGCCGCCCTATCTGCTGGCGCTGGCGCATTACGAGTGGATCGAACTGGTGCTCTCGGTTTCGAATCGCAGCCCGGATCGTGCGTTCGATACGGCAGGCGATTTGATGGAGGGCGTGCCGCTATTGAACCCGGTGCTGGCCAATCTGCGCTACGACTGGCCGGTGCAGCGCATCGCCCCGCGCCGCAAGGTGCGGCCTGCGGAGACGTATCTGCTGGTATTCCGCGATGCGGAGGATGCGGTTCAGTTCAGCGAAATCAACGCTTTCACCGCACGGCTGCTGGCGCTGCTGGAGCCCGGCACGCTTACCGGTCGCGCGGCACTGGAGCAGATCGCCTCCGAAAGCCGCCACCCCGACCCGATACTGATCCTTCAAGCCGGCAGCGCGCTGCTTGACGACTTGCGCGCACGCGGCGCGCTTCTCGGAACGGTGCTGCCGGGCGAAGGGGCGTAAATCGCGGCGGGCGCCGCACATGAGGGCACAAGGCACCCGGCTATTTCAATGATGGTGATGCTGCATGGGTTGACTGGGCATAGCCGCGCGTGCCTCGGCCTTCACCTCGACCGTCTGCCGCTTGCCGTCTGATTCCACCACCAGGGTCAGCGGAATGATCTCGCCGGCCGCAATCGGCTTCGGCAGGTTCATCAGCATGATATGAAAACCGCCGGGTTCGAGCGAAACCGTTTTCCCTTTCGGCAAATCGAGCGACTTCAGCTCGCGCATGCGCATCACATCGCCGTCCATTTTCATTTCATGCACTTCCACACGCGGCACCGCCGGGCTGGAGGCACCGACGAGACGCGCATCGGTATCCGACCGGATCCGCATGTAGGCGCCGCTGACTTTTTGCCCCGGCATGGTGGCGCGCGCCCAGGCATCGGTGACGCTGATATTGGCGGCCCCGGCAGGCAGACTGATGAAGCCGATCAGCAACGCGCCGGCAAGTGTGTATTTCATATGTTCTCCTTTCAGCTGGGTGCAAACCCGTTCAAAACACGCCCCGGTCAATCGAGGCTGACATTGACTTTCGCCCAGGCAAAGCGGCCGGGCTCGTTGACGCGTGTGCCGGAACCTGCTTCGAAGGTGTTATCCCGGGCCAGGTGCTCCGAGTAGGTCTTGTCGAACACATTGTCGATGCCGACGCTGACCAGCGATCGCTTGCCGGGTTTGTAGCTCGCATTGAGCGCCAGCGTGGTAAACCCGGGCGTCACGCCATAGTCCTGGCCGACGATGTTGCCATAGCCGACATGCACGCGGTCCTGTTCCGCCACCATACGCAACACGCTGCCGAAGCGCCAGACGCCCGCCTTGTAGTCGAGTCCCAGCCGGCCTTCCAGCGGCGGCGTCTGGGCCAGCGGCGCATCCAGGGTGTCGTTGTCGGCATGAACATAAGCCAGGCTACCGCGCAGGGTAAGCGCGGCATTGAGCGTCCAGGCCAGATCGGCTTCCATGCCATAGCGGGTGGCGTCCACATTCTCGGCACAGCCGTTGGCATTCGCGCAGCCCGCCGTGCCGTTCGTCCGTGTCAGGATGTAATCGTCCACGCTGGCATGGAAAACCGAAACGGAACCCTTGACCGTGCGGGTCTTCCACAACATGCCGGCATCGAGCTGGGTGGTCTGTTCTGGATTCAAATTGCTGGTTGCCGACAGGCCGATCTTGTTGACCGCCTCCCAGTAATCCATCGGCCGTTCGTTGTGGCCGACGCCGATATAGGCGGTAATGGGATGGCTCGCCAGGTCCTGTTCGTAGCGGACGAACCCGGACGAGAGATCGCGCTCGGCATCGGCCAGCAAGGTGCCGCCGCTGTAGCGCGCGGCGTCCCAATTGTCGTGGCGCAGGCCGCCTATCACCCGGCGGTCGTTCGCCAGCCGATGGGTCAGTTCGCCGAACAGGCCGGTCGTGGTGCTTTCATAGTCTTTCACCCGCGGCAGATTGGCGTAGTTCACGGTATTCCGTAGCGTGTGCACATCATCGCGCCAGTCCGCGCCGAGCTTCAGGTCCGTGTCGCCGCTCAGGTTGAGATCGGCCGATACGCGCGCGCCGTCGGTGTCGCGGTCGGGGTTGCTCACCATTTTCATGCCCGTTTGCGGCCGCAAGGAATAATTGTCCATCACGTGGTCGATGTAGGTGTGATAAACCCGCGCGGAAAGCTTTGCGAGCAGAGGCGAGAGATGGGTTTTTTCGAATTTCAGGCCATAGCTGTCGCGGTCGAACTTCACGCCGTCCATGCCGCGATCGGCATAGGCCGCCTCGGCCCGGCTGGCCGTCAGGTCAACGTCGATGCGCGTGTCGACATCCGGCCGATAGCCGGCCTGCAGACTGGCGCTTTGCCGCTGGTAGGCCGAATGCACCCGGGTGCCGTCCCCATCCTCGTAATCGCCCGATTCGGCATGCGTGAGCGCGGCCTCGAAATGTGCCTGGTCGGTGACGATCCTGCCCGTTGCCAGCGCATCGACGCGCTCCCAGGCGCCCAGCATCAGGCTGCCGGAAGCCGATTTCCCCGGCTGCATCGCGCCCGAGTCACGCTCGAACAGCACCACGCCCGCCGAGTTGCCATTGCCGTAAGCCACGGTCTGCGGACCCTTGATGACCGTAACCTGGTCGAACGTTTCGGGAAACACATAAGCGGTCGGCGGGTCCATTCGCATACCGCATCCGCCATGAAAGTCCATGCCGTCCAGCAGCACATTGAGCCGCGAGCCGGCCAGGCCGCGCAGCACCGGATCGCCGTCCGTTCCACCCTTGCGGATCATGGTGAAACCCGGAATGTTCTTCAAGTAGCTGGCGCCATCATTGGCCGGTACCGGCTGCTGCGGCGCCTTGGGATCGGTCACCACGGTCAGCGGACTCGAGGCATGCGGCACCGTGACGACAATGGTCATCAGCGGCTCATGCCCATCCGCACTGGCGGTGGCAGGCAACAGGCTGGCGGCAATCAGCAGGGGCAGCAGGCGGGGGACACAGACAGGATTCGGCATGGCGCACAGCGATGAGTCAAAGGAGATGGAATTGTCCCTTTTCGCCCGCCGCGCCGGAATGCGACATATCGTCGCAGCCCCTGCCGGCGCGGGGACTACAATGCCGCCATGCCGTCAACGCCCGACTCCACGCTGCTGTCCACCCTGCCTGCCCGTGCCTTGCTGGGTCGCCTGCTGGCCGTGCGCGTATCGCTGATTGCCGGCTGGGCGGCGGGCATTGTCTGGCTGCACTGGGGCCTCGCCATCCGCCTGCCGCTGTTGCCGATGGCCACAGTGCTGGTGCTGATGAGCCTGTTCTCGCTTTCCACCGCATGGCGGCTACGGCAGGATGCACCCGCCACGCAGATGGAGTTTCTCGCGCATCTGCTGGCCGACCTCACCGCGTTCGCCGTGCTAGTGTTCTTCAGCGGCGGCGCGACCAACCCCTTCGTCTCGCTGATGCTGGTGCCGGTCGTCATCGCGGCGATCAGCCTGCGTCCGCGCTGGGTGTGGCTGCTGGCGGCGGTGGCGGGCGGCTATTACGCGCTGCTGTTGTTCGTCTACCAGCCGCTCGCCATCGCCGACCCGGTCGCCGCCTCCGCCATGCATCTGGGCGGCATGTGGTTCAACTTCCTCATCAGCGCCGCGCTGATCGCCTTCTTCGTCACCCGCATGCACGCCGCGCTGCGCATGCGCGACCAGGAACTGTCCGCCCTGCGTGAAAAGCAGTTGCGCGACGAACGCATCGTCGCGCTCGGCACGCAGGCGGCGCTGGCGGCGCACGAACTCGCCACCCCGCTCGCCACCATCCAGACCACCGCGCACGAACTCGCCGTCGAATTCGCCAACGATCCCGACATCGGCGCCGACTGCCGCCTGCTCGAAAAACAGGCGCAGGCCTGCAAGACCATCCTCACCCAACTCGCGGCGCGCGCGCAGGATACGCCGCCCACCGCGCTGCCGCTCGACGCCTGGCTGGCCGCGCTGATCGAACGCTGGCAGGTGCTGCGCCCGGACGCGCAATTGTCCGCGAAGCTGCCCACCGACCGCCGCGACTTCATCGCGCCCGACGGCCTGGAACAGGCGCTGCTCAACGTGCTCAACAACGCCGCCGACGTTTCCCCCGGCGACGTCGCGTTCAGCGCGACGGTCGACGACGGCAGCCTCGTCATCGACATCGCCGACCGCGGCCCCGGCTTCACCCCCGAGCAGAAGGCGCAGGCCGGCCGTGTGCTGTTCAGCGGCAAGGCGGGGGGCGGCTGGGGCGTCGGCCTCGCACTCACCCACGCCACGCTGGAGCGGCTGGGCGGCGACCTCACCCTGACCGGGCGCGACGGCGGCGGCACCCGCGTGCGCATCCGCCTGCCCTGGAGTCCAATCGAATGAGGCCGGATCAATGAAGTTGCTGATTGTCGAAGACGATGCCGATTTTGCCGCGGCGTTGTCGCGCGCCATGCAAAAGCGGGGCTGCGAGGTTGCGCTGGCGCATGACGCCGAAGCAGCCCGGCGCGTGGCGGAGGATTTCTCGCCCAGCCATGCCGTCGTCGATTTAAAACTGCCGGGCGAATCGGGGCTGGTCGTCGTCGCGCAACTCGCGGCACGCAAGCCTGCCCCTGCCGTCGTCGTACTCACCGGCTACGCCAGCATCGCCACCGCCGTCGAAGCAGTGCGACTCGGCGCGCGGCACTATCTGGCGAAACCGGCGAACGCCGACGAAATCCTCGCCGCGCTCCTGCGCGATGAACCCGACGCCGCGCTGGAAGTCAGCCCGGAACCCTTGTCGGTGGCGCGGCTGGAATGGGAACACATCCAGAAAGTGCTGAACGAACACGACGGCAATATTTCGGCCACCGCGCGTGCGCTGAAAATGCACCGCCGCACCCTGCAGCGCAAACTCGACAAGCACCCCCCCCGATCCGGCTGAGACTTCAGCCGCTTCCGCTCTCGTGGCTTTGCGGCCATGCAGGGGCAAGCTGCAGGCGGGCAAGCATTCCGCCCGCCGCCCGGTTTTCCAGTGTCACGCGCCAGCCATTTGCATCCGCCAGTTGCCTGACGATGGCCAGCCCCAGTCCGCTGCCGCCTGTGGCCTGGCAGCGTGAAGGCTCCAGTCGGTAAAAGGGCTGGAATACCCTGTCGACCTGCTCCGCCGGAATGCCCGGCCCGGCATCCAGGATGCGTATTTCTGCCGCATCGCAATCCAGCTCGATCTTCAGCCCGTCGAGGCCGCCGTATTTCACGGCGTTGTCTACCAGGTTGGCCAGTATCCGGCGCAAGGCCAGCGGGCGCGCATGGACATGGCAATCCGTTCCGGCAACGACTGCGACATGCCCGGGCGCGATGCCCATTTCTTCGACAACACTTCTCAGCAGTTCATGAACGTCCACGGATTTTTGCGTTTCCTCGAAACCATGCCCCACCTCCAGGCACCGTTCGATCAGGCCGTTCATGGCATCGACATCGGACATCAGCTGGCTGACGAGTGCCGGCTCATGTTTGTCGGTCAGCATTCCCAATGCCAGACGCATTCGCGCCAGCGGCGCCCTGAGGTCATGGGAAATCCCCGCCAGCAAGGTCGTGCGCGCGGCGAACAGATCCTGGATCTGGGCCGTCATCCGGTTGAACGCCCGCGCGCAGTGGACGAATTCTTCCGGCCCTTCCTCGGGCAGCACGTCGGGTTTCTGGCCCGTCCCCATGCGACGGACCGCAGCGGACAAATGCCGCAACGGGCGGGTCAGGTAGCGAGCGAGATAAGCTGAAACGGCAAGGGCGGCCATCGCGCCCACCGCAAGAATCAGGATCATGACGATCAGCAGCGTCGGGTACTGGGGGTGCATCGCACGATCAAACCCCACCGCGATCGGACCCTGCCGGGTTGGAATATCAATCCATACCCAGCTCTTCCCCGCCTCGTCAGTGCTGCTGTAAAGCGTTGCCGTCCGGTCCGTGCGAAGCCGAACAGCCGATTCCAGCACATGATAAAAAGGCAGCACCTTTTTCAGCGGCTTGCGTTCCTGGCCGACGGGCTGAATGTGGATGGCGTGTTTGCGCCTGACATCCTCCTCATAGGCCTGCCGCTGGTTTTCCGGCACTTGTGCCCAGACGTGCGCCACATCGACCAGAAGCCCGGCCAGCCGATCTCCGGCGTGCCGGCCCTGTGGCAGCATGACAAAAAAAATGATCGCGCCCACCACGAGAATCTGGAATACGAATGCAACACTGGCAATGACCAGCGTCATCCGCGCGAACAGGGTCCCGGGCCACCTCACCCGTGCACTCCCGCATTGCCGTTGGGCGTGAACTGGTAGCCCTCCCCCCGGATGGTCCGGATGAATACCGGCTGGGCGGGGTCGGTCTCGACTTTTCGGCGCAGGCGCGTCACCCGGACATCGACCATGCGGTCGAATGGCGAGCGTTCGTAGCCGCGCAGCAGATCGACCATGCGATCCCGCGTCAGCACCTGGTTGGGGTTCTCGGCAAATACCTTGAGCAGGGCGAACTCCGAACCGGAAAGCGCAATCGGCTCGCCATTGCGCGTCAAGCGCCGTGCGCGCAAATCCAGCACGCACGCGCCGAAGCGGACAATGCTGGCCTCAGGGCTTCCCTGACCGGAGTGCCGTCTCAATACGGCCCGTATCCGTGCAAGCAATTCGCGATGATCGAATGGCTTGGGCAAATAATCGTCGGCCCCGACCTCCAGTCCGATGATTCGATCGACCGCCGACCCACGGGCCGACAGCATGATGACCGGCGGCCCGGCATGGGCCCGCAACTGGGCAGCCAGGCTCAAACCGTCTTCGCCGGGCAGCATCAGGTCAAGCAGGACCAGATGCGCCGGCTGTCGCGCCAGATGGTCGCGCATCGCCGCTCCATCCCCCACGCCATTGGCCTCGAAGCCATTCTCGGTCAGATAGCGCACGATCAGCTCACGGAGCACCTGGTCGTCATCCACGACCAGTATCCGGGGCAGACTATTTGTCATCAATGACGGCATCTCATTTCAACCTGAAACACAACTGAAACATTCTGTAACCACAAACCAGCAGGTGAAACAGGCCGGAAAGGCCCGCACGGTATAAATCGCCCCAGTCCTTGTGTACCAGCAAGCGCGACGATTTAACACCTAACGATCCGTATTGGCAATTTAATCCGGGCCGCAAGGCGCAAGGCGCACGCGTTGCTCACCGCGCAAGGGACGACCAACCAGCCCCGTCTGTCGCGGGGAATGACTGCCTGTTTCAACAGAGGAGACGTACGTGATTTTCAAAAAAACCAATCAAGCATCAACCCCGGGCGTTAAATATGTGTCGGTCATGCTGACACTGGCTGCGGGGGTGTTCAGCACCGCGGCGGAAGCCACCCCGGCTTTTGCCCGCCAGATGGAAATGAACTGCCTGAGCTGCCATAGCCAGGCCCTGACCACGCTCAACAGCTTCGGCCGCGCATTCAAGCTCTCCGGCTACAGCATGGCGCGCGGCGACAAGTCGATGATCACCGGCGGCACCCTGAACACCTCGCTCCCGCTGGCCGTCAATGCCGGCATCGGCCTCAAGGCCAACTACGTGAGCTCGGACGACGCTGCGGTGCGCGACAACCTGTCCTTCCCCGCAGGTTCCGCAATCTTCTTCGGCGGCAAGATCGCCGAAAACGCCGGCGTGAATTCCCTGTGGAACGGTGACGGCCTCATTCACTTCCAGGCCACCTTCGCACAACCGGTTGCTGCCGGCCGCGCCGGTTTCTCCGTGTATGGCAGCCAGGGCCATGGCCCCTTCATCTCCACCGAATCGTACAACACCGGCCTGCACAAGGAACTGTCGGTCTTCGAAAACGTCGGCCGCACCAACGCTGCCCAGGCAACGGGCGTCGGCTCCGGTCCCGCCAGCGGCATCACAGCCTTTTACGGCGGCCACGGCCTGACCCTCGCAGGCGGCGTCTGAGCCAAGGGCTACAGCACCATCTACAGCAACAAGGGCCTGGATAGCGACGGCATCGACCAGACCCTGTTCCGCATTTCCTACGACCTGCCGACCCTGGCGGGCTGGGACATGATGGTGGGCGGCTTCAGCCTGGGCGGCTCGACCACCGGCAAACCGACCCTGCTGTTCGAAAACACCCCCGGCGCGTCTGCGCCCTGGGCAGGCTTGCTCACCAAGCATGAAACCAAGGCCCGCGGCTTCGACATGCAGGCACAGGGCACCATTGCCGGCATGAGCACCCAGGTTCTGGTCAACCACGTGGCGGACTGGAAGTTCAAGGTCAGCGACGTGGCCAACCCGGCCCTGCCCCGTCCGAATCAGGAAGCCTCGGCGACCTCCATCGAAGCGCGCATGATGATCATCCCGACCTTCGGTGTCAGCCTCGGCCACATGTCCTTCGACAACAAACTGGCTGCCACTGGCGACTACAGGACGACGAGCGTCGGCCTGATCTACAACTACTCCGAGAACGTGCGCTTCTCCCTGGAGCGCTCGAACATCGACAACAAGGCCGCGTCCGACGTCGCCGAGACCACCGCGCAGATTTTGCTCGCTTTCTAAGCGCGCAACCGGCAGCGCCCGTTCGGGCGCAGCCTTCATTTGTGAATGGTTTCGCTTTGTGGCCTCCGCCACAAAGCGATCAGGGCAGGCGAAAGCCTGCCCTTTTTATTGCGCTCCGCGCCGATCATGCCGATTGGCATGCTTTCTCCACAACGCTCCGTCCCGTCAAGGGTTCAGGCCCCCGCGCCCCAGTCGACCAGCCCGAAATAAGCCGTCATCAGCACCACGCCGCCGAACACGATGCGGTACCAGGCGAACACCGTGTAATCGTGGCGGCTGACGAACTTGATCAGGGTGCGTACCGCGATCAAGGCGCTGACGAAGGAGGCGACCCCGCCGATGGCGAACAGCGGGATGTCGCCGGCATCGAACAAATGCCAGTTCTTGTAGAGGTCGTAGGCCGTCGCGGCAAACATGGTGGGGATGGCGAGGAAGAAGGAGAACTCCGCCGCCGCTTTTCTCGATAGCCCAAGGAACAGGCCGCCGATGATGGTGGCGCCCGAGCGCGAGGTGCCGGGAATCATTGCCAGCGCCTGCGCGAAACCCACCGCCAGCGCGCGGCGCCAGGTGAGCTCATCGACTGTCTCGGTGCTGACCACATGCTTGCGCCGCTCCGCCCACAGGATCAACAGACCGCCGATCACCAGCGCCGACGCCACCACCAGCGGGTTGAACAGATAGCCCTTGATCTCCTTGTAGAACATCAGGCCCAGCACCGCCGCCGGCAGAAAGCCGACCATCAGGTTGATCGCCAGCCGCTGCGAAGCCGGGTCGCTGTGCAGCGTCGTCGCCACGTGCGAAAGCCGCACCCGGTATTCCCACACCACCGCAAAAATCGCCGCCAGCTGGATGGCGATCATGAACACCTTGGCCTTGTCGTCGTTGAAGCCCAGCAGCTGACCCGCCAGGATCAGGTGCCCGGTGCTGGAGATCGGCAGAAATTCGGTAAACCCCTCGACGATGCCGAGGACAAGGGCGTGCAGGATCAGGGTCGGGTCGGCCATCGTTGGACACAAAAAAGCGCGCCACACTGGCGCGCCCATGATTATAGAGGCAGCGCGCGTAAGCCCAGTTAATACACCGCGTCGTGGTCGCCCACATTCACCGGAATAATCTGCTCATCCTGAATCAGGATTTCCAGCGTAATGCGGTAAGACAGATTGATCGAAACCGAATGCAGGGCGTTCAGTTTCCCGCTCAACGCATGCAGACGCAGTGACGGATGGTGAGGATTCAACTCAAGCAATTGCAGGGTTTTGAGATACTGCTTTTCCAGATCGGGATGCCGCTTGAGAAAACGAGCGGCGCGCTTCGTGTACTGATCGGTAAAAATCAGCCGATAACTCATGCCGACGATTTCACGCGCGCCAGATGCTCTTCTGCCGACGACTCGGTAAAGCGCCCCGCCGCCAGATCGGCGCGCGTCTCGGCCAACGCCGCCTCCAGCTCGCACTCGCGTAAATAGTGATAGTGCGCGATATCCATCACAACGAAGCGCTCCTTGCCGCGCACCGAAACAATCGCTTCGGAATGCTCGGAAAGGACAGACTCAATCGCGGCTATCCCTTTGGTTTTAAGGTCGTTGGCAGTGAGATGTGACATGGCGCGCACCCAAAAATAACGGTAATAATACGCAGAATAGTGCTACACACAGCACGATCAATCAAGCGCTAATTTGCAGGTAATCCCCAAGCAACAGCAGACAGCCGTTTGTGCCGAATCGCTTCACTCCGCCGCATCCGCCTTCACAAAAGCCAGAATCACCTCGCGCACCACCTTGCGTTGCGCCACCGGAAGCTTGAGGAAGGCTTCGAACACCTCGCGCTCCTGATAGCCGATACCTTCGTCCCAACGTTTTTGTTTGGCGCGCACCCGCTGGGCAACGTGATCGCCATAGCGCAGCACATGCGGCTCCACGTTTAGCCATTCCGCTAGGGCCTGCAACTTCTCCTGCGATGGAATCGCCTCGCCTCGCAACCAGCGCGAAACAGCCTGAAACGTCACCGAACGCCCCCAGTAGTGGCTGTTGAATCCCTTCTCCAATACCGCAGGCCGCGCCTCGTAGCCCGCGGCCACCATCGCATCCCGCAACCTTGCAGCAAATTCAGCTTTCTCGTCCATGCACCGAAAGTTAAATTCCGGTGGCGTCAGGATTAAACTTCGTGTTGTACTATTTGTTCAATTTTCAATTGAACTTATGGTTTAGCCGCGTCACGGGCAAGCCGCCAATGCAGCACATCAATGCCCAATAGCCCGCTCGAACAAATTCTCGAATACCCAACCCCGGATAGCGGGGAGACATACAGCAGCCTGGTCTCCAGCATTCAGGATGAATATCTTTCTGACCACCAGGCATTCCCTTGGATCATAGGGTTCTCAGGCGGCAAGGACAGCACACTGGTTGCCCATCTGGTAATCAGCGCTTTATTGGATATTTCCCCAAGCCGCCAGACACGTCCGATACATGTCGTTGCAAACGACACCCTAGTGGAAAGTCCGCTGGTCGTCGCGCATCTGCATGAATCCCTAGCTGAAATCCGTGATGCAACTAAAACCCTTGGCCTTCCCATCACCGTCGCCACAACCACCCCCAATGCGGAAAACACTTTCTGGGTATTGCTAATCGGTAAAGGTTACCCAAGCCCGAATTCTCAAATGCGTTGGTGCACCGATCGACTAAAAATTCAGCCAACCAGCACTTATATCAAGCAGCAAGTCGCGGCGTGCGGCTCTGCAATCATCTTGTTGGGTGTGAGAAGCGCCGAATCCGGCGCACGACGGAAACGCATTGAAAGCTATAGCAATCAAGCCAACTCTAACCTGCATTCGCACAATGATTTGCAAGGCGCCTTTGTCTACCGACCTATCGTTGATCTCACCACCGATGAAGTTTGGGACATCCTGGCAAACCACGCACCACCCTGGGGTGGCACACATGATCGCCTTATAAAGCTATATCGCGATGCTGCAGGTGGCGAATGCCCTATAGTTTTGTCGCAGGAAGAGGCGCCCGGCTGTGGCACGAACTCGAGTCGTTTCGGCTGCTGGACCTGCACCGTTGTTGAAAAAGACAAGAGCCTGCAAGGCTTTGTCGACAGCGGAAATCATCAATATGCGCCCCTCATTGCTTTTCGCGACTGGCTGAGGGAAATCCGAAACGATCCGAACCTTCGTCAAGGCAAACGCCGCAACGGCAAAATTACCGTTGCCAACGGCAAGTTAATACCCGGCCCATTCACTGTTGAAGCGCGCCGGATGATTCTTGATCGCCTCTTGAAAATTCAAGTCGAATACGGTGCTCCACTCATCACGGACCAAGAAATCGAAGCCATCCAACGTATCTGGGTGGAAGACCTGATCGCCATGAATACCCCGGGAGAAGACGCATGACCACTGAGATTGATATTGCGCAACAACACGAAGTCGACGATTTGCCGCTTTGGCGGGATGCTGACGCGCACGGCGTACTACGGGAAGCGTTGACACGTCATCAGGTCGAAGAGGAAGTGTTTGCACGGTTGGTAGCAGCGTATCGGGATCACGCGCACAAACAACGCCCGCGCGGAATTACTGCTGATTTCGACGAAATTTTCCAGTCACTTGATTCTGGAGCATAAAACATGTGGCTTGAGCGCATCGAACTCATCAACTTCAAAAGCTATCGCCAGCAGGCGTTCCATTTCCCACAGCCGTCTGGTGGCAAGAATCTAGCGCTGGTTGGCGGCGTCAATGGCTACGGCAAAACCACACTCCTCGAAGCACTTTACGTAGGTTTATACGGGGAAGAAGCGTTCAACCACAAAGCACTCGACAGCGCAGGCCTGACAGCCAAGAGCTATGGACACTTTTTGGAAACAGCTTTTCACCGTCTAGCTCCCAGCAACGGCCAAGACCGTATGGGCGTGCAAATTGAATTTGCACGCGAGGATGGTAGCGCCCTGCGGGTGACGCGTAAGTGGTTTTTCAATAGCAAAGGAAAATACAACGATCAAAAACTGATTGTGGAAACCCTAGCGAGGACGGGTGCCTGGATGCCACGTGGGGAAGGCATGCTGGCTGAGCTGCTGGAGAGCTATGCGGCACCACCCTGGCTTGCACCATTTTTCTTCTTCGATGGCGAAAAAATTGCCGGCCTAGCGGATGAGGATCGCACTGGCTGGATACGTACCGGACTAGAAAATTTGCTGGGCGTTAGGTTGGTAATGGAGTTGCGCGAGCAACTTACTGCTTACGTTGGCAAAAAACTGCGGGACGCAGGCGGCGTGGACGAACAGCGTGTCGAAGAAATGCGGCACAAGCTCGACATCGAAAAGGGCAAGGAAAAAATACTGCACGAAACGCTGAGCGAGTTGCGTCGGCAACATGATGAAGCCAAAGCCGAACGGGATCGTTTAAGCAATCAATTGACCGGTCTGGCCCAGGGTAGCAATGCCAAAACCGTTGCCGAAGTTGCGCAAAATCGTAGTCGAGCAGAAACATTGGTTGAGCAGCACAGGAAGAAACTACGCGACCTCCTGTCCGGGCCACTGCCCCTCCAGTTGATACGCGCCGACCTGCATCAGTCTCTGGAAAAGACATTGTCGGATGAACAATGTTTTACAGACTGGGAGCAGAGCAAGGCACGCACCCAACCAAAATGGGAGAAGTTCCAGGCTACGTTTTTCAATTCCGAGTGGATTAAAGGGGTGTGTCATCTGCCTGGCGCACGCGAGTCGCTTGAAAAAACACTTTCCGTGGCATGGGAAAGCCTGCATTACCCGCGTCCGGAAAACTGTGCTGACTCGATCTGGCACGATTATCTGCAAGCAAACGAGCGACGAAAATTGGAGGACATGCGCGCAAGGAATCGCACTTCGTCAGCAGGGTTGCGGAAAGCGCTGGAGGCCTACCAGCAAGCGCAAAGGGAGCACTGGCGTCTGCAACAGGAGCTCATTCGTTTGCAAGGTCTAGGGGGAGAAGACCAGGCGCAACTGATCGATACCCTGAAACAACAATTGCAGGTGGCGCAAGATAATGCGGTGCAATTTGGGCAAGAACTGGGCGCTAGGGAAAACGAGCAAAAAACTCTGCTCGCGGAAATTAAAAGCCAGGAAGCCACTTACGAGCGCGAGCGCAAAAAGCTAGTGGAGGGGCATCCTGAACGACAGGCTGCACGCGAGGCTGAAAAAGTGGTTGATATGATCGACACCTTGTTGCCCGATCTTTTCAGACTCAAGCTTCGTGCTTTGTCAGAAGCCGTTACGCGGATTTTCCGTTCTATACATCAGAAGGACCAGGTCGCACGGATCGAAATTTCGGAAGATGGCGGCGCCACACTTTTTAGCTACGACGGCACGCCGATCAATTTGCCAAAGTCCTCCGGCGAATCACAGCTTTTCGTGCTATCTCTTGTCGGTGCGCTGGCCGAGGTTACGGGATACCGCGTACCGATGATTATCGACACCCCGCTTGCTCGCCTTTCCGAAACGCATTGCGACAATCTGCTGCGCTACTGGATGTCCGATCCCAAGCGGCAAGTAATTCTGCTGGCGCAAGATAAGGAAATCGGCGCGGATGACATAACGCCTCTCAAAGATGCCATCGGCAAAACCTATCTGCTCAAACATCATCAGATCAGCCAGGGCGTCGGTGAGAGCGAAGCCATCGAGAATGCCTATTTTGGAGCAAGCGCATGAGCACCCTAAGCGAAATCATCACAGCCAGCTTCAGCACAAGCCACGATGCGGAACTGGTTGGGAAGGAAATCAAGAAATGGTTGGGGTGTGACAACAACTACGAAGTCGCGCGCCTTGCCTTGGGCCGCTCGCTTATGATCGAAGAAGTGCCTGAGTCAGCCCCAGATGCGAAGGCCTTGCCGCTGAAAGGCTTGCAGCTTTTTGGCACCGAGTCCGATGCAAGCTATCTGTGGATTGCGCTCTTGGGCGAACAATTGCGCTTGTTGGGACATCCTCGATTTAGCTTGGATAGTATGCAGCAGTTGGTGCGCGACCACTGGCATCGTGGTGTGCATGAGTTGAAAAAAGATTGGGTGGAGGCTGGTGAGAATGAAGCAGACTTCATTGACCGGTTGGCGCGGCGTGGCGCCTTGCCTGACTCTATCCCCGACACGGCTGAAGTTGAAGCAGAAGAAGCTGTGCCGCAACCAATGGGGGCGAGTGAAGAAATTGTCAGTGCGCTCCGCAAAAAACTCAAAGAGTCCGGTGTTACGGCAGAAATCCGTGGTTCGATCGTTGGGCCGCGTCTGACACGATTCAAGTTATATCTGGCAGACGCACGGGATTTTGCTCAACTGGAAAACCGTTTGGACGAACTGAGTTTTTCACTCGGCACAGGTCATGACAGCATTCATTTGAACCAGGCAGACGAGCCGCAGACCTGCTGGTTGGATTTACCACGTAAGTCTGATGATTGGCATGCGGTAGATATGCGGCAATTCATGGCGGCTGCGCGCACTTTCGCTACGTCAGGAATGAGCTTGCCAGTCACTGCCGGAGTTGATGTGGTGGGAAATCCGGTTGTATTCGATTTGGCTGATGCCCCCCATCTTCTTGTTGGTGGCACAACTGGCAGTGGCAAGAGCGTATGCGTGAATGCGCTCTTGCTGAGCCTGTTGTTGTCATCGCGTCGGACACCCATCCAGCTGGCACTCATTGACCCAAAGCAGGTCGAATTCGGATTGTGGCAGGACTGTGGTCTCTTGTATGCCGACATCGCCACCTCGGTTTCGGCGGCTACGGGTTTGCTGGAAGATTTGATCGAAGAAATGGATAAGCGCTATGCCCGGTTTGCCGAATTGGGCGCAAAGAACTTTCTGGAAGCGAGGGCGCGCGGCTATGACAGCAGCTGGATCGTACTTGCAGTTGATGAAATGGCCGACCTCGTGATGCAGGGCAAACCCGGCAAGGCGATACAAGAGAAACTGGAGCGGCTTGCGCAAAAGGCACGCGCGTCTGGAATCCACCTGATCCTTGCCACCCAACGCCCAGAAGCAGCGACATTTTCCGGCTTGTTGCGTAGCAATTGTCCGTCGCGCATCGCTTTGCATGTGCAAAAAGGCAGCGAGTCAAAAATCATTCTGGATGAGTTGGGTGCGGAATCCCTGCTTGGGAAAGGGGACATGCTTGTGAAAATTGCCGGTGAAAAAATCCGGCGCTCGCACGGTTACTACATCCGCCCTGAAGATATTCAGAAACACATCACCGCTAATTGACTGCCACATCCCGAGCCCCCCACTGCTTCGGGGGTGGCATTTATATACCCAATTTTCCAGATGTAATCCCGGCACCCGCTCAAACTCGCTGACGTTGTTGCTAATCAGCGTGACGCCAAGCGCGCGTTTGCGGGGTATCCTGGCGGCCTTCGGCAAAGAAGCCTTCCGGCATATCCGCCAATGCGGCGAAAGCTGCCGACAGATTGCGCGTCAGCGGGCGAAGAACAAGCTCATCGCCATGCCGCTCGATTTCAACTTCAGCGACATCGAACTGGAATTCCCGCGGAATGCGAACCGCCTGCGAGTTGCCGCTCTGAAAGACTTTGGTGGTTGTCATACCCGCCCCCGAGAAATATTCACATAAAGCATATACACCATCCGGGAGCGCGCAAGCACTTACACCTTGCGGTAGACCTCGGCGCCCTGCTTCACGAACTCGACCGCCTTCACTTCCATGCCCTTGGTCAGCGCGTCGGCTTCGTTCAGGCCTTCCTTCGCCGCGTACTCGCGCACGTCCTGGGTGATCTTCATCGAGAAGAAGTGCGGGCCGCACATCGAGCAGAAGTGGGCGACCTTGGCCGATTCCTTGGGCAGCGTTTCGTCGTGGAAGGACTTCGCCTTGTCGGG
>DILD01000077.1:25037-27353 GCA_002424845.1 Thiobacillus denitrificans | reverse complement strand
GGAGGGGGCGACTGCCCGGGCGGCGGCAGGGGGCAGGCCGGCCGGCAGGTCCAGGCCTTGCCAGGCTGTGTCGACGCGCTCAAGCCAGGCGTTTTTATCGGCATCGCCACTGACGATCAGTGCCTGCTTGGTCCGGGTGAGTGCCACATACAACAGATTGTCGGATTCGCGCTGCGTGAGTTCGGTCTCTTCCTGAAACCAGTGTTCCCGTGCCGTGCCCCGGTCATCCTGCCTGCCGAATAGCGAAAAGTGCACGGGCCGGGGCGCTTCGGGCGGCCACGGGGCCAGCACGGCGTAGCTGTCGCCGCGCGTGTGATCGCTGCCGCCGAGCAGCCAGACAATCGGCGCTTCCAGCCCCTTTGCGCCGTGGATGGTCAGCAGGCGCACGGCATCTTCTCCCGCGGCCGCCAGGCCTTCGTCGGGCGCGGCATCGGCGTCGTCGATCAGGCCGGCCAGCTCGCGCACGAAACCCGCCAGCGTGGGATAACGCCCGGCATCCTGTGTCAGCGCCAGCTGCATGAAGGCGCGCAGGTTGGCGGCCACCTGGGACCGCATGGCTTCCGGCACGGCGGCGGCGTAGCGCGCTTCGAGGTCGCTTTCGAAATAGATGCGGTCGAGCAGGTCGTGCACGGGCAGCGTGCCGCAGTGGGCGCGCCAGCGGGTGAGCCGGTCGGCCGCATGGCTTAGCGCGGCGGGACAGTCGGGCCGGCTGGCCAGTGCAATCAGGCGCTCCCAGCCGCGTGTCGGGTCCGCCGGGTCGGGGGCGAACACCCGCAGCAGGTCGTCGTCGCTGCAACTGAAGACCGGGCACTTCAGCACGTGCGCCAGCTTCAGGTCCGCGTGCGGCAGCAGCAGGGTTTCGATCAGCGCGATGATGTCCTGTGCTTCCAGCGCATGCAGCAGGCCGCCGCGGCGCGAGGTGATGAAGGGGATGCGCGCGGCTTCGAGTTCGCGTTCGTAAACAGGCAGGTGGGTGCGCTTTCGCACCAGCGCCAGCACGTCGCCGGGCCGCGCGGCACGAGGCGTGCCATCGGTTGTCACCCCCCAGCGGCCCAGCACCTCGTCGCGCAATACCTGAGCAAACTGTCGCGCTTCCGCGTGCACGGCGCGGTCGCCGGTTTCCGGTCGCGGCGTGGTGAGCGGGTTGCGCAGGCCGTCGGTCGCTTCGGCTTCGGCTTTTTCAACCATGACCGGCAGGCTGCGCAGCGCGCCCGGGCGGTGTTCATTTTCCGGCGCGTGCGTGTGTTCGACAAACCCCGGCATGTCGGCAAACACCGGATTGAGCGCGCGCACCACGGTCGGCGCCAGCCGTCGCGTCATGTCGGTGCTGAAACGCGCCGCGCTGAAATGTTCATGGAGAAACCTCGCCGCCGCATCGAATACCCGCGCTTCACCGCGACGGAAGCGGTAGATCGCCTGCTTGGGGTCGCCCACCATGAACACCGTCATGTCGCTGTCGGCACTGCGCGCTTCCAGCAGCCAGGTCGAAAGCGCCTGCCATTGCAGCGGGTTGGTATCCTGGAACTCGTCCAGCAACAGATGGCGGTAACGCGCGTCGAGCTTCAGCGCCAGTGCCGGGGCATGCGCCTCGCTGCGCAAAAGGCGGCAGGCCTGCCATTCGGCATCGGCGAAGTCGATGACGCCTTGCAGCGCCTTGGCGTCCTGATAGGCGGCCACCAGCGCGTGGCCGAGCAACAGGCCGTGGCGGTTGAGGTTCCAGATGCGCTGGGCGGTCTGGATCGCCGCGATGGTTTCGAGCGCGGTTTCCAGTGTGTCGAGATCGCGCAGGTAGGAATCGAGTTCAGCGCCGAGCGCTTTTTCCAGCTCCCGGGTCGCCTGCTTCTTGCGCCGCTTGCCGGCCGTCATCAGGTGCTTCATCAGCGCGGCATGGGCCTCGTCGGGCGGCAGGCCCAGGCTGCGCTGAATTTCCAGCGCGCGCGCCTGTTCATTCTTGCCGCCTTTTTCCAGCGTAAAGCCCACCCGTTTCACCCGCGCCACCCTCTGTTCGTCGGCCCAGAATGCCGCAACCGGATCGCTGTCCAGATCGGGATGCAGTAGCGGCCGCAACTGTTCCAGCGCATGGGCCACCGGCTCGGGTGCCTCGTCGGTATAGGCCCACCATTCCGCCCGTGCCTGCAGAAAATGCGAAAGCAGGGCATGCAGATTGTGTTCGCCGATGTCGGCCAGCAAGGCCAGCAATGCCATGCCTTCGGCTGAATCGGGGGCGCTCGCCCACTGCGACAGCAGGCGATCGCGCACCTCATGCTGCAGCTGTTTTTCACGCTCCAGCAGCGGCGCGCCCCATGGCAGCCCGGC
>DILD01000077.1:0-24999 GCA_002424845.1 Thiobacillus denitrificans | reverse complement strand
CCCGGCTGTGCGGTCAGCACGGTTTCCAGCAGCCCGCGCGCGCGCGGCAGCAGGGCATCGATCTCGTGATCCGGGATCTCGCGTGCGCGCAGGAATGCGCGCACCGTCGCGTCGTCTGCCAGCGCCAGCGTGCGCAGCCATTCGTGCAGCCGGTCGGTCATCTCCTGCGCGGCTTTGCGCGTAAAGGTGATGGCGAGCAACTCCGAAGGCGCCGCCCCCGCCAGCAGTAGGCGCAGCATGCGCGACACTAGCAGCCAGGTCTTGCCGCTGCCGGCGCAGGCCTCCACCACCGCCGAGCGGGCGGGGGAAAGGGCGGTGGCGGTGTCGAGAGGGAGGCGCATGGTTTCGCGGCTCAAACTTCCATGCGCAGCACGTTGCGCGCAATGGTGTAGCAGTGCAGGCTGGTTGGAATGAATTCGATGCGGACACCGTTTTCTTCACCCATGCCTGAAGCGGTCAGCGTGGTCACAACTGGCGGGCGAGCCAGCGCGTGTTCGGTTGCCAGCGCGCGGATGCCACGCAGCAGGCTCCAGTCGCTGAAGCAGGCGTCGCTCCATTTGATTTCCACCGCGAAGCGCGGCTTCTGCGTGCGCGGGTCGAGCGACACCAGATCGACTTCCAGATCGCTGCGTCCCTGCTTCCAGCGGGCGTAGTGCAGCGACTCGATGGTGCGGGTGCTGTGCAGCCACTGGCTGAACACCGCCGTTTCCGCCAGCGATCCGATCACATTGCGCGAGGTCGCCACATCGGCCGCGTCGTGCGCATCGACATACCCAAACAGCGCGGCGCGTATCGAAGGGTTGGTGAGGTACACCTTGAAGGTGCGGGCGCGCTTCATCCGCCGGGCATTTTCATCCAGCCGGTGCATGCGTTTGATGAGAAAAGACGCTTCCAGATATTCCAGATAATCCATCAGCCGGGCGCGGCCAATGCCCGTATCCCGCGACAGATTTTCCGGGCTGACCTCGTCGCCCGTGTTGTAGGCCAGCACGTTGAAAAAACGGTTCAGTTCCTGCGTATCGCTGATGCCGTACAGGCTGGGCAAGTCCTTCAGCAGTACTTTTTCAACAATGTCTTCGCGCAGAAAACGCGACGGATTCGCGCGCACCGCCGGATTCATCACCGCTTCGGGAAAGCCGCCGAAGTTCAGATAATGGATGAACTCCCGGTTCAGCTCCTCGATCGACGTGGCGCGATACTGGGGCAATGCGCCGTCGCCCGGCGATTCGATAATCAGCGCATCCTCGCGCCCGGCGAATTGCAGGTATTCGGCAAACGTCAGCGGCGGCAGCATGAAATCGGTAAACCTGCCCGCGCCCGATTCACGGCTTTTCATCCGCAATGCCGCTGCCGCCGAGCCGCTCGCCACAAAACGAATCTGGCGAAACGTGTCCACCAGCGATTTCAGGTGGACTTCCCAGTCCTTCACATACTGGATTTCGTCGAAAAACACCCACAACCGGCGCGCAGGATCGTGCCGGTGCAGGTCGATAAACGTGCGCACCAGGCTTTCCAGCGAGCGCCCGGAATACAGCGGGGTATCCAGCGACAGCTGCAGGATGTCGATCCCCGCTACGCCCCCGTCACCTGCCACACCCTCGTCCAGCAAGGCTTGCACCGCCTGCGCCAGCATCACCGTCTTGCCCACCCGGCGCGGCCCGATCAGCACCACCGCGCGGTGAACCGCCACCTCCCGCACCAGCCGCATAAACGGCCCGAAATAGGCGCGTTGCGGCCACTCCCGCCGCTCGGCGTCGATCCCCGCCCCCGCCACCCACCACGGGTTTTCCAGCGCCATGCGCTTTTGCACTTCGCGCAGGGGGATTTCAAAGGGTTTGCGGATAGCCATTTACTGGAGCGCCTAATCTGTCAAATTAGTGATTATAAAAACACATTAATCAAACACTTGCAAATTATTCTTTGTGGATCAATCGGTTATGGCGTCCGGGTTGTCTGGACAGGCACGCCGGACTGTTAAACCAGCAGCCAAGCTTGATGCTGCCGGCGAAAAACTTCCACACTGCCGTGCGAAAGGGAGAAGGGCGATGCGGCGTTGAGGGGGGCGGTCATGGAGATGTCTGCGGGTCGAATCGAATGGAGTTTACGTCACAAGATCGCCAGGCCGAACGACCCATGGGCTGTTCGCGACGACACAGTCTCTTGCTCCCGACAGGGTGGCCGTGGGAGGCGACGGCTACAAAGCGATTGCCAGCTGAGCTTTGACCTGGTAAGTTGGCAAATCATGACACTCAAGTCATTTTAAGGAGGACCAAACATGGCTAAGTCCCGTATCCCCCGCATTAGAGGCGATTCCAGGGAAGAGGTGTTTGCTTGGTTTTCGGCACTGCATAAGCGGGGATTGCTTTTCTGTCTTGATAATGACCCGCGAGAGCTTTTCAAGATTTCAGATGACTCGCGTCTCTTCACAAATGAAGAAGCGGCTGAAATTTCGACAATTCTCCATGCTCTTTTTGTAAGGCACGGTGACGTGCTTCATGAATTGGCATTTGAAGTGGTTAGCAGAACGTTCCACACTCGCGCCGAGCGCCGGGCATTCAAAACCATGTATGGCTGATGTGGTTGATGCGGCGACACGAAGCCGCATGATGGCAGGCATCCGGGCAAAGAACACCCGCCCAGAGATAATCATCAGAAAAGGCCTGCACGCCCGGGGCTTTCGCTATTCGCTGCACCCGAAAGGCCTGCCCGGCAAGCCCGACATCGTCATGCCAAAGTGGCATGTGGTCATATTTATCCATGGCTGCTTTTGGCACAGGCATGGTTGTACGTTGTCCAAGTTACCGGCAAGCAATTCTGCTTTCTGGGAGAGCAAGCTGGCTGCTAATCGTTCTCGTGATGAGGTGGTGAAGAACCAGTTAGCCGCAGCTGGATGGCGCACGGCAATTGTCTGGGAATGCGCTACACGTGGAAAGCTTGCTAGAGAAAATCTAGCCTGTCTGATTGACGGACTGGCGACCTGGATTCGTGATCATGATGAGCCGCCAACTCTCGAAATCGCGGGTTCCGATCTTATTAATGTCATTGCCACCAGCGGGCAATAGCAGCATCTGAATATGACTTACAAAATAATTGATCTGTTCGCCGGGCCGGGCGGACTTGGGGAGGGTTTTGCTGCTCTGAATGAGGGCAGGACTTTCAATATTGCGGTGTCGGCTGAAATGGAAGCCAGTGCGCACCAGACGTTGACCTTGCGAAGTTTTTTCAGGCATGTGCAAGGTGACCCCAAAGCGCTACGCGCTTATTACGATTTCTGTAATTCTGACCGTGCACCACATCCGCGAGATCTGTTTCCTGCTGCCTGGGCGGTAGCAACAAGTGAGGCCAGACAGTTGACCCTTGGGAAACTGGAACACAATGTTCTGCTGGACGCACTCATTGCGAGCCACAAACTGAAAGAAGACGAGACAGTACTGATTGGGGGTCCGCCATGTCAGGCCTACTCACTCGTTGGGCGTGCCCGCAATATGGGGAAAGTCGATTACGTTGCAGAAAAGGACCACAGGCATTTTCTGTACCGTGAATATCTTCGCATTCTTCACAAAGCCAGACCGGCTGTTTTTGTGATGGAAAACGTGAAAGGGATCCTTTCATCGACCGTTGGTGGCCGCCGTGTGTTTCATGACATTCTTCGCGATCTGACCGATCCCGGTACTGCTCTGGGCAAAGGAAAAGGCATTCGCTACACCCTTCACTCGTTAGTGATGCCGACCAGCTTTGAGCCTGAGATGGACCCGGAGAGTGTTGACGCTAAGAATTTCATCATTCACGCCGAACGTTATGGTGTCCCGCAAGCCCGGCATCGGGTGATCCTCCTGGGTGTTCGTGAAGACATGAAATACGGCGGCGAGCACCTTCTTGGCGAAGTGCAACAGATTGCTGTCAGAGGGGCTTTGAAAGGCCTTCCCCGGTTACGCAGCAAATTGGGACGGGATGACAGTCCGGAAAACTGGCGCGATGTTGTTTCCCGATTGGGTCGTGATCTTGCTGAAGATGCGGTACGTCTGGGCGAAACTGAGTTGGCAGAAGGGCTGACGAGTGCCGCTATGTCCCTTCCGGGTAATCTGGAAACAGGAGCGTTACGTTTCTCCAAGCGAGGGGATGCAAATAGTTCTACGAGTTTTCAAAAATGGGTGCATGACAGCAATCTCCAAGTTTGGTTGAACCATGAAACACGATCGCACATGCCGAGTGACTTGGGGCGCTATCTGTACGCCTCCGTTTTTGCAAGGCAATACGGGCATTCGCCCAAGGGGCATCAAGAGTTTGCGCTCAAGGGGTTAGCGCCTGATCACGCGAACTGGAAAACGGGCAAGTTCGCGGATCGATTCAGGGTACAGCGCTACGAAGTGCCGGGCACCACCGTGACAAGCCACATCTCCAAGGATGGACACTACTTTATCCACCCTGATCCTCTGCAATGCCGCAGTCTGACAGTGCGCGAAGCGGCAAGGTTACAGACATTTCCTGACAACTATTTCTTCCAGGGCAACAGGACACAGCAGTACCACCAAGTGGGGAATGCTGTTCCTTCACTTTTGGCGAACCAGATAGCGCGTGTTTGTGAGTTGATTCTTGCTGGCCGATAGGCCCGCGCATTTTCTTTGGCCTTGTAATGGATATATATTTCACATATATTTTGCAAATGTATGTTGCAGGAGTGATCTGTGAGGGACAAAAGGGCAAAATTTATAGAGCTTGCGAACAATAGAGTGAACAGGACGATCAAGGATCTCAGGCTGATCGGTAATCTGTCTAATCGAGCATCCTATGAGTACACAGAAGAGGATGCGCGCAAAATCCTTCGTGCACTCCAGCGGGAGCTGGAAGATCTCAAGCTTCGGTTTCGAGGCGAGGATCAAAACGACGATACCTTGTTCTCTTTGTAACTAGGCGCTCTGACCATAACTAGAACGGGTGGGGAAAATGACGCACTGGCAATTCAGGACACTAAATCCTAACGACACTTCTGGGACCAGCACAGCAGAGGACAACTTTGCGCAAGAAGAGCGAACTAGTGTTGATATCTTGGTGCGGGAATGTATTCAAAACCCACTTGATGCCCGGCTTGATGATGCGGCTGTTCGTGTCAACTTCAAGTGGCGTGAGCTGGTTACAGGTGCGTCCTGCTTGTTAAATGATCTTCTGACCGAAGAGTTCCGTAATCAGCAGGCATTTGCTGGGGTACCGCAAGCCACAGACATGCCGGCGGTAGTGAAAGTCCTTGTAATCGAAGACTTCGGAACTATCGGATTGTGTGGTTGCTATGACGATTCCGCGATAGATGGAGATGAGGAAAACTGGAATGCTTTTTGGTTCCGGGAGGGTGAAGGCGCAAAGCCCTCTAAGGCTAACGGTGGTGCGGGGCAGGGAAAACTTACGATGTACGTTGCCAGCGATATCCGGACTGTCGCTGCATTAACTACCCGTGCATCGGATGGAAAGCGCCTTCTGTTCGGGGGCTGCCGCTTCAGGCGTAACTATGTTGTTGGCAATAATCGATATGCTCGTGAAGCAAGGTGGGGTGCGACAAGTAACCCCAGCGAGCTGGCCATGCCAGTAGAGCAAAGCTCTGTTCTCGATCAATATGAAAAAGAGCTGAAAATCGAGCGGGGAGATCGCCCAGGCACAACATTCTTGATCCCGGTGCCCGATCCGGCGATCACGCCAGACGCAATCACCGTGGCAGTTATTAACGAGTTTTATCTTCCGGTTCTTCGCGGAAGACTAACGGTCTACGTGGATGATAAAGAAATTTCTAGCGCCACAATTACTGAGCTGGCAAGCCAACTGCCAGACGAGCTCAGGCTCACACCGCCATTCAGGACTTTTCTCAACGAAGTCGCAAGCCAACATTTGGGCCCGCAAGCACCAGAGGCGGCGTTTGATGAGGATTGGGGTAAAGAAACGAAGCTCACAGCTGAAAATTTGCTGGGCAGCAATATCGAAGTGCTGCGTGAGAAGTTCCAAACCGGATCTATCATCTCCGCTGAGTTTCCTATATGGATTTCATCGATTAGCAGTGGTCGCATTAAGGGGGCGCTAAAGGTTTTTCTACAGGAAGCTGGATCAGGCGAAATGCAGGAGTTATTCGTTCGGCAGGACTTGGCCATTGATAAGGAAAAGTCACTTCGAGGTGCCAAAAGGCTTGCACCGGCCCGAGCGCTTATTCTTGTTGATGATGAAAACCTCTCAAGATTCCTGGCTGCAGCAGAAGAGCCAACACATCGGGAGTGGAATGGCTCTAGGCCGAAGCTGGCATTGCACTACCGAAATGCAGCGCTTACCTTACGTCTCGTGAGGCATGCTGCTAGCCGCATGCTCGAGTTGCTGGTGCCACCAGCGACCAAAGACACACTCGCTTTAGCCGCATTTTTCCCGGACATGACAGCAAAAAAGGAAGCGCAGACGGCAAAGCAACCAAAAAAGAAAGGTGCGCCAGATGGTGGGGATGAAGGTACTTTGGAGATCCCGCCCCCCAAACCACGAAAACTTGATCTGCTGCCACTTGATGACGGTGCTATGGTGCGTGTCAATCCGTCGTTGGCTGATCAGTGCCTTTTTCCGATGACATGCAAGCTCGAATTTGCATATGCGACTGAGCTGGGGAAGCCTTTTGACCAATGGGATGCTGCTGACTTTTACCTGACCGGGTCTTCACACATTATTTCGGCTGTAGGTGCTGGAGGAATTATTCCGCAGGGTAATGAAATCGTCTTTGAGATTACTGATCCTGATGGGTGCCTTTCGATTACAGGGTTTGATAAAAATCGGCAACTAGAGATGCGGTTGAAATATTCGGAGAGCGGCGATGCCAACAATATCCAGGACATCTAATCCCACAAAAGTCAGTGCGATACAAAAAGGGGCGATCTCTATTCGGGTCGCAAAAATGCTTGATATAGACACTGCCAAGACGTTCTTTGTAGAACATTTTGAACGGAACAAAATTAGCCTCCCGCCAGCAACTAAAGTTGCTTGCATCGCGACAGCTGGGCAAACAGCCCAGTACTTTGAGCTTGGCACAATTGAACAGCTTGATACTAGAGCGATGGCTTTGTCGGAACTGGCGACAGACGCCTCAATACGATTTAGGGTTGTTTTTTATGATGCAGATTCATCCAGAGTTCTGGCCGCTGCCGACAACATTCGCACCGTAGACGAAGACAGTTCATCACCAAGCTTGGTTAGCATTCAACCCGTCCAGCTTAACGGGCCGTTGTGGAAACTAGAGGTGCTTGACTCGGGGGCTGATAACCATCCTGTTTTGTTGGTTGAAGAAAAGCTTTTTTGCTCTGCCAAAGCTGCTGTTGCCCACCCAATGTTTTTGAGTTTTGTTTTGCCGGAAGTGGTTCGTTGCATCGCAACAAAGTTGGTTGAAGCGGAGACAGACTCGATTGATGAGGGGTCGTGGCTGGCACCTTGGGCTCGTTTTTTCTCGTCGATAAACGTAAATCCATTAACCGACTTGTCTGAGTCGGCAGACGAAGAAGTTTGGATTGATGACTGTGTGAAAGCTTTTTGTCGCCGCGGGCAGATGGCCACATCAATCGAAGCGGTGCTGGCTGAAGCTACAGGAGAGAACTAATGACCCGTTATGTTGAGCGTCTGAATGTCGCTGGCCTTGCTGAATTCCATAAATGGCTCATTGGCGATGATTTCTCCAGCCCGCCAATGCATTTGCTTGCTGACCCCGCTTTCTCCGAGAGAGCAAGGCATTCATACGTTATTGATTTAAACCGTAAATTTGAGACCACATACGCCTTGGGCAAGTATCTGCATGAAGAAGTATTTTGCGAGGTACCTGATTCAGAGCTGAATACTGTATTCGGAGACACGGGAATGTGGGCTTGGTTGTCACTTGCATATATTGGCAGCTTGGTTAGCAAGAAGGCTGGCAAGAAGCCAGTTGGTAGTCCCCTTGCTGTTAACCACTACATGCAGCCAGGCAATATGGTTGGTCAGCGCCAGAACTACCGGTTGATTGTCAGAACAGCGTGGTGGATGGTGCGCATTCATGGCAGCAGTGCAGCAATTGCGCTGAGTTCACCGGATAGTCCATGGGGAGAAGTCGCTGAGCAAATCATTGGCAGGCAGCAAATCGCGTCGCATAGAGGCTTTTTTGCTTTGGCCGAGCGCCTGTATCTAGCTGCTGATGGGTCAATAAAGAGAGGTGCCGCGGGCAAACGAAGCAAAGAGGCGAGACATAACCCCAAAGCAAAAGGCGGCTTGGGGTCCATGCGCCGACTCGCCTTGACGTTGAATCAGTTTGGGCGAACTTATAACACCCGTGTAATTTCCCCTGGAAAAATGATGGAGCTTTTGCCTAAAGAATATGAACGTTGGATTTAAATACCGCAAGGGGGGGCAAATCTTTTCCCCTTCACCGCAACCCGGTTAAGCAAACATCTCCAGCAACACCGGATGCCAAAGCGCGAGATCGATTTTCCCCATCTTGCCGCCCAGGCGTTGTTTGTCTACGGATCGCAGTTGATCCAGCAGGATGCGAGCGGATTTGCCCTTGAGCTCGACTTCTGGGCGGCAGCCGAGCGGCTGGCCGGCGCTGGTGAGCGGGGCGATGAGGACGCGCGGCAGGGCGGCGTTCATGTCATCGGGGGAGACGATCAGGCAGGGGCGGGTTTTCTGGATTTCGCTGCCGACGGTGGGGTCGAGGTTGACCCAGTAGACGTCGCCGCGCTTTACCACACCCATTCGTCGTCGCCTTCATCCAGCGGAATACTATCGAGTACGGATTCGTCGTTTTCGGCTTGGTAGCCATCGAACCAGCCAGAACGCGGCTGTTTGAGGGCTTCGATGACGAGTTTTTTGCCCTTGATTTGCAGATCGACGGCGTCTTTCAGGCCGCACGAGGCGAGGATGGCGGCGGGGATGATGACGCCCTTCGAGTTGCCGACTTTAACCAGATTGATGCGCATCGTTTAACTCCATTCAGCCCAGACAAGTTAAAACAATGTTATTACGCGCAAGGGGCTGTGGCAAATTTTTTATTCGGCTTCCCACATTCTCTTGCGGCACAGCCCTCGTACCTCGTAGTTCCGGCAGGCGGCGGCTGATGGTGTCGACGTCGGTTTCGCCATCCAACTCAAGCCGCGCGACGGGGGTGTCGTTGATCGGCAGGTAGGCGGCGGCAGCTTCGCTCAACCATGCGTAAATCGGCAGCTGGACGGCTTCGGTGGGATCTTTGGGTTTTTTCCTGAGCGCCGTCGCGGTGCCGGTTTTGTCGTCGCTGCCGGCGCGGGCCTCCACCACGGCGGAGGGGGCGGGTGAAGGTGCGGTCGAGTGGTCGGGTGGGCAGGTCATGCGACCGCCCGTGTGTCTCTCCGCAGCCAGGCGATCAGTTCAGTCGTCGGCATGGGCCGGGCTATCAGGTAGCCCTGCACCCTGTCGCAGCCCAGCGTGCGCACCAGTTCCAGGTCCGTTTCGGTCTGAACGCCTTCGGCCACGGTGGAAAGTGCCATGCGTTGCGCCATGTCCATGCTGCCCTGCAGGATGGCACGGGCGGTGGTGTCGGTGGTTCCCTTGCTGACAAAGTTGCGGTCGAGTTTCATTTCGGTAAAGGGAATGCGATCGAGCTGTTCGAAGGAGGAATAGCCTATTCCGAAGTCGTCGATCGAAAGCTCGTAGCCTTTGAGGCGCAGGCGCGTCAACACTTCGAGGGCCGTCGCGAGATCCTTCATGACCCCGGTTTCGGTGACTTCCAGGGTGACATCGCCGGGGCGCAGTCCTGCTGCCCGGGTGGTGGCATAAATGAAGTCCGGCAGTTGCAGGTCGTCCAGCCAGAGACCGGAGAGGTTGATGGCGATCGAGAGCGGGAACCCGTTGTCGTGCAGCTTGGCGCCTTCCATCAGGGCCTTCGACGTCAGAATCTGTGAAAGCTCGCCGATCAGTCCTTCGCGTTCGGCCACACCGATGAAGACTTCAGGCGCCAGCAAGCCATGCTCCGGGTGCTGCCAGCGGGCAAGCGCTTCGACTCCGACAGGCGCAAGGGTGATGGCGTCGACCGTGGGCTGGAACCAGACCGTGAATTCGTCGCGGTCGATGCCATCGCGGATGGCCTGGGGCGAGGCCTGATGCGGTGCGGCGGCCGGGCGTTTGTGCGTGCGGGGCGGGGTGATGCGGGACAGCAGTCCGGTCATCTGCGCGGGCGTCACGGGTTTCTGGATCTGTCCCAGCACGCGAAGCCCCTGCAGGTCGGCCAGCTTGCCGACCGTGCTCAGTACTTTTTCGTCGGCGCCGCTCATCAGGATCAGCCCTCCCCGGTAGCCGCTCTGACCGAACAGGCGGATCAGTTCGACGCCATCCATCGCCGGCATGCTGAGGTCGCAGATCAGCGCTTCCAGGTCGCCGTTCTTTTCGCTCAACAGCTGCAATGCGTCATGGCCATTGCTGGCGGTCAGCACTTCCTTCACCCCGAGGGTGACAAGCATCGCGGCGACCTGCTGCAACACGACCGGGTCGTCATCCACCACCAGCAGGCTGCCATGACCGGCGAGCGGGAGCGCTTGCGGGGCGGGCGTTTTGTCCTTGTGGCGCAGGCTGGCGTAAGCGGTCTCGACCTGATCAAGTGCGGCGCGTAGCGCGTCCAGCGCTTCGGGAAAGATCGCGGCGTCATTGTTGCGGGCCGACTTTTCCAGGGTCTCGGCCAGTTTGGCGTAGCGCAGCGCCCCGACCGTGCGGGCCGAGGATTTCTGCTTGTGCATCTCGCGCATGATGTCGGCGCCCGGCGAAGCGGCGGTCAATGCTTCCAGCCCATTGCCGGCGGAGCGGATGAAGGTGGCGACCAGGGTGCGGGCCTGTTCCGGATTGGTTTCTCCCAGAACGTGATACAGGCACTCCAGGTCAAGCGTCGCATCGGCCACGGTTTCCGCCGCCACGGTTTCCAGCGCGACCGGCGCTGGCGCGCTGGAGGCGCCCAGCCATTGCATCAGCTTGCCGCGCAGGGCTTCAAGCGAAACGGGCTTGATGAGCAGATCGTCCACACCGATCTCGTGGCATGTCCTGTGCTCCGCCGGATGGTCGGATGCGGTGATGCAGATGATCGGTGTATGCCGGCCGCTGCCGGCTTCGTGCGCGCGAACGGCTCGGGTCAGGGCCAGGCCGTCCATGACCGGCATGTTGAGATCGGACAGGATCAGGTCATGCCGGCCTTCGATCCACTTTCTCAGGGCGACGGCGCCGTCTTCGGCGATCTCTGTATGGCAGCCGAGCGCGGACAATTGCATCTGCAGGACCGTCTGGTTGGGAGCATAGTCTTCCGCGATCAGCACGCGCTTGCCTTGCAGGCTGTCCGCATTCGCCAGACGGATGGGCAGGCATTCGCCGCAGCCCGCGTTATTGCCGGCAGCCGGCAGCTCCACCCAGAAGGTGCTGCCGCTGGCCGTGCTGTCCAGGCCGATGCGGCCGGACATGGATTCGACCAGATGCCGGGCAATGGCCAGCCCGATGCCGGCGCCCTCGATCTGCCCTTTCTCGCTGCCCAGCCGGTCAAAGGGAACGAACAGGTGTGCCCGGTCGGCGGGCGCGATCCCCGGCCCGCCATCCGTGACGGAAACCCTGACGCGGCCATGGCCGTCGGCGTTGCAGGCCAATACGACCTGGCTGCCTTCCGGGGTGAATTTGATGGCATTGGAAACCAGCTGATCCAGCACCTGGCCCAGGTAGTGGCGATCCGCCATGACATGACAGCGTTCGCAGGAATGGGGGCAGTTCAGGGGGATTTTTCGCAGCTGGGCCGCACCGCTATTGCGCGCCAGACAATCCGCCAGGATCTGGTCCAGGGTAAGCGTTTCGACTTGCAGGTCGAGCGCGCCGGACTGGATGTTCGCCAGCTCGAGGATATCGTTAACCAGGGCCAGCAGGCTGTTGCCCGCCAGCAGGATTTCATGGGCGCTCGCGGATACGCTGTCCGGCAGGTTTTCCAGCATGCCGAGCAGCTGGGCGTGGCCCAGGATGGCGTTCAGCGGCGTGCGCAGCTCATGGCTGACGCTGGACAGGAACAGGGTTTTGGCGTGGCTGGCAGCTTCACTGGCTTCCTTGGCCCGGACCAGCGCTTCCTGAGCCTGTTTGCGGGCGGTGATGTCGCGGTCGATGCCACGGTAGCCCAGATAGTTTCCGTCGCCGTCGAAGATGGGCACGCCGCTGGTCTCGAGCACGCGATGCTGGCCGTTCTTGTGCCGGTTGATGTTTTCGAGACCGGAAAAAGGCTGCCGGCTGGCGGCAATTTCCATGAACAACGGCCCGATGCGCTGCGCCTCTTCGGCAAGCATGAAATCGAACGGCGTGCGCCCCAGCACTTCTTCCGGCGCGTAGCCCAGAAGGTCCAGTACCTTGCCATTGGAGAAGGTGTAAACCCCCTGGCTGTCCACTTCCCAGAACCAGTCCGAAGTGTTTTCCAGCATGCCGCGGAAACGGGCTTCGCCTTGCCGCAGCGCCAGAAGGTTGGCTTCGCTTTCCAGGTTGTGGCGCAGGCTGTGCGCGAACCGTTCCAGAATGGGGGCAAGCAGTGGCGGGGCCGTGCGGGTTTCGTCGGGCGCCTGTTCGGCAAACAGCACCAGGTGACCCAGTTCGGGCAGGGCAAACGCAAGCACATGGGGATAGTCGACATCGCCGGTGACTGCTCCCGGAGGGGCGCCCTCGCCCGCCAGCAGCCCGGCTGGCCAGTCCAGGGGATGGCCTTCCTGCGCACACAGCGCCGGGTTGCCCCGTGCGGTGTAAACATGAGCCGTCACCCGTGAGCCATCGGCTGTGGGCCGTGGGTTCAGCAGCACCGCGCCACAGGTACTGCCGGTGTGGACCAGCAGGCACTGCAGCACGGCCGTGGCCAAAGCGTGCGGCCGGGTTTCACCCGCAATGGCCAGGGCCAGGTCATAAACCATGGGGGCGGGCTGCGCGCGGCCTAGCGGCATGGCCGTTCTTCCGGCGGGACATGGATGCCGCGCGGCAGGGGTGCCCGTTTCATGCGTGGCCGCCCGTTTCAATCAGCCGGTCGACCGTTTTGAACAGCAAGGGAATGTCGATCGGCTTGGCGAGATAGGCGGCAAAACCGGCGTCGAGCCCGCGTTGCTCGTCTCCCTTCATGGCATTGGCGGAGACCGCGGCCACGGGAATGCCGGCCGTCTTGGGGTCGGCTTTGAGTATTTCCAGCGCGGCGTAACCGTCCATGCCGGGCAGGTTGATGTCCATCAGGATCAGGGCCGGCGAATCGACGCGCGCCAGCTGGATACCGATTTCGGCCGTATGCACGGTGTGCAGCACCAGATTCTTGCGGACTGTGAAAATCTGCTGCATGAGCCGCTGGTTCATCGGATTGTCTTCGATATAAAGCACGGAAGCGGTTGCGGTGTGCGCACGGGGGACGTCCTGAGCGGGGGGGGGCTCGGTCGAGGCGGCGTCAGCCAGCGTGATCGGGAATTCCACCCAGAATGTGCTGCCTTCCCCTTCGATGCTTTCAAAACCGATGCTGCCGCCCATGGCTTCGGCGATGCGCCGGGTGATGACGAGACCGATCCCGCTGCCTTCCACCTGGCCGCGTTCCGCCCCGAGCCGGTCGAATGAACTGAACATGCGCGACTGCTTGTGTGCCGGGATGCCCAAGCCGGTGTCGGTGATGGCAATGCGCACCCGTCCATCCCGGGCACGGCAGGCCATGTGGACCGAACCCGCCGGCCGGTTGTATTTGATGGCGTTGGCGAGCAGGTTGATCAGAATCTGCTGCAGCCGGGTGTAATCGGCCCGCACCATGAGCCCCTGGTTTTCGTCGCAGCACGTGGCATCGATGAGCGTGATGCCGCGTTCGACGGCGATCGGGGTGACCATGGCCAGGCTGTCTTTCACCACCGCCTTCACGCTGACGGACGTGGGGAAAAGCTCAAGCTTGCCGGCCTCGATGCGCGCCAGATCGATGAGGTCGTTGACCAGGGTCAGCAGGTGCTGGCCGGCGCGCGAAATTTCCCGGGCGTGCTCCCTGGATTTTTCCGGCACGGCGGGATCCATTCCGAAAAGCTGGGAAAAGCCGAGAATGGAATTGAGCGGCGTCCGCAGTTCGTGGCTCATGCTGGCGAGAAACTCGCTCTTGGCACGGCTGGCGGCTTCGGCGGCTTCCTTGGCCTGCTGCATGGCGTGTTCGGTTTGCTTGAGTTCGGTCACATCCTGCACGGTGCCGGTCATGCGCAGGATCCGGCCGTTGGCATCGGTTTCCGCGCGGGCCAGTTCGTGGACGTAGCGTAATGCACCGTCCGGCCGCACGATGCGGTGCACGATATCCTGGATGCCGGTTTCGGCGGCGCGGCGCTGGCTTTCGTTGATCTGTTCGAGGTCGTCCGGATGGACGGCCCGATGAAAGGCCTCGATACTGGGCGTGAAGCTCGCGGGCTCGTGGCCGAAAATGCGGAAGACTTCATCCGACCATTGCAGTTCGCCGTTGCTGAAGTCGGCCGTCCAGTGCCCCAGCTTGGCCAGCGTTTGCGCCTCTTCGAGGCGTGCGCGGCTTTCTTCCAGGGCCAGCAGGGTCATCTTTCGCTCGGTGATGTCCTGCACCGTGCCCACCAGCAACCTGGGGTGTCCAAGGGCATCCTGTTCGGTATAGCCTTCCAGATGAACCCAGCGTGTGGCGCCGTCGGGCCACCGGATGCGGTGGTCGACGCTTTGCGAGGCCCCGTTTTCAATGGTGCGTTGCTGGGCCGCCTGCACGTCGGCCACATCGTCCGGATGGATAAGCTCGCTGTAATAACGCTCAAGTGTCGGGGCGTAATGGTCCGGATGGCGACCGAACAGTCCGTAAACCTCTTTCGACCAGGTGATTTTCCCCGTTGCGAGGTCGACCGACCAGTTGCCCAGCCGGGCCAGGTGCTGGGCCTCTTCCAGCCGCGAGCGACTGTCCTCGAGGGCGGCCTCGGCCCGTTTGCGCTCGTTGATGTCCTGCACCACGCCCAGCATGTGCAGGGCCTTGCCCGCGGCATCGCGCATCACATCACCGCGTTCGAGCAGCCAGTGAACGGAGCCGTCCGGCCATACGCAGCGGTGCTCGATATGGTATTCGGCGCCCTGTTCGACACAGGCCTGCACGGCTTGGATCACTTTTTCCCGGTCGTCCGGATGCACCGAGGCGATGAAGTTTTCGTAGCGGGTTTCCAGCAGGCCCTCGGAGTGACCGAACAGGGGGGCGATCCGATCCGACCAGAACAGTTCGCCGGTCTGGATGTTCCAGTCCCAGGTGCCGATATTGGCGTAGGCCTGGCTGTAGGCGAGTCGCTGTTCGGCTTCCTTGACGCGGGTGATATCGGTACGGATGGAAATGTATTGGTAGGGTTTTCCGCCGGCGCCGAGAAACGGCACGATGCTGGTTTCCACCCATTGCAGGCCGCCATCCTTGCGCCGGTTGCATACTTCGCCATGCCAGATCACGCCACGCGTGATGGTGCGCCACATCCCGGCGTAGAACTCGGGCGGGTGCACGCCCGACTTGATCATGCGGTGATTTTGTCCCAGCAGTTCCTGGCGGCTGTAGCCGCTGGCTTCGCAGAACTTGTCGTTGGCATAAAGGATGTTGCCCTGGCTGTCGGTGATGCTGACGATGGCATGGGCGTCCAGCGCGTGCTGCTGGCGTTCGCGCTCGTAGAGCGAGGTGCGCAGGGTTTCAAGCTGTTCCTGCATCCGCCGGTGGCGCTGTGCGAGCAGGTTCACCGCCGTGACCAGCTGGCGCGGATCGACCGGTTTGGTCAGGACATGCTGGCCGCCCTGGTCGAATGCGGTAATCTGTCTGGAATCGTCCGCTGCTTCCGACAGATAGAGGATGGGGGGCGGGTCGCGCCGGCCGTCGCCGTGCAGGATGGCCGCCAGTTCAGGCCCGGTACACTGCGGCATGCTGATATCCAGCACCAGTGCCTCGGCCGCAAAGCCTTCCAGCAGGTCTGGCACCTCGAGCGGGTTGGCGCTTTCGCGCACGTCCATCCCGGCCTGGCGCAGCATCAGGGCGCAGGCCGCCAGTTGATCCGGCTCGTCGTCCACCACCAGCACCCGCGCGGGGCGGTCCGGAACCAGGGTGTCCAGCCCGGCCAGGACCCGTAACAGGGCGCTGTTTTGTACCGGCTTGGTCAGGTAGCGGGCCGCGCCGGCCCGGTAGGCGGCAAGTTTGGCCTCGATATCGTCTCGCCCCGAGAGGAAGACGACCGGCACGTCGTCGAAGCACTGCGCCCTGATCTCGCGGATGAAATCCACCCCTGCGTCGCGCCCCTCGGGAAACATCATGTCCATGATGATCGCCGACGGCTTATCGCCGTGACCGCAGGCTGCGCGACACGCGTCAAGCTGGTCGAAGGTTTCGACCTGATAGCCGGCCTCTTCCAGCATCGAGCGCAACCAGGCTGCCTGATCCGCATCGTCATCCACGACCCATATCCGCATGGATGCCTGAACCGGCGGTAGCGGAATGAGGTCGTCCACAGGGCGGTCCGTCGTTTCCACCAGCTTGTCCAGGCTCATTCGCAGGGCGAGCAGTTTGGACTCGTCGACATGGCCTTCCAGAGGCAGGGTGGCGGCGAGGCTTTCCAGCTTGCGTGCCGCCGCCGCGAGGTCGGGCAGGCGGTGTACGCCGGCGGCGCCCACCAGATTGTGGGCGGCACGGTGCAGCAGCTCGCCGGCGCGCAGGTCGCCGTGCGCAAGCTGGACCAGCAAGCGTTCGATGGTGTCGAGCCGCGCCGGCAGGTTTGCGATGAAATCACCGCGCAAACGGGTCAGGGCGGCATCGATTTTTCCGGACGTCATGGCTTATTGCTGTGCGCGCAGGTGCTTGACCGGGGCGGCTGGACTGGGCTGGCTGGAACGATGCAGGGCGCGTTCGACGATCAGTTTCAGCACGCCAAGCGGAATCGGCTTGGCGTAGACGGGGATGGCATCCGGCAGCCCGCCGTTGGCCTCGATTTCCTGGGGGCTAAGCGCAGTCACCGCCATGATCGCGGGAATATGCACTTCGTTGCTGCGCAACAGGCGCCGAATCATTTCGAAGCCATCCATGCCGGGCATCGACAAATCGGTAATCACCAGATCGGGAGCGTATTTCCCGGCCATGACCAGGCCGTCGAAGCCATCCTCAGCCAGATAAAGGTTCACCGGCAGCTTCCATTCGGCAAACTTGATCTTGTACATCTCACGCTGGACCGGCTCGTCTTCCACGATGACGACATTGTGCGGATACGGCGCCCGCTCTTCGTCGACGGCGGACTGCTGTCCGGCCAGCATGACATCGATCGCCTCGCTGGGAATGCGCCGATGGCCGCCTGCGGTTTTCCACGCTGACAAAACCCCCGATTCCACCCAAAGCTGAATGGTCGTGATCGACACCCCCAATTTTTTGGCGGCTTCCCGGGTCGTGTAAAAGTTGAACTTTGGCTGCATGGCTGCGTCGGCTAGTTTCCACATTTACTATTTTTAACATTTTTTTGTGTGGCTGTCGATGGTTTGGGCTTGGCACGGCACAAAAGCAACGATTTTCATGATTTTTTGCGCAAGCGTTATATTTATTTGCATTTTTAACACTTTTGGTTATGATGGCCATCGGCTCGGTATCCGGCAAGCGTGATTTTGGTGTTGCCAGTTGCGAGCCCCCGTTGGGGTCGGCTTTTTACGGATCACCTACATGTCAGGTAGAAAGGTTGCTCGCAAATGAAAATTTGTCTCATGGGAATGGATGACCGGACCCGACAGTCCGTGTCCCTGGTTTTCAAGCACCGGGCCGATGGTGCGCTGGTGCTGGCGAATGAAGATGTGGCGGATATCGCCATTCTGGATATGGACCAGCCCGCGGCCGTGGACGGCTATCGTGCCGTGCACGCACGGCGGCCGGAGCTGCGGGCAATCGGGCTGTCGGGCCAGCCCGACCTGAGCGCTGAAGATGTTCTGGTGATCCGCAAGCCGATTGCGGCGAACAAGCTGCTGGAAGCGATCCAGAAAATCGCGTCGACCGGCGCGCTGGCGGACAAGGCCACGGCTGCGGGCGCGGCCGCCTTCCTGAGTTCCCGTATCGGGGGGTCCCGCCGCAGAACCGAATCCGCCCCGGCCCCGGCTTCGACGCAGGAGATCCAGACCTTCGATCCGAATGCCTACTTGCTGGGCTGCATCCTGACCGCGGCGGCAGACGCCGCGAAACGGGAAGAAGTGGCCATCATCAGCTTTTATGGCGATCGGGTCATTCTGGTCGACCACCAGTCGGACCTGATCCAGACCAATCTGTCGTCATCGCAGGCTCGCGCCTTTGCGCTGGCCGTCATCGAGGGCAACGCCGGGGGCGCTTCCTCGACGACCGGGCTGCAGCGCCCCGCCATCGAGTTTGTATCGCGCGCTCAGGCCGCTGCGCGATTTGAAGGAAAGACCTACAGCGTGCCGCGCGAAGTTTTCATGTGGAAACTGGGCTCGATGACGAGCCGGGGGCGCTTGCCCGCGGATACCCATGCGGATGAGCGGGTCTATTTGCGCCGCTGGCCGAACATGACGCGCTTTTCCTACACGGACAATGACATGCGCATCGTTGCGTACTGGGTGCGCCAGGCAAGCAGCAAGAACGAGATAGCGAAGGCGCTGGGCGTGAGCGTGCAGGAAGTCTTCAGTGTTTACACGGCAGCCCTGGCGGCGGGCCTTGCCGGCAAGGCGGCGCGCGGTTCCGATGAAATCTGGGAGGCGCCGGAAGTGGATGAGCACAAGGAGCGCGGGCTCTTCTCGTCCATCATGAAACGCTTGCTGCAGCGCAAGCCGGTCAGCGCGGAAGCCGAACAGGAGCTTGCGGCATGAGCACGCACAAGATCGTGTTTGCCGGCCCGGTGGGCGCGGGCAAAACAACCTCGATTGCATCGATCAGCGATATCGAGCCTTTCACCACGGAAGAGTTCGCGACGGATGAAGTCAAGGACATGAAGGACAAGACGACCGTGGCAATGGACTACGGCGTGATGGAGCTGGGCAATGGCGAGCACATTCATCTGTACGGCGTGCCCGGACAGATCCGCTTCGACTTCATGTGGGAAATCATCGTCGAGGGCGGGATCGGGCTCATTCTTCTGCTGAATAACGAAAGCGACCAGCCGCTGGATGAAATGGACGTCTATCTGGATAGCTTCAAGAGCTTTATCGACCGCACGGCTTTGGCCATAGGCGTCACCCGCCTGCAGCCTGGGAAAGGCCCGGGGCTGGAAGACTATGTGGCACGGCTGGCGCAGCGTGGCATGTCGACGGCCCCCATTTTTGAAGTCGACGGACGCAAACCCGAGGATGTGGTGACGCTGGTGCAGTCGTTGCTGTATACGCTCGACCCGGGCTTGCAGACCCAGGAAGAAATGGCAGGCGCGGCGGCAGTATGAGTTCGTCTCCGCCCATCCTTTCCCTGCGTGACTATGGCGTCGCATTCGGCGATCGCGTAGTGCTGAACGCGGTCAATCTGGAAATCGACGGGCCGGGTGTGATGGTGGTGATGGGTCCCATGGCAACGGGCAAGTCAACCCTGCTGCGCACCATTGCCGGAATCAATCATGCGGTGCCCTCATTCCGGACCTGGGGCGACGCCGCATTTGCCGGCGAGCCGCTGGGAACGGAGCATGCGCCGGCGCTGGTTGCCCAGAATGCGCGCCTGATGCTGTCCAGTGTGCTGGAGAACATGATCAGCGATCTGCCCGAGCGCAGCCAGCTGACCCCGCTGGCCAAGCGCGAGGTCGCCGCCCGGCTGCTGGTGGAGGCGGGTTTGGAGCGATTGCTGGACAGCCTTGACTGCTCGGTCGTGGAGTTGCCCCTGGCCATGCAACGGCATCTGGCGATCGCGCGTACCGCGGCATCGAATCCGCGGCTGCTATGTGTCGATGAACCGACGGCCAATCTCAATTGGGAAGAAAGCCTGCCGCTGTTGCGCTTCCTCAGGGCGCAGGGTGAAAAACGCGGCGTGCTGGTGGTATCGCACAATCAGCAGGATGCGCTGGAACTCGGCGGCCAGACCGCCTTGCTGGCGGGGGGCGCGGTCCAGGCTTGCGCGCCGACCCTCGAGTTCTTCAGACATCCCGCCACGCCCCTTATCGAGGATTTCGTGCGTACCGGGTCGTGCGTGATGCCCTCGCCCGGCGCCAAACCGGAAGAGGTGGACGAGTCGATGCTGCCCTTGTTGAAGCCATTGCCGGACGAGGCCACGAACTATGTCAGGGAGGGTCTCGGTCCGCGCGGGTTTTTGTGGCTGAAAAAGGGCCGGCTTGCCGGCACGCCCCGGCCGGGCATTGTGCAGGACATCGAATACGACCTCGCGGCGCTGAAGCGGGTGGGTTTGACCACGCTGGTTTCGCTGACGACCAGGCCGGTCGATCCGGCACTGCTCGAGCGCTATGGCATTCAGGGCATCCATATGCCGGTCAAGGATATGCATGCGCCCACCGAGGAAGAGGCGGAACGGATGTGCAACCGGGTGTCCGGCCTCATCGCGAACGGTCATGTGGTCGCCTATCACTGCCGGGCCGGACTGGGCCGGACGGGTACCCTGCTGGCCTCGCATTTGATTCTGGAAGGCAAGAACGCCGTGCAGGCACTGGAAATTGTTCGTCGGATCGAGCAGCGCTGGGTGCAATCCAACGAGCAGGAAAGATTTTTGGAACGGTTCGCGGACTTTGTCTCGAGCCGCCAGAAAAAGAGTGGCCAACCGGCCCATGTTTGAAACTTGAATAGATAGAAGGATTTGAAAAATGTCACTTGATAAAGCACTCAACGATGCCGTTGCCACCATTCCCGAATGTGTTGCCGGCGGTTATACCGATCTGGCTTCCGGCATGCTGCTGGCCGTCAAAACCGTGGACTCCCACCCCAGCGAAGTGATGGACGTGCTCGCAGCCGCCACCTCCGACCTGTTCCAGGGCGCCAACGTCACCCTGATTGAAAACATTTTCAAGAAGGCACGTGGCACGACCAATGAGACGCACCACTACTTCCAGGAAATCATCGTCAACAGCGACAACCTGATCCACGTTTTCATGCGTGCAAAAAAGAACGAAGATCAGGTGGCGACCTTTGTTTGCCGCAAAAGCGCCAACCTGGGCATGGTGTTGACCAAGGCACGCGCAGCGATGCCTTCGCTGGAAGCCATGGCTTGATGCGTTCGGGTCCAGGCGCGTTGCCTGGGCCGTTTTTTCGGACACACTAGTACTTTCAGATACACTAGTGTTTTTATAAAAGGGGATAGCGGTGCATGACAAAAAAGCGGTATCAGATGCTGTTACGCCCATTCTGAAAAAACTGAATTCCACGTCTTCAGACATCCAGGCATCCGCGATGATGTCGCGCGACGGACATACCCTGGCCTCGATTCTCGGCGATGCCGTGAACAGCGTGCGCCTCGGCGCGATGTGTGCGACCTTGCTGTCGCTGGGCGAAAAGGCATCCACTGAGCTCAATCGCGGCAGCCTCAAGCAGATCCTGATTCACGGCGAAGAAGGCTATGTGCTGTTGCTGCGGATTGGCGAGAAAGCCGTGTTGGCCGTGGTGTCGCGCCCAAGCGCCAACCTCGGAATGATGCTGCTGGAAGCCAGGCGAACCGCGACCGAAATTGCGGGCCTCGGCATCGTTTGAGCGGCACTGGCCGGGAGGCGCAAGCCGATCGGAGGGAGTGATGAATCGGACACATCGAGTACGGGTAACGCCTGAGGGTTTGCACAAGCAGCCCGTCGCAGCAGGCCTGCTGTGCCTGTTGGCCGAGGGCCTGCTCTGGTGGGGCGCCCGGATTTCGTGGCGCTAAGACCTGAAAACCTGTTTGCTGTCATGACCGGGGTCTCGGGGCTTGCGCGACAAGCTGATTGATTGCGACGAAGGCAGGCGGCTGGGCTGCGACACGTTTTGCTGCCGCCTGATCGTGCGCTTTGATGAGCGCGAACGCCCGCCCGGTGAAAATGGGGCCCCTGCCAAGGGATGCGTCGACAAGTCCCCCGATGGGTTCTGCATCCACCTGGACCGAGCGGCGCTCCGATGCAAAAACAGGGAAAGCCGTCCGCGTGTCTGCCGTGAATACGACTGCAATACCGATTATCTGTTGCAGGTGGCCCTGCGCACAGGCGTGAAAAATATGATGCAATTGTCCAGGGAAGCCCTGCGTGTGCGCATCCTCAGGGAAGACTGGATCGAGATCCCCGGCAGCAGCCGTGCCTGCGCAGGGGATCCGGCGAATCTGGAAAAGAGAAATGGCTGAAATTACGTATCAAGGCAAGACCTATAGTTGTCGCGCGGGTGAAACCATACTGGAGGCATTTCTGCGCCAGGGGGTCAATTTGCCCTTCTCGTGTCGTGACGGCATCTGTCATGTCTGCATGCAGCGCATGGTCAGCGGCAAACTGCCGAAAGGCGCGCAACGCGGCATCAAGGCCAGCCTGGCGGCAAAAAATTATTTTTTGCCCTGTGTCTGCCGGCCCGTACAGGACATGGAGGTTGCGCCGCCCGCTGAAGAGGATCTTTATTTCAAGGCCGTGGTTGTTGCCAAGGAGCAGCTGGCTGCGGATATCGTGCGCATCCAGCTCGAACCGGAACTGGCGGTGAATTATCGTTCAGGCCAGTTTCTTAATCTGCGTCGCCCGGATGGCGTGACCCGCAGCTATTCGCTGGCCAGTGTGCCCGGCGAGGATCCTTACCTGGAACTGCACATCAAGCGCATGAAAAATGGTGCCATGAGCAACTGGCTGTTCGACGCGCTGGAAGTCAATGGCGAAATCGACATCCATGGACCCAGCGGGGACTGCGTCTATGCGCCGCAAAACCGGCAACAAAACCTGATGCTGATCGGGACCGGTACGGGGCTTGCACCGCTGATCGGAATTGCCCGGGCGGCGTTGGCGGCAGGTCATGCAGGCCAGATTTACCTTTATCACGGCAGTTCTGCCCGCGATGGCCTGTATCTGATTGACGCGCTGCATGAGCTTGAGCGCAAGCACCCCGGTTTTCATTACGTGCCCTGTGTGTCGCGCGATGAAACCGCACCCGAACCGTTTCAGCAAGGGCGTGCCGAGGCGGTTGCGTTTGCGCGGCACCCTGAACTGGCAGGGTGGCGCGTATACCTGGCGGGGAATCCCGACATGGTCGAGGGCGCACGGAAGCGTGCCGTCGAAGCGGGGGTGGAAGACAGGAACATCCTGGCAGACTCATTCGTGCTCAGGGAACTTCGTGGCAGCCCGCGCGATGAGAATGTTTCCGCTGCGCTTGAATCCGACCGCAGGGAATTTCCCCCGGATCCCGAAATGTGGGCGGCGCTGAAGCAAGGCGAATTGCTGCATGCGATTCTGACCGATTTTTATACCCAGGTTTTTATCGATCCGGTGCTGTCTCCCTATTTCATGGGGGTGACCAAGCAGCGCCTGATCGAGAAGGTGTATTCCTTTCTGCGTCAGGTTTTCACCGGCGAAAAAATGTACTTTGGAGACCGGCCGCGCAACAGCCATCACTGGATGGTCATTCCGGACGACGTGTTCGATTATCGTGAAAAGCTGATGGATGATTGCATCCGCCGGCATGGAGTGCCCGAGCACCTGATCGATCGCTGGCGGGTGATTGAGGAAAGCTATCGTGGCGACATCGTCAAGATAAAGCCTTTCGGCCGGGTGGAGAACGGCGTCGAGCAGCCCTTTGTGGAAGGCTTCGATCGCATCGTAATGGATGTGGGCACCGTGTGTGACAGCTGCCAGCGCATTGTCGAGCCGGGTGAGGAGGTGCGTTATCACCTGCGCCTGGGCACCGTCTATTGCAGCGACTGCCACCAGTAAAGGGTTGGCATCGCATCGCCTGATGCCTGAACCGGCGCTTCGCGCTGCCGGTTCAGGCATCAGTCCGCGGACGGGATGGCCCTGTCCGCGGACTTATTCATTCCACATGCCTTTTCTGCACAAGCCCTGTGCTTCGCAATGCCGGCAGACGGCATCGATGCCTGAAGCGGGCAATGCGGCTCCGGCGGCAAGGGCTTCGAGCAGTTCGGGCAGACGGCGGCTGATGGCATCGACGTCGGTTTCACCGGAGAGCTCGATTGCGGCGACGGGGGATTCGTTGATCGGCAGATAAGCCGCGGCAGCTTCGCACAGCCAGGCGTAGAAAGGCAGCTGGACGGCTTCGCCGGGCGCCTGGAGTTTCTTTTTCAGACTGAGCGCGGCGCCGGTCTTGTAGTCGATTACATAACGGGCATCGCCCCTGACATCGACGCGGTCGATGCGACCGTGCAGGGTAATATCGCCCAGGCCGGCCACGCGGTGCGGCACCGCGAAATCGGTTTCGCCGGATTCATAGCGCCAGCCTGCGGCCATATGGGTCAGCCAAGCATCGATGTAGGCAGGCTGGACGGCTTGCCAGCGGCTGCGCCACGCCGCCGCCGTCCAGGCGGGCAGCGTGGCGAATTCGGCGGCGGAGATTTCCCGCAATCGGGCCAGTGCGGGGCCAGGTTCCGGTGGCGGAGTGCTGTCGTGAAACGCTTTCAGGATGCGGTGCAGGGCATTGCCGTAATCGCTCTTGTCGAGCGCATCGTCAGCTTCCCCGAGTTCACGGATACCCAGCACATGGGTCACAAAAAAGCGGTACGGACAGTCGAGCAGGGTCTGGTAGGCGGTGGCCGAATAGCGCCGTGGCAGGGATGGGGCCGGCGCCACCGGTGCGGGTTGTGCGCCGATGTCGGGCAGCCGGCTGGATTGCGCGGGCGGCAGACCGCCGATCCGCTCGGGCAGGGCGATTTTCCATGCGGCCTGGTGCAGCGCCTGCAGCCGCAGCACCAGCGGCGAGGCGGGGTTCGGCTCATCGTTGTTCCACGCCTGCCAACTGAGGAGTGCGGGCCCCTGGATCAGCAACTGGATCAGATCGTTGGTGGCTGCGTCGGCTTCCTCTTCCGCGGTGGGCAGGCCGAGTTGCGCGCGGGTGGCCTGTGTGAACAGGCCGGCCGCGGGGCGTGCCGGCAGATGGCGGGCGTCGGCGCCGATCACCGCGACC